>JALXCV010000103.1 GCA_026990765.1 Hyphomicrobiales bacterium | reverse complement strand
GCTTATGGCAAAGGCGATGAATGAGGTTCACCGGGTCTTGAAACCGGGCGGTTATGCCTATTTTACCGAACCGGTATATGATGGTGAACTGGATGAGATCTGGCGTATTTTCCATGATGAAAAAGAAATGCGCGAAGCAGCATTTGCTACTATCAAGGGCGCGGTTGATGATGGAAGGTTCGCACTGGTTAAACAGATTTTTTATAATAATCACCGGCTTTACCGGAATTTTGATCGTTTCAAGCAGACATTCATGGGTCTGAGCTATAATGATTATGATGTGACCGATGAAATTCTGGCCAAGGTCAAGGCCAAGTTTGAGCAGCATTTACAGGAGGACGGAGCGCATTTTTACAATCCGAACCGGGTCGACCTGTTGCAGAAACTGTAACAGCTGATGGCCGCCCCCGCCAGCAAAGCTCCCCTGTCATTCACCATTGCCATGACAGCCCTGTTGCTGGGCGCAGCGGCCATGGGTATTTCCCCGGTATTTGTCAGATTTGCCGATGTTGGACCATTTGCTTCTGCCTTCTGGCGGGTGCTGCTGGCCCTGCCGGTTTTGTGGCTGTGGGCAGCGATCGAGGCCAAACGGGCTGGCCTTTCTCATAAAACCATCTGGAAAGCTTCAGGTGCCATCTGGCTGGCCGGGGCAATATTTGCCGGTGACCTGTTCTTCTGGCATTTGTCGATCCTCAATACCACTGTTGCCAATGCCACATTTCTGGCCACCATGGCCCCGGTATGGGTGGTGCTGGGTTCCGGCTGGCTGATTGGTGAAAAAGTGGGGCGCAATACTGTAATAGGGCTGATCATCTGTATTGCCGGGGCTGGCATTCTGATTGGTTCAAGCTATTCATTTGCGCCTGAAAGGCTGATTGGTGACATATATGGTGTGGCAACTTCACTGTTTTTTGGGGCCTATTTTCTGGTGGTAAGGGTAGCGCGGCGCAAGGATGGGGCCGGACATGTTATTTTTGCCTCAACCATTGTTACCATGCTGATATTGTTTGTCATTGCAATGAGCTTTGAAGCAACCATTATCCCGCATGGTGCGCAGGGCATAATGGCACTGATTGCTCTTGGAATAGTGTCACATGCCGGTGGTCAGGGAATGTTATCGGTGGCGCTCGGTACCCTGCCTGCCGCCTTTTCCTCACTGGTAATATTCATTGAAGCCATGCTGGCGGCACTGTTTGGCTGGTTGATATTATCAGAAAGCCTGTCATTGATGCAGTTCGTGGGCGGGGCAACAATTCTTGCTGGAATCTGGGTGGCGCGGCCAAAATCATGAACAAGGCCGGCTTGGTCCATGCTAGTAATCTGTCAGTGTCTCAGCCAGAGGTGATTTTGCGGATGATTACGTAAATGCCGTCGACAATTGTCCATATGAAAAACCCGACCCAGACCACTATGGTCGAGATGCCACCACCCAGTGAGCCGCCGGTGGAACTGGTTATGAGGGCGGTTACCGAAAGATAGGCGACGATTGCACCGGACATGGAAAACAGGCGGCCAAGTTTCTTGTGACCAAGATAGTAGCGATGGGCACCAAACCCGCCAAGAAACATCCATAATATAATGATTATGAACAGGGATTTATCTGGTTCATATGCCTGTCTGATACCAAGATTTATTTCTATTTCAGGTTCATCTGATTTGAGAAATGACAGCGGGTTGAAAGCTTTTTTGTCAGATGGTTTTGTCTGTTCATTGCCATCGGGGATGGCCGGAGCCGATACAGTGCCAGAAGCAAGCTGACTGTTCACTCCATATTGGCCAAATAGCTGTTGTGTCATATGCCACGTACCTGATTTGTCAAAATACAGCTAATGACAATATCTGAAAATCACTTCCTTACAGTTTATCGGGAAGATCAAATCCGAACTATCCGATTGTGCTCGTCTTGATCATGATAACCCCGGCAATCAGGCACAGAACCGAAATAATTCGCAGCTTTCCCGGTTTGTCGCCAAGGAAAAAATATCCGATAAGCAATGCGAACAACACACTTGTCTCGCGCAATGCCGCCATCACCGCTGCATTGCCATAGCGAAATGCCAGTAATGCCGAGCCGAAAGTAACGATACCCAAAAGACCATTGAGGGCACCGCGCGGCAATTCATGCCAGAAAGCTGATTTGAGACGCTTGCGATGTTTGAAAAATGTCCAGCTGCTTATGGTTATTGAATCAAAGATGAAAAACCAGACCAGGAAGGTAAGCGGATTATCCGGCATGCGCATGCCCTTGGTGTCAATAATCGTATAGGCGGCAATGGCTATGCCGGTACAAACCGACAATAACAGGCCTAAAAGGTTGCCCTTTGGGGCCATGATGCCCATGGCCAGAATAGATAAGGAAATTATGGCTATTCCGGCAAACTGGGCGATGCTGATCTGATCACCAAGCACCAAGGGAATGAAAGATGCCGCCACCAGCGGGGCGGTGCCGCGCGAAACCGGATAGGCCAGTGAATAATCTGCCATTTTAAGGGCGCCAACCTGAAACATCTGATAGATGAAATGTACCAGCGCCGTCAGGCATAAAAGTCCAAACAGTTTTAATGAAGGCAAGGGCACCAGAAAGGTGAAGGGCAGCATATATATGCTGGAAGCAAGAGCCATAAGCATGCGGGCTATCAAAATGTCTCTTGCCGCCTTGATCATGGCATTGTAAACGGCATGGATAGCAGCAGAAAAAATGATAAGGGCAAATGCCATATTGGCCGGGTCTGGCAGGTGAATATTCATCCCAGGACCGTACAGAAAACAATGTGCTTGCACAATCTTGCAAATTCTGTATAAACCACCCGTTCAAGCGGCTTCCGGTTGGGGGCTGAAAGGAAGGTTGTGCCCTAATTTAGTGCATGACAGGTTTTATCACCGGCTTCCCGTGTCTCCGCTCTTTCGGAAATTTCGTTTTTTGGGCCTTTTGAAGGTCCGGAAAAGGCTTCGCGCCGGGGTTGTTTGAAACGAATGAAAGTAACTCAAATGAAAGGCCTTTGGACACATGTCACTATATGAACATGTATTTATGGTTCGCCAGGACACCTCATCTTCGCAGGTGGAAACGCTTACCGAACAATTCAAAGCAGTTATCACCGATGGTGAAGGCAAAATATGCAAGGTTGAAAACTGGGGTTTGAAACCACTTGCCTACAAGGTGAAGAAAAACCGCAAAGCTCACTTTATCCTGATGAACATTGATGCAGAACATGCAGTTGTTGCTGAAATGGAACGCCAGATGACCCTCAGCGATGATGTTATCCGCTTCATGACCCTGCGGGTTGATGAACATGAAGAAGGACCATCTGCAATGATGCGTGATGACCGCCCGGCTCGTGGACCGCGCCGTGATGACAGACGCCCGCCCCGCGGTGACAAGCCAGCAGAAGGAGACAAATAATGGGTTCACCTCAACGCCGTCCTTTTTTCAGACGTAAAAAAACCTGTCCTTTCACTGGTGATAATGCACCAAAGATCGACTACAAGGATGTTCGCATGCTTCGCCGCTATATTTCAGAACGCGGCAAGATCGTACCAAGCCGTATTACTGCGGTTTCAGCCAAGAAACAGCGCGAACTGGCAAAAGCTATCAAGCGGGCACGCTTTTTGGGCCTGTTGCCGTTCCTGATCAAATAGAGCTTTTCAAAGCTTTTAACTAAAACCGGTTGGGGCGGGCCTGTGATCCGCCTCTAACCCATCCTTTAAGGGTGAGGGACAGCCAGATGGCTAGGTGGATAATTTCAGCAATTTTGGCAGGTGCTGCATCAGCGGCACTGCAGGCGATGTTTTTGTCGCCATCGCTGATAACTGCCCTGTTGGTGTATCTAAGCCCCCTGCCCCTGTTTCTGACAGGGTTTTCCTATGGTCCAACCAGCACGGTTCTGGCCTCGCTTGTCGGGGCGGCCATATCAATGCTGATTTTCAGCGGCTTCTGGCCACCAATAATCTATCTTTTGACCGCAGCACTGGCACCAATTGTCATTTCACGACTGGCACTGCTCAACCGCCCGGCTGGCGGGGTTCACAATGAGGGCGAAACCAGCATTGGCGATGTCTTGTGGTACCCGGAAGGGCGAATGGTCTTGTGGCTGGCTGCAATTGCCTCACTGGCGGTTGCACTGACCATATTGTCGATTGGTACTGACATTAAAGCCTATCATGAATTTCTGGCCAGCATTGCCAAGGAAACTTTCACAGCGATTGAAAGCCAGATGCCTGCCGGTCAGGAATTTCCAAAAGAGCAATTTGTATCATTACTGGTCAAGATGATGCCGGTGGTTGCAGCAGCCCTGTGGCTTATGTCATCGGTGCTGAATATGCGTCTGGCAATCGCTATCTTGTCAAAACAGCAAAAGTTGCTGCGCCCATGGGCGGATTTTGGCAGAATGACATTTCCGAAAAACTCGGTATTTGTGCTGTTTATCACCATGATAGCTGCATATTTCCTGCCAGGAATTGCCGGGCTGATGGCACTTGGAGCAGCAGGAGCCTTTGCCAGTGCTTTCATTGTTTCCGGGCTGTCTGTTGTGCATGGGCTGCTGGCAAAACATCCGGCCCGCACATTATTTTTGACAGTCTTGTATGCAATGCTGCTGATCTTTAACTGGCTGATAGCACTGCCGCTGATTTTACTGGCACTTTTCGATGCGAATGGAAACATTCGCAAAAACAACAATCAAACAACTGAATAACACTTAAAAGGAGAAATCAAATGGATGTAATCTTACTGGAGCGTATCGGCAAGCTCGGCAATCTAGGCGAAATCGTTACTGTCAAGGACGGTTATGCCCGCAATTTCCTGCTGCCACAGGGAAAAGCCCTGCGCGCCAACAAGGCCAACAAGGAAAAGTTTGAAGCCCAGCGGGCCGAGCTGGAAGCAAGAAATGCCGAAATGGCAAAAGCTGCAAGCACTGATGCGGAAAAGGTGAATGGCGAAAGCTTCATTCTTATTCGTCAGGCTGGCGAAGGTGGTCAGCTTTATGGTTCTGTATCACCAAGAGATATTGCCGAAGCTGTTGCCGAAACCGGCATTTCCATCACCCGTAACCATGTTGAACTGGCCGCTCCGATCAAGACCATTGGTATATTTGAAGTCAGTCTGGCCCTGCATGCAGAGGTTGAAGCCACTATTACCGTGAATGTTGCACGTTCACAGGATGAAGCTGAAGCCCAGGCACGCGGAGAAGATCTGACTGCAGCTGATGAAGATGATGAATACAAGGCTCTGGCGGCTGCTGAAGCCCTGCTGAATGCTCAGGAAGATGAAGAAGCAGAAGCGGAAGAAGCTGGCGAAGAAGAAGCTGAGGCTGCATCTGACGAAGAATAATTGATGATGGTGCCTTGATTGGCACGTTTTATCACCAGCAAAAACCGGATCCGGCGTCTTATGGCGCCGGAACTCCGCCATTGAGGATAGTCAGATATTTATCGGCATCAATATTGCCTCCTGACAGGATAACCCCTGCCCGCTTGCCGCGCATACGGTCTTTCTCTTGCATCAAGGCTGCAAGTGAAGCTGCCCCGGCACCTTCGGCAATATTGTGGATATTGCGGTAGTAAATGCGGATTGCTTCGGCAATTTCTTCTTCTGACACGCAAACAATGCGGGCCGCACCCTTGTTGATGTAAGCTACGGCCTCATCATTGGCGATGCGAACGGCCATACCATCAGCAAAACTGTCGGCAGTATTGGTACTGACGACCTTTCCGGCCTCAAATGACAAGGCATAGGTTTTGGCGTTTTCTGCAACCACCCCGATCACTTCGGTTTTAAGACCAAGCATGTCACGCGCTGAAATAACCCCGGAGAGACCGGAACCCAGACCGATAGGCACATAGACCGCATCAAGCTCACCTGCTGCATCAAACAATTCATGGGCATAGGTAGAAACACCCATAACCAGGTCCTTGTGATATGAGGGCAGCATGTCAAGACCGCGTTCATCGGCAAGCTGTTTGACCACCTCAACCGATTCAATGAAGTCAGAACCGGCAATCACCAGTTCAGCCCCCAAAGACCTGATAGCATTGTTCTTTTCAACCGAGTTTCCCTCAGGCACGACAATGGTCACCGGGATATTGTCAATGCGCGCAGCAAAGGGAATTGACTGGCCGTGATTGCCTCTGGTTGCGGTTATTACCCCGCCGGTTTTTCCAGCCAGTCGCCTTTTGCGCATATGCACCAGACCACCTCGAACCTTGAAGGCACCAATCGGGGTATGGTTTTCATGTTTCACCCAGGTTTCACAGCCGGTAATCTGGCTGATCAGCGGCCAGGCATATTGCAGGGTTGGTGTCATGGTCTCATAGACAATCGCCCTTGCCTGCTCAAATTCAGATTTTGAAAACACTTGCTCGCCCTATGTTAAAATGATCCCAAAAGTGCACCACTTATTTGCACTCAGCATGTTTTGCCTTGGTGCTTTGGAAGCATATATTGAAACCTGATGAAAAATACCCTTTAAATCAGACAGTTAACAGTTAAACAATTTGTCATTCCTTCGAAGGCAGGAATCCACGTGGATAGTTCAGAACAGTTTTTCACCATCCATTTGGACTCCTGCCTTCGCAGGAGTGACGGTTTAAAGGGTAAGATATTACAATAAATCCCTGACTTGCGGTTGCGGTTAAAAGATTGAGTTGCTCACACATACGGATTTTTACCCGAGCGCAGATGGATACGGATGGGGACGCCGTTCAACTTGAAATCAGCCCGCAGACCGTTGATCAGATAGCGCTTGTAGGATTCGGGCAGATGATCGGCTCTGGTGCAGAAAATTGCAAAGGTTGGCGGCCTGGGGCGAACCTGTGTCATGTAGCGCAATTTGATGCGGCGACCACCAGGTGCTGGTGGCGGGTGCTGTTCAACCTGAAATGCCAGCCATTTATTCAGCTGGGCTGTGGTGATGCGCTTGTTCCAGGTTTTGTAAATATCCAGAACCGCTGGCATCAACCGGCCAATTCCAGACCCGGTGACAGCTGAAAGTGTCAGCATCGGCACTCCTGAAATTTGCGGCAACAGGCGTTCCAGTTCAATTCGCAATTCTTTCAGGGTGGCTGGCTTGTCTTCTATCAGGTCCCATTTATTGATAGCCAGAACCATGGCCCTGCCCTCTCTGGCAACCAGATCGGCAATCTGCAAATCCTGTTTTTCCAAAGGTACTGTAGCATCGACCAGCAAAACCACAACTTCTGCGAATTTGATGGCCCGCAATCCGTCAGCCACCGAGAGTTTTTCCAGCTTGTCACGCACTTTTGCCTTTTTGCGCATCCCGGCTGTGTCCCAAAGAGCAATCGGGCGATCCTTGTATGACCATTCTATCGAAATGGCATCGCGGGTAATACCAGCTTCTGGCCCGGTCAGCAGGCGTTCCTCTCCGATAAGGGCGTTGATCAGAGTGGATTTGCCGGCATTGGGCTGGCCGATTACCGCCAGACGCAAGGGACGATCAGGGTTTTCCTCATCATCTTCAACCTCGTCTTCAGCCATTTTGATATCAGCAAAATGCTTTTCCAGCATGTCATAAAGATCACCAAGACCTTCACCATGGGCCGCAGAAATCGGGATTGGATCGCCAAGGCCCAGCTCCCATGATTCATACACACCTGACTGCCCGGCACCTCCTTCTGCCTTGTTAACCAGCAACAGCACCGGTTTGGGCTGTTTGCGCACCAGCGAGGCAAAATGCTTGTCCATGGGGGTTAATCCGGCGCGGGCATCCATCAGGAACAGCACCACATCGGCAAGCTCAATGGCGCGTTCACTCTGCTGGGTCATGCGCCCGGCCAAAGTATCATCATCAGCATCTTCAAGCCCTGCCGTGTCGATAATGGTGAATTTCAGATCACCAAGGCTGGCTTCTGCTTCACGCCGGTCTCTGGTAACACCGGGGCGATCATCGACAAGCGCCAGCTTTTTCCCGGCAAGCCGGTTGAACAATGTGGATTTGCCGACATTGGGACGGCCTATAATGGCAACACTGGGCTGCATGTTTCTTACCTCAGCGCAATCAGCTTGGCGCTATCATCCAAAAGAAAAATCTTGTTACCGGCAATAATCGGGGCGATATAAAACTTGCCCCCGGCATCAATAGTATTGATCAACTGTCCGGTCTGGGCTGAAATACTGGCCAGCCTGCCATCAGAACTGGCCGCCAGCAGACGACCCCCGCCCATTACCGGGCCGGACCATATGCCACCGCCCGGCATTTTGATAATCCATTTGATCTTGCCGGAACGGCGCGAAACAGCAGCCATGCGATTTTTACCGGAAATTACAAAAACATACTCACCAGCTACCCATGGTGTTTGGGTGCCTGACAATTCACGACTCCAGTTTTCAAGCCCGGAATTTAGTGACAATGAGGCAAACCTGCCGGAATGGCCAATTGCATATACCGAACCACCGGCAATTGCAGGTCGCCCGGCAATGTCATTGAGATTGCCAAGCGCATTGCCAGAAGAGCGACTGGTAAGGCTTTCAACCCATGCAGGTGATCCCGAACGGGTTGAGAATGCTGCCAGATCACCAGTCGTGTGAGGAATGACAACTATTCCACCCGACACTGCTGGCGATGTGCTAGCCGCTGCTGATGCCTGTTCACCAGTACCCTCAACCCGCCACAGGCCATCGCCTGAACCGGTAGAGATTGCATTAACCTCATTGGCAACAGTAGTAAAGAATATGGCACCATTGGAGACAGTCGGGGCTGACAGGATCGGGGCATCAAATTTTCTGCGCCAGACCTCGGCACCATTGGCTGTGCTTAGCGCCACGACTTCGCCAAAGGCAGTGGTAGCATAAATATTGCGGCCATCAGAGGCAATACCGCCGCCAAATGCACCTTCGCCATCCTTGCCTTTTGGCACCAGTGATACGGCCCAGGCACGCGCACCATTACCGGCTGAGAAGGCATAAACACTGGCTTGTGAATCCATCACATATACTCGCCCGCCAACCACGATCGGTGAGGCGGTCAGGCGACCATCACTGTCAGAGCCTTTGCCGGCATCAACTGCAAAAGCCCGCGACAATTGGCGAGCCAGTGACAGATTTTGCATGGTGTTGCTGGCACTGCCGCCCGGCTGACTCCAGTTTGCATTGTTTATGGCAACAGGGGCAACTACCGGTTCAGTGGCAATTCCGCCAGATGTCTGATCATCAATGGCGCGGTTAAGCACAGCTTCGCGCTTTCCCGGTAATGCCTTTTTGTCATTGCTGCCGGTAAATTTCTCAATCAGATCCCCGCCGGTGGAGCATCCGGCAATAGTCAGGACAAGAATAGTTGAGATAAGAAATTTCAGCACTGGTTGTTTATTAACAGCCATATCAGTTGCTTTTTCCCTTAGCCTTGAGCCTGGGGGTCAGGATAGCCAGAAACATGGTTGCCCGCTGGCGTGCGGCCGGGCTTGCCTGAATATCTGCCAGAATATCCTGCAATTGCTGTGCGGCCTGTGGATAATCACTGGCCCGGTAGGCACCAATCGCCAGAATTTCACGGGCAGCATTGCGCCACGGGCTGTGAGCATCACTATAAGGTGCAAGTCGCTTTTTCAACTGTTCCAGCCCTGTAGTGTCAGCCAGCAAATAGGCAGCCTTGATGTCGGCAAGCTGGCGCAAGGGGATATCAACAGAAGTATCAGCGGCAATTGCATCATAAGCCAGAACAGCATCGGCAATCTTGCCTGATTTGGCCTTGGCGGCTGCCATCTGCAATCGGGCCAGAGAACCAAAACCTGCATGATTTTGCACGATTTTGGCAAAAACCTCGTCAGCATTGGCGGCTTTGTCAGTTTTAAGCTTTTCTACAGCATCAAAATAGGCCTTGCCACCAGCTTCGGCCTGGGTTTTCTGGTAATATTGCCAACCCTTGATGCCGGCAACGGCAACAATAATCCCAAGGCAAAGCGCCATGAACCATGAGCCATATTTATTCCAGATATTTTCCAGTTCTTCACGGCGGACTTCCTCGTCAACTTCCCGGAATAGTGTTTCGTCGCTCAACAGTTCAACTCCTGAATGATTAAAATATTTAAGTGCATGCCTTAGCATACAAAACTGTTATTTGCGGCGTAAATTAGCCTGTTGTTCATTTCAAGGCAAATAATCTTGTAGAAAAACTTTTTTCACAACTCATCAGCACAGATTTTCTGGATATTGATACGGTTTTGTCACGTTGACAAAGCACAAGCATAGCTGACATCTATATAAAAGTTGAGGATTCGGTTGCATTTGACAATCGGCATCTTACCTGATGCGTGTCTCTTACCGGGGGCTACGGATTGATAAAAACACGAATGGCCAATTGGCTGTTTTGATAAAACCAAACGAGAAATATAAAAATGGTCCTGTTAGACACAAATGCGGGCAAACATGCCAAGGCGAAAACTGATAGCAAAGCCGATCAGGAGTTTATCCCGACCGAGCTTTTACTGAAAGCCAAAATTGCCAGTTCCCAGCTTAAAGCCATGGCACATGAAAACCGGCTGGCGATATTGTTTCATTTGCACAGCGGTCCCAAATCAGTCAGCCAGCTGGAAGCATTATTGGGCCTGCGGCAACCGGCGGTTTCCCAGCTTTTGGCGCGTTTGCGCTCTGATAATATGGTGATGACCGAACGGCGCGGCAAACAGGTTTATTATTCAATCAGCGATGATGAAGCCCACAGAATCGTTGAATTGCTGCATGATCTGTTTACACTGCATCCCGGTGAAGCGGCTGAATAGCCTATTGGCCCTGCACGCAGTTAATCCATTCAATTATTGCCCCAAGACCTTTAAGGGAAAAATCTGCTGATACAGCTTTTGCTTTCACGTCAGTATATTGCCAGCGCAGCTGTTTTCCCGACAATAATGGTTCCATTACTATATCAGTCAGGGTCTTATCAATCATAATGGCTGGAGCCTTCAAGGTATCACCGGATGCTTGCTGTTTTAATAAAAACTCAAAAGGAATGCGCATGGCTTCACCATCATCAACGGTTATTTCAATGCCTTCTGACAGATCAGGCTGAACCGTTCCGGTTTTAAAGGCAATGATCCAGGCAGCATCTGCATTCTTCCGGGATATGGAAAATGAAAAGCCAACGCCCAAAGGATTGAATGTATCAACAACACATGATTTAGCGGCATTACAAACTGCCCGGTAGTCATGCGAGACCATGCCAAATTCACTGCCAACACATATCGATTTGGCAGATACCATTGGAACAAGTGCCAGCATTGCCACAATTATTATTATTATCCTTGTTCTCATTTTCAGCTCCTGCCCTGTTTGTTGCCATAACAAGCTGGTACATGTCATATCAGATAAATCAGGTTGAGCCAAATCTGTTAAACTCAGCCAAAACCAGTTTATGTAACCGGGTTGGAAAAACCACATGGTCCACAATCAATGAACAAAGCAGCCATTATCATTTCAATATTTGTTGCCAGCCTGTTCAGCTTTACTGCCCTTCCAACCCTCGCAGCAACATTGCGGCTTGTAGAAACCAGTTGCACGGATGAAATGTTCAAGGGGAAAAGTCGTTATTCAGAAAATCTGAGTGGCATTTCCTGCAAGAAAACTGATGGCAACAGCTGGGATTGTTATGTGATTGCCGATGAACGCGTAGGGTTGCAAAGGTTTGCCCTTAACCGCCTGAGTGATGGCAGTTACAGTTGCAGGCCGGGAAAGATCATTGCCAGAAACAAGGGGTTTTCCTGTCTGAAAGGCAAAAAGGCTGAACGTGATTTTGAAGCCATGGCCCGCGATGGGGATTATCTTTATATAAGCGGATCATGGGGGAACCGGCGAAAGTCCAATGTCGGGGCGGCACCGGAACGCTGGGTATTTGTACGCCAGCCATTGCGGGCCAGTGGCAAGCCATCTTCGCAATGCACATCATTGAAACGCCGAATTTTAAGGGATTTTGTCAAATATCATGCCGGTGTGATAGCGCAATTTATTGATACACCCTTGCAGTGTGGAGGGCTTAATATTGAAGGTCTGGCAGTTATGGCCGGCAAGGCTTATTTTGGCCTGCGCAGTCCGTTTGATGTCAAAACCGGCAAGTCCTATGTGCTCGAGACCAGTCTGGAGGGCCTGTTTGACGGTACTTATTCAACCAGGCTTCATTCACTGGATCTGGGCACAAATGGGGTTGGGGTCAGGGCCATGCAAAGCCTTGGCAATGGGCAAATCCTGATTGTTAGCGGTGATGGCGGTGTTGGCTGGAACAAGCTTTCACCAGCATCCAGAACCAGGGTTGAGGCGCGGTGCGCTGTTCCAACAGCACCGCTATATCAGAACCGGGCAAAGCACAATCAGCCAGCCTTGTGGCTGTGGTCACCCGATAATGGCGGTGTTAAAAGCCTGGGCGTGGTTCCCGGCAATTATGACCGGGTAAAACTTGAAGGCATTGCGCTACTCAATGAAAAGCCCAACCGCCTGACATTACTGGCAGTCTATGATGATGTTGAATATCACCCCTTTGTGGTGATTGAGGTCAAATATTAACCTGCCGCCCCGAACCAGAATTCCAGACCATTCTTCAAAAACTCGTCATGGCGAATATAGTGCGACCCGTCGCAGGAGAAATTCAGCGCCACCATGCCATTGCAGATATTGATAGAGCCGGAGCGCAGATAGATGTTTTCATCGGCAAAGCGCAGATCGCTGAACATTTTGAACACCGGCATGATATCTTGAGCTGGAACAATGGAGCGATCAGTATATTCCCGATTTGGATAGGCAAGGCAGATTTCCGGGTTAAGCAGATCATCCGCATTCAGAATCCGGTAGCTGTAAGGATCATCCACCAGCCAGATTGTGGCGCGCGATGAGGAGAAATGCAGTTTTGAGTGAAAGACACCGCGATGGGTGATCAGCTCTTCCATTACTGACAGCACATCATCAAGATGATCATCAATGAGGCTGTTATTGCGTTGCTGCTGGAACAGGTTGGAACGGATTGACGGGTCACCCTTGATCTGTTTCCAGTTCTGCGATTCCAGATAAATATCGCGGGTGGCCGGCAGTTCGCGCAAATCATAATCTGCTCCCAAAAACCCGACAAGCCTGTTGGACCTGTTGCGGATAACACGAATAGCGGTAAGGGACGGGCGTTTGGTATTGCGGGAAATATATGCTTTTGACATGGCAAAGTTGGTGGTTCCGACAATTTCCTGCATATAGGGTCTGGTCGAGCGGTCGCGCCCCATATTGCTTTCATCCGGGCCATTGCGGGTTATGTTGGCAACTATCTGGTGCATGTTTTCATCTAGCACATATAGATGCTTGCAATATGAAATCTCATCCAGCGCATTGGTCAAAAGCTTTTCCAGCCCGGCTCGATCTTTCATCAGTGGCACACATTGGCGTGACAGTTTGCGCATGGCGCGCGAGATCATGGAGGTCAACATTTCACGCTGGGTGCGAAGTGCACTTACGAGATCTGGCGGGTTTTGGTTTTTTGCTTTTTTAGCTGTCACAAGTGATTCCTGAATTATCGATTCTTCTATTGTAGCTGAAAACAGTAAACTGTGTGAATTTCATGACAAGCCACATATAAATCATGATAGTAGACTGGTTTACAAGCTTGCAAAGGGTTTCAACTTCAATGCCGGGGTGACCCTGTTTTTATTGCTGGTTCTGGCATTTGCTATTGCGGCTTGATGGCTGTTTCTGGATGTAAAAATCATTATGGTTGAACTGGCAGGCAGTTTACTGATAATGCTGGCACTGGTGATAAATTCCGTTGCAGGCAGAGATAAGAAATTGAATCAGGATGAGCGAACAAACAATTGAAATAATTAAACAAATCAGACATCAACATCCCGGCAATCTGATGGCCAGACATTTTGATGAACACCTTTATCGCCAGTTTGATGCGGCAAAGCGCCAACGGTTTGACCAGATGATTGCCAGCGGCATTGAAAACCGGGATAGCCAGATGGGTATTTATGCCATGCAGCCGGGTGATTATGATGATTTTGCTGAAATGATCGACCCGATGATCCGTGACTTTCACGCAATCAAGGGGGAAATTCGCCAGCAACATGACTGGGATACTACAGCTAAAATTTGCGATCTTGGTGCGATTGATCCCCGGTTGAAAGATGTGTCAATGCGGGTTCGCGTGGCACGCAATGTTGCCAACTTCCCGCTGCCTGGTGCCATGAGCCGCAATGAGAGAGTGGAGTTTGAAAATCAGGCTGTTGCAGCATTTGACCAACTGATTGCCAATCCAACCTTTGGCGGTTCATATCTTTCCATCACTCCCGGCTCGGCGCATGAAATCAGCGCGCAAGAATATGAGCGGCGCGTTGCTGCTCACCAGATGTTCAAGGATATGAGCGCCGATAAATATCTTAACGTTGCTGGCATCAGTGCTGACTGGCCCCATGGGCGCGGCATGTATGTTTCCAGTGATCAGGATTTTCTGGTGTGGGTGGGTGAGGAAGACCATTTGCGGATTATGGCCATGCAGCATGGTGGTAATCTGAACGCATTATTTGCGAGGCTGCATGACGGGCTTGAGGTACTGTCGCAATTATTGCCCGCCTTTGCCACCTCCCCGGCCTATGGCAATGTAACATCATGCCCGACAAATCTGGGGGCTGGAATGCGCGCTTCCCTGCATTTGCAACTGCCAAAACTGGCAGCTGACATGGACAACCTCAAGCAGCAGGCGAAACAACTTGGTCTGGCGGTGCGCGGGGCTGGCGGGGAGCATTCAGGTGCCGGTGCAGGCGGTCTGGTGGATATTTCACCATCTGCACGACTGGGCGTTACTGAAATGCAGATCATGCAGCGGCTTTATGATGGTACGGCGCAATTATGGGCGATGGAAAACCGGTAGACCTCAGTCATCGATAAAAATATTGTTCAGTGCTATTATCTGACAGACATCGCGTGAATTAAAGCTGCATCCTTCAAGCGCAATGCGCATGGCTTCCTCATCTGTTGCTGCCTGTGTTTTATAAAACCAGTGGCCAGCCTCGCTTATCGCCAGCGCCTTTGGGCTGGCTGCTGACTGGTACTGTTTCTTGATCGCGTCCCTTGCCTCTTGGCTCAGCATTACCAGATCTTTCGGGCTGAAATCTCTGGTTGCCGCATCAGGAGACACCCAAGGGCGCTTTGGCATTTGCGGTGCTGGATGGTTCCAGACCAGCTTGTCATCAATCGAATAAATCTCGCACGGGCTGTCAACAGCACTGATGCAGCGTTTTAGTGCCTGTCTCCTGGCACCCTTGACAGTTTTGAAACCGGCAGCTGCACCATAAGAACCAAAATCATTAATGGCTATGGCGCTGTGTTTACCGGACTTTGCTAACAATCTGCTGATCTGATCACGGCAGGCATTGCAGATAAAGGGTATTTTGGCAATCTGCAATGGTTGGCCAGCCATGCTGACAGCTGATGCCGGGGGTGGTTCGGCAATATTATCGGTTGATTGTTCCTTGATCACCAGCAGGTATATTGTGGCAATAACCAGAACCGCAAGACCGGCAGCAATGGCCGCTGTGATCTTGGTATCTATTACATTTGCAACCGGTTTGTCGGGCTTGTCGCTACCACCGCTCAATTCTATCTTTACCGCATGTATAGTCTGGGGGATATTCTTTACCTTTTGCGGGCCAATATCGCGAAAATGGGCTGACAGCTTGTTGGAAACCTGATCCTGCACTGTCTTTGACATACATATACCGCCAGGATCGGCAAGGGTTTCCAGCCGGGCGGCAATATTGACTGCATCACCCAAAAGATCGCCATTATGCTCAACCACATCTCCGACAGTTATACCAATGCGAAATGACATCTGGCGCGATGCCGGATAGGCCATGTTGCGGGTGCGCAGGGATTCCTGAATATCTATGGCGGCGCGAACCGCATCAACGGCGCTGGGAAATTCGGCCAGCACCGCATCACCGGCAGTGTTGAATATCCGCCCGCCCTGATGGTCTATGATCTCATCGAATACTTCACGATATGCCAATAGCTGGTTCAGGGCGCCTTCTTCATCTTCTGAAATCAAAGCGGAATAGCCAACGACATCAGCACATAATATTGCAGTCAGCTTGCGTTTCATATCCGGCTCCAAAAGACTCTTTATGACCTAAGGTTAGCACATTTAATGCCTTGCAGCAATTTTCATGGAAGCTGCCATGGCAATCACACTTAACCCCCCTTGCAGGCCACGCAATGGGTTGCGGTAGGATCAACTTCAAGGCGGCGCGGCGGTATTTCCTCACCGCATGACAGGCAATAGCCATATTCACCCTGTTTCAGCAATTGCAAGGCCTGATCTATACGGATCAGCTGATTTTGCCTTTCGCGCTGTTGGGCCTTTGCCATGGCCTGGCGCTGCATGGCATCCATTCTGGACAGGCGGCCAACCGATGATTGGTCCAGCTTGACGGTCGAGCGATCATCTGCCGACAAGGCTATCAGCTGTTGCAGTTCTGATTTCAGCGTCAGCAGCCGGGCTGTGACAATTTTTTCATCTGGTGGCATTGCAATCATCCAGGGCTGATCTAAGTAAGGATAAGCTGGAACGGTCCGGCTGAGCTTAATACAGATATTGGCGGAAAAGCAAATGATGAAACAGCCGGTCAGCAGCAAGGTGTCCATGTAATGATGTTCCTGGCATTGAGCGTTGCGGCCTTTTCGCTGTTGCATCTGGTTTCGGCCTACCCTCCCCTTAAACAATATCTGAAAGACCGGATCGGGGTTTCCTGGGGCACATTATTTGGCACTGCAGCAAGCATATCGCTGGTCATGATTGCCATTGCATGGTCAATGACCGATTTTGTGCCGGTCTATGATCCACCCGAATGGGGGCGACATGCAAATCTGACTTTAAGCTTTTTTGCATTTTTGCTGTTCGCAATATTCCTGCTGCGCGGCAAGTGGCGGCAATTTTTAAGATTTCCAATGGCCCTGGCAATCCTGTTCTGGGCCAGCGGCCATCTATTCGCCAATGGCGATCTGGCCAGTGTGATCATGTTTGGCGGCCTTTGGGTATATGCAGTTCTGCACCTGCTGCTGGGCTTTGCCTATGGGATAAAACCGACTGCCATTGTGCATAAATGGCATGATCTGTTGTCGGTGATGCTGGGAGTGAGTCTGTATCTGGCAATGCTGGTAAGCCATGTCTATCTTATTGGCAAACCGGTGGTTTTCTGGTTTGACTAGAAAATGTAATTGACGAAATATTGTGCGCTCGGGCATAGTTGACAAAATGCTATAAAACCGGAGCCAGCATGAACCCGCCGCGCCTTGATCCAAACCGCAGGAAAATATTCGTCAACCGCGATGGTCCGCTGGAGATATTTGACGAAGCGGTTAGGGCCATACCGGCTGACGGGGCGATTTTGCGGGTGTTCCATGCTATGGGCGGTCAGGGCAAGAGCGCGCTTTGTGAATATATTCGTGACCGGCGGGCAAAAAATCATCAACATCTTAAATGCGCCTATATAAACCTTGCCCCGCCGAGCGATGTCGTTGACGGCATCAAATTGCTGGTCAAGCTGCGCAATGGCATGGCCGGAGCCGGGGTTTCGACCGGGGCGTTTGATTTCGCGCTGGCAGTGGTTTGGGAGGCAATTCGCGAGGAGGATACTTATCCTGTTCTGGTCAAGCCGCTGATAGCCCGCTCGCGCGATGTGTTTGGCGATGTGGCAAGTGACGGGGTACAGCTTGGCCGTGAACTTACCAGTGAACTTGGCGAGGAACTCAAGACCTGGCCAGGTGTTGGAACAGCGATCAGACTGATTTCCAATTACGGTATTAAACGGGCGCAGGATTTCTGGCTGTTCAAATCGCGCAAGCATATGCAGGCGCTGTTGACGGTAGACAAGGAACTAAAGCCGGGTGATCAGCTCACCGAAATGCTGCCATGGCTTCTGGCGCAGGATTTGAACCGGCATCTGGAGCGAAACTCACAGCACCGCTTTGCCCTGCTGATAGATGAATATGAAAGTCTGCTGAATGATAATGTTACCTCACGCCCGGCAAAGGATGGCAATTTTGATGCAATGCTACAGCGCTTTATTGCCGAGACCGACGGGCTGCTGGTGGTGTTCTTTTTGCGCGGAGCTTTGCCGTGGGAAAATGATCCGGGATGGAGTGATGCGCTCGAAAATAATCAGCATGATATTAAAGGGCTGGAAGATGAGTTTGCCGCTAACTGGCTGGCGCAGGAAGGTATCCGCGATACGGCAATTCAACAGGCAATGATTGCCAGCGGGCGCGAGACAGATGACCCGCAATCACTGGTTTGCCCGTTGTTTCTTGAGTTACAGGTTGAACACTGGCGTTCCTTGCAGGCAGCGAAGCGGGATTTTGATGCTGAAACCTTTCGCATTGATGCCACAGATGTTGATACACGGCGGCAACAGCTGGTTGACCGGCTGTTGCGCGATGCAGGTTACGGCAAGCCATTGCAGAAAACGCTGGAGCGGCTGGCGGTTATTGACCGGTTTGACCGCCAGGCATTTGAACATGTTATACGGCAATGCGGAACCGGGTTGAGCATGGATGCCTTTGAGGATTTATGCAAATTATCGATCAGCCGCAAAAGCGATGACGGGTTTGTAAGCCTGCACCGGGCTGTTAATGAGGCGCTGGCGGCGGGGTTGAGTGATGAGCGGCGCGATAGTTCGATCGTTGCCCTGCTTGAGCATTTCACCGGCAGGGCCAGTGTTGAAACCGGTCTGGACGTAACCGATAAAACCGTATCCGCCCTGTTTCTGGCTGCCAGACTGCGCCGCGAGCAAGGGGCGCAGGGTTATGTTGATTGGCTGTCCAATCCCAGCCGACATATCGAGCAAAGCGCCCGCTATGCCACCGCCCTTTCCCTGTGGCAGACCGCACTTGGCTTTTGCCGGGAGCATCTGGGAGAGAATCATGAAGATACCGCCACATGCTATAATAATGTAGCCTTTACCCTTGATACGCAAGGCCGGTTTGAGGAGGCAGAACCGCTTTACAAAAAGGCGCTGGAGATCAAACAGAAAACTCTGAGCGAGGAGCATACATCAACCGCGACAGGCTATAATAATTTCGCTTCCAACCTTGCCGCGCAGGGACGGTTTGAGGAGGCAGAACCGCTTTTCAAAAAGGGGCTGGAGATCAATAAGAAATCTCTGGGCGAGGAGCATCCATCAACCACGTCAAGCTATAATAATGTCGCTTACAACCTCAACGCGCAGGGACGGTTTGAGGAGGCAGAACCGCTTTACAAAAAGGCGCTGGAGATCAGACAGAAAACTCTGGGCGAGGAGCATCCAGATACCGCGACAAGCTATAATAATGTCGCTTCCAATCTTGATGATCAGGGACGGTTTGAGGAGGCGGAACCGCTTTACAAAAAGGCGCTGGAGATCAAACAGAAAACTCTGGGCGAAGACCATCCATCAACTGCGACAAGCTATAATAATGTCGCTTTCAACCTCAACGCTCAGGGACGGTCTGAGGAAGCAGAACCGCTTTATCGCAAGGCGGTGGAGGTGTTTGAGAAAGCACTTGGGCCTGATCATCCCAATACGATTGCGGGCAAGCGGAATCTTGAGATTTTTCTGGCGCGGCGTGGCGATGGCGGGGATTGAGGGGGCGGTTGTGGCTTATCCGTGGACTACCAGCAGGTATATTGCCAGCAGGAATATGGCTACCATGCTTGAGGTTTCCAGCCAGTTTACCTTGCCATCATCCTGTACTGCTTTCCACAATATCAGCATTGAGGGGAACCCTAGGAAAATGGCGCTGGTGGTGTGCAGGTCTATGGGGATTACGCCATTGGGGCCGCCTACTGAGGCGATTATGCCGGTCTGGGTAAAGATTGCCAGAAGGATCATGGCGGCGGGCAGTACCAGGAACGGCACCTGGGTTATGGCGCCGGAAGCATTGGCCATGGCGATGTTGTACTTGCCCTGAAAATGGGCGGTGCCGATCATGATGAAGGCACCAGCAGCTGCAAATACTGAAAGTATCACCGCGCCGAACATTTCAGAATAACCGGCAGCTTCCAGCCTGTGCACCAAAATACCGGCAAACTCGCCAACCGAATGACCGCCTATTATCGACATGGCAAGACCGGCAAGACCGAAAGCCGCAATAGTGGTCAGCGACATCACGGTTTCGTTTTTTTGCATTTTAATCGGCACATCATCTTTTGATTCCGGCTTGTGGTCGCGCGAGAAGCGCTTGACCAGCTGGGTGGTGGCAACGACCTGAATGGCCAGCAGGATGGTGCCGAATACATACAGGTCGGTGGTGGTCAGATAAGTGTTTTCACCCCCGCCCCTGACGGCAAAGGCCTTCATTAACAACATGATTACACCGAGCGAAAAGAATATCCCGGCAGCAGCGGCATAAAGGTCGGTGCTAAGATTGACCAGCGGTTTGGGCATGCTGGCATTGCCCTCAACGTCCCGTGGCAAAGCGCTGCAATAAATCCCGAAGGCAGCCGCGCCAACATGCAAGGTCAATATGGTAACGATGAAGCCGACGCGCGGGGTGGCCATCAGCACAAAGGCCAGCATTACCAGTTCAGGGATGTTGCTTGACAGGCCGGCCATGGTTCCGGCAACGAATGAATTCATTTTCTGGCGCTTGGCATAGCCGTCAACTGCGTGGATCATCATTTCTGATGAGGCAAACACTATCAGCAAACCGCCAAGGCCCAGCAATATGCCTTTGGTCCAGCCATGTGAAGCAATGGCAAAAGTGGCAATCGCCACCAGTACCAGCCCGGTTATCATCAGCCACAGCCACATTCTGGAGTTGTGATTTTGTTCTGACATGTGCCTTACCCCGATAATGTTTCAGATTCGCATAATGGATTAGCGCAAAGCCTGTGAAAAGTCAGCCCCGTTTTGCTTGTTAGAAGCAAAGCATGGCAGCTAAACCCGCAAACCTTCCAGATATAGCTCGATCTGGCTGGCGCAGATGTTCATAATTTCCGGGGTCTGCTCATTTTTGGTCATAGATATGGCGCCTTCATAGGCAGCTATGATGAAGATGGCAGCGCCTTGCGGGTCGATGCCGGGAAGAACGCAGCCATTTTGCTGACCGCGCTTCAGCGCATCTGCGACCGTATCAATCCATTTATGGAAAATGGCGTTAAGGCGGGTGCGGAAATCTTCATCTATGGGCGACATTTCCTGTGACAGATTATTGAGCGGGCAGCCAAGTTCGGCAAAGTTCTGGCCTATGGTCGCCGGAACAAGGCGCAATACCGCCTTGATGCCTTCAATCGGGTCAGGATATTGCTCAAGTGTTCGCACCCATAAAAGCTCGAAGGTGCCTGAGAGCACCTCGTCAATTACCGCCTGCCCCAATGCCTTTTTGGATTTGAAATGGTGGTAAAAGCCACCCTTGGTCAGGCCGGTGGTTTTCAGGATCGCATCTATGGAGGTGGCCTGATAACCATGTTTGTATATCCCGGCAAATGCTGCATCCAGAATGCGGCGGCGGGTTGCGTCAGAGTTGCGTTTTATCGCCATTTTCAAGAGCTTCTTTCACGTTGAAGTGATTCATTTTTATCCATTATAGCAGCAATTATCAGCATAGATGGTTTAATTACCTATTGCATACCGACCGGTTGGTATGTATATGATATGCAAATATCAGAATGCAATCACATACAAGAATATCGCATGTGATGGCCAACAAAGGAGAAACGCAAATGGATGCTGTAATTGATCACACAACCGAACTGGATGCCAGAGGGCTTAATTGTCCCCTGCCGGTTCTTAAAACCAGAACGGCGCTGAAAGCCTTAAGCACTGGTGATGTGCTGAAAATGATCTCGAGCGATGCCGGTTCGGTCAATGACATAGAGGCGTTTTGTACCCAGACAGGGCACGGGTTGCTGTCATCTGACCAGCTTGGTGATGATTATATTTTCCATATCAGGAAAGCTTGAAGGAGCAGCAAATGAACAAGATGACTGCAATCAAAACCGACAGCGACAAGACCAGAGCTGAATTTGACAAATGGTTTGATGAACGATTTGAATTCAAGATGAAGGAAATGGCCGAGAACAAAACTCCGTCCATGGCGATTATCGCCACCAAGGGCACGCTCGACTGGGCCTATCCGCCATTCATCCTTGCTTCCACCGCGGCGGCTCTTGGCTGGGAAGTATCGATATTCTTTACATTTTACGGATTGTTACTGCTTAAAAAGGATTTGAGCGACCTTAAGGTGACACCGGTCGGCAATCCGGCCATGCCGATGAAAATGCCGTTTGGTTCTGAAAGTTTTCAGAATATCAACTGGCCGATCCCCAATGCGGCATCAAGTGTTATTCCCGGCTTTGAAAATCTTGCTTCTTCTCTGATGCGCCAGACTTTTAAAAACAAGGGGGTGGCCTCGATTGATGAATTGCGGGAATTGAGCCTTGACGCTGATGTTTCAATGCACGCCTGTCAGATGACTGTCGATGTATTCGGGTTTTCAGAGAATGATTTTATTGATGAAGTGACAAGCTATTGCGGTGCCGCCAGCTTCCTGCCAAATGCGCAAAAATCTGATGTTACCCTGTTTATCTGAATTGATGGCAGGGGGAAGCACCCCACTGCCCTTGATGTCTAGAACAGTCCTTCAACCAGCCCATCATCGCCAATACCGATTGCTTCGGCGGCCGGGTGGCGTGGCAGGCCGGGCATGGTCATGATGTTGCCGCAGATCACCACAATAAATTCAGCCCCGGCTGACAGCCTGACCTCACGAATTGGCACAACATGATTGGTTGGGGCGCCTCTAAGATTGGGGTCGGTTGAGAAAGAATACTGGGTCTTGGCCATACATATTGGCAAATCCCCGTATCCTTGAACCTCAAAATTGCGTAGCGCATCACGCACCGCCTTGTCGGCAACCACCTCATCAGCCCGGTAAATCTGGGTGGCGATGGTGGAAATTTTGTCCCATAACGGGCATTCATCAATATAGATCGGAGCAAACTGGCTGGCACCGGAATCAGCAACCTTGGCGACCGCTTCGGCCAGTTCAAGTGTTCCCTTGCCGCCTTCAGCCCAGTGGCGGGCAACATAGGCTTCCACACCCCAGCTCCTGCAATAATCCTGTACGGCTTTCACCTCGGCATCAGTATCACCGGTATAGTGGTTGATGGCAACCAGCACCGGAACGCCGAATTTCTTGATATTCTGGATATGACGACCAAGATTTTCCAGACCATTGGAAACAGCTTCAACATTTTCTGATCCCAGTTCATCCTTGGCCAGACCACCATTCATTTTAAGTGCCTTGATGGTGGCAACAAGTACCGTGGCATCAGGTTTTAAACCTGCCTTGCGGCATTTGATGTTAAAGAACTTCTCAGCCCCCAGATCGGCCCCGAAACCTGCTTCTGTCACAACATAATCGGCAAGCTTGAGTGCTGCCCTGGTCGAGATGACCGAGTTGCAGCCATGGGCGATATTGGCAAACGGGCCGCCATGAATGAAGGCCGGGTTGTTTTCCAGCGTCTGCACCAGATTGGGCATCATGGCATCTTTGAGCAATACGGTCTGGGCACCTGATACATGAAGATCGCGGGCCATGATCGGTTCGCGCTTCCTGGTCTGGGCGACAACTATCTGACCGAGACGTCTTTCCAGATCCTGCATCGAATCTGACAGGCACAGAATTGCCATGATTTCAGAGGCAACGGTAATGTCATATCCGGTCTGACGCGGGAAACCATTGGCCACCCCGCCAAGGTTACATACTATATCGCGCAAGGCCCGGTCGTTCATGTCGACCACACGGCGCCATGAAACCCGGCGTTCATCAATACCCAGTTCATTGCCCCAGTAAATATGATTGTCGATCATGGCCGACAACAGATTGTGAGCAGCACCGATAGCATGAAAATCACCGGTGAAGTGCAGATTGATATCTTCCATCGGCACAACCTGGGCATAACCACCACCAGCTGCCCCGCCCTTCATGCCAAAGCACGGTCCAAGCGAAGGCTCGCGCAGGCAAACCATGGTTTTTTTACCAATGGCATTCATGCCATCGGTCAAACCAACTGATGTGGTGGTCTTGCCTTCACCAGCCGGGGTTGGCGAGATTGCAGTTACAAGAATCAGCTTGCCATCGGGGCGATCAGCCAGACTTTCAAGATAATCCAGCTTCACCTTGGCCTTGTCATCACCATAGGCGATGATCTGGTCGGTCGGTATTCCCGCCTTTTCAGCAATTTCAGAGATTGGTCGGGTTTTGGCATTACGGGCGATTTCAATATCACTGCCGATCTTGGTCATTATCTGGTCTCCATATTAAAGACATGAGTCATTTCAGATTCTGTATGGACCCTAGTGCCAGTAAATACCAGCAGGTTTATTTGCAACGGCATATTTGTGATCAATACGACCAGAAGATGCCTGCAATAATCTGTAAACTGATTTTTCAGCCATTGATTATCAGGCTTTTCGCCAGTTGTTACCCGTTTATTTACATTTTTGCTTCAGGTTTAGATGTTAGTTGCGTTTTATCCCGGTCAGTTGACGCCGGCAGTTAGTTAGTTGCGGAGTTCCTCCAAGTGAATAATCCAGATTCAGCCAATACCGTACTGATCGACGTCAGTGAACCTTTTGATACTTCCAGCCTGTTTCAGCCTGATGACAATCTTCACTCAGTTGAGATTGATGACAATATGGTGCACGGCGCCTTTGATGATAATGATTTTTCCAAGGAAACCCTGCGCAAGGCGCTTGATGCGATCAGTGCCGTTGCCTATCACTGGGACATAAAATCTGACGAAATAGTCTGGATCGGAAAATTTGACAGTGTGTTTGATAAAGTATTGCGGGAAAACATTAATAGTGGCCGCGATTATGCTGCACTGCTGGACCCTGACAATGTAACCTCACGCTTTGAAACCGTTATGCGCACCAGAACTTCTGACCGCGGGGCCGGGGTTCCATTTTCGATTGAATATTCGATCAAGCCGCGAGGCCGTGATCATGATTACTCCACCTGGATTGAAGATCATGGGCGATGGTTTGCCGGCACTGACGGGCGCCCGGCTGAAGTTTACGGAATGGTTCGCAAGATTGATGACCGCCATCAGCGTGACCAGCATTTGCGTTTTCTTGGCAATTGCGACCCGCTCACCGGTTTGATGAATCGCGGTCGACTGGCTGAAGCACTTGGCGAGGCCATTGAAACCACTAAAAACAATGGTAATTCCGCCGCTTTTCTGATTGCAACCATCAATAATCTGCGCTCGGTGAATAATGCTTATGGGTTTGATGTTGCCGATGAGGTTGTAACAGCCGTTGCCAGACGTTTGCGCAATGTGGTGCGCGGCGGCGATGTTATTGGCCGGTTCTCAGGTTCAAGATTTGGCATGATCATGAACGAATGCACAACTGAAGAGCTGGAAGTTGCCTCTGACCGGTTCTTATCAGTGGTTCGCGACAGCGTGATTGATACCAGCCATGGTCCGGTATGGGCCATGTTGTCAATTGGTGCGGTCATTATTCCAGAACATGCAAAAAATGCTACACAGGCTATGGCAAGAGCCGAAGAAGCAACAGCAATTGCCAGTCAGCAGCCAGCAGACTGTCATGTGATCTACAAACCGGATGAGCAAGCCTCTTCAGAGCGCAAATTAAATTCGCTTTGCGCGACAGAAATTGTATCCAGCCTGAAAGAAGACCGGTTTGTCATGGCTTATCAGCCTATTGCAGATTCAACGACAGGCGAGATCGTCTATCATGAGGCATTATTGCGGATGAAAGCCTCCAATGATGATGATGAAATCGTTGCTGCTGCTCATCTGATACCGATTGCTGAACAACTGGGGCTGGTCAGGCTGATTGACAGGTCGGTCATGGGGCTGGTTGTATCTGCCCTGCTGCAATATCCAGACGCCCATATTGCCGTCAATGTCTCGGGAATAACCGCCACTGACCCGCGCTGGTTCGGGCAATTGACAGATCTGTTGCAGGAGCACCGCGAAGTTACTGAACGGATGACGGTTGAAATTACTGAAACTGCTGCCCTTAATGATATGGATCAGACTGTCAAATTTGTTGATACGCTGCACGAATTGGGCTGCAAGGTGGCAATTGATGATTTTGGCGTTGGTTATACCTCGTTTCAGAATCTGAAACTGCTCAAGGTTGACAAGGTCAAGATAGACGGATCATTCATCCAGAATCTGTCGAACAACCCGGATAATCAGTATTTTGTGCAGACACTGGTTGAACTGGCCAAAAAGCTCAATATTGAGGTTGTTGCCGAATGGGTTGAGAATGAGGAAGATGCCAGTCTGTTGCGCAATTGGGGTGTTGATTATTTCCAGGGCAAGCTGCACGGGCTGGCTGAAATTGGCCCGCCATGGGGTGAGCCGGTCAACCCTGCAGAAGATTTGACCGGACCAAATGAAGAGCTGATGAGCTGCGAACTGGCACCGGAAAATACCATGTCAGAAATATCAGCTGATTTGCTGGATGCTGAATCTCACAATGATGATGAATATGTAGATGCCTTCATTCCTGACCTGTCAGAGCACCAGGATGTTATTGAAACGGTTGCCGAAGAAAATTATCCAGATGAAGAATTGCAACAGCCAGAACTCAGCAATGATGAGTTGTTTGTCGCAGATATTCCCGTCGATACAACTGAAACGGATAATTCTGAAGCACATATTGATCTTCATCTGGATATGGATCAGGAAGTTGACCTTGGTTCGGTATTGGAGCCTGAAACCGGCATTGTGCACGAGTATGATGAAGCTGGCGATATTGATGCTGCAACTGGTGCTGAAAAAGCTGATGAAACGCTTGATTACAGTGAAATGCCCGGCGGCAGCAATCTTGATGATGAGTTGTTAAAATTGCGGCAGGTGATTGATGCACTCAAGAGCAAAGTGGATGCAAATCATAGCGATGATGAAAAAATTGCAGCTACCGGTTAACAAGTTTCAAGTCAAAATTTGACGTATGTAGATTTTGCGTTCAAAATCATCTCAACTGATTCGACAGATTTTAAGAGATGACAGAAGAAACCAAAATCAAAAAGGCCCTCGCCCGCTTTGAGGCTGCTATTTCACGGCTTGAAACTTCAATGAGCGAAGTCGGCGAAATCAGTTCCAGTCTTGACAGTACACGCGGTGAGGTGGTGGCACTGCGCAAGGATCGCGAACAACTGCTTGCAGAACTCGATGAGGTTCGCAACCGGGCCGAAGAACTGTTCAAGATCAACCATCAGGCGGCCAAACGGATTGATCTGGCCGCAGAACGCATAAACCGGGTATTGGGAGAATAAAAGAGGCGATATGGGTCAGGTAGTTCTGCAAGTTAATGGTCATTCCTACACCATGCAGTGCAATGATGGTGAAGAGGAACATTTGAGCGAGCTTGGCCAGGTTCTGGATGCCGAAGTCGCCAAGATTAAAAATGCGGTTGGTCAGGTCGGTGATATCAGATTGTTGTTGATGGCAGGCCTGATTGTGGCTGATCGCCTGTCAGAAACCCTGAAACTGGTGGAAGCGCTGGAAGATCAGGTAAATGGCTTGCGTGAATCGCGCAATGGTGCGGTCAAACAGGGCAAAGAGCTTGACAATGATGTCTCCAACCGGATTGAGGCAGCAGCCAGCCGAATTGAAAATATCAGCCGTGAAATACAAAATTTCAAAAATACCGGATAAAGTTTAATCCACCACTTTCAATTTGTTCGATGAACTCTTAAATTGCTCTTGCAGGCTGCCCGGTTTGTGAGGTGTTTTTTCCCAGGAGCCTATGTGTTTCTCGAAGGGAGCTGTCCCTGTATCTGACCGTGGTCTAATATAAACGGCGCCCACCTACATTACGTAGGGATCCGGGATCACACTCACCCACGGTCGGGCGGCTTTGCACATTTATACAGCAGGTATCTTGTCAAGCCCATGAATGCAAAATCTGACACTGACAGACAAAAACAGCTTGCAAGAAAACAGGCTGAAATCATCAGATCAAAAGCCCACAGTCTCAATGGTCAGATGGCCTCACAAGCAATTGCTGATAATGGCCTTTCATTTCTTGAGCAGGTTGCAAAAACTGTCTCGGGTTACATCGCGCATCGCTCTGAACTGAACATTTTGCCCCTTATGCAGAAACTGGCTGAAAATGGCTGGCAAACCTGCCTGCCGGTGGTGGTCAGGCCTGCCAGCGCGCTGATTTTCAGAAACTGGCGGCCCGGTGATCAGTTGCAGAACGGGGCATTTGGCATTCCCGTACCGGTTGCCACGGCAGAGATAGTGAAACCGGATGTGCTGCTAGTGCCTCTTTTATCATTTGACACAATGGGCTATCGGTTGGGCTATGGCGGTGGTTTTTATGACAGAACCATTGCCAGCCTTGCCGCCACAGGGGCGCTTGTCACGGTTGGTATTGCTTATAGCGACCAGCAGGTACAATCGGTCCCGCGTGGCAGACATGATCAACCACTTGACTGGATAGTGACCGAAAAGGGACCAATAAAATGCGGCTGATGTTCATTGGCGATGTGATAGGCAAGGCCGGTCGCAAGATAATCATTGACCAGCTGGCTCGCCTGAAAGCTGAACTGGAACCTGATCTGGTGGTGCTGAATGGCGAAAATGCGGCGGGCGGCTTTGGCATTACCGAAAAAATTCACAACCAGTTATGTGATGCCGGAGTTGATGTCATTACCCTGGGCAATCATGCGTTTGACCAGCGCGAAGCCCTGATCTTCATTGACCGGGTGGATAATATGCTGCGCCCTGCCAATTATCCAGAAGGCACACCGGGCAAGGGAGCCGGTCTGTTTCCCACCCAGTCGGGCCGCGATGTGCTGGTAATCAATGCCATGGGCCGTATCTCGATGAACCCGCTTGATGATCCTTTTGCATCGGTTGAAAAGCAACTGGAAGTCTGCCCGCTTGGCATTGCCTGTGATGCAGTACTGATTGATTTTCATGCAGAAGTGACATCAGAGAAAAATGCCATGGGCCATTTTGTTGACGGGCGCGCCAGCATGGTAGTTGGCACCCACACCCATGTCCCAACCGCTGATCACCAGATTTTGCCAGCCGGCACCGCCTATCAGACCGATGCCGGCATGACCGGTGATTATGATTCAGTGATCGGCATGGAAAAGGATGAACCACTAAAACGCTTCACCACCTCAATCCCTTCTGGCCGCTTCACCCCGGCAAGTGGCCCTGCAACCTTGTGCGGCCTGTTCGTGGAAACCGACAACAAAACCGGGCTGGCAATAAATATCTCACCGATCAGAACCGGCGGCAGGCTTTCAGAAATCCTGCCGGACTTTTAAAATTTTCTGACTGAACTGTTCTTGAAACCCTGGGCGGGTTCGCTACGGGCATCGGTTCGCGTGACTTTATCCATCAGGGTAATGGCTTCAGACCAGGCGTGGCTGGCTGTGGCTGAATGGCCGTTGCGGAAGGCGGCTTCACCATTGTCGAGCTGGTCTGCGGCCCGGCTTATATTGTCTCGCAGATTATGGATGCGTTGCAAGGCGGCAGTGGCGCTTTCATCGCTGGATAGTGCCCGCAGTGATGTCAGTACATTGTGACAGGCGCTGGCGGCAAGGCCTTTGGCGGCTTCAACATATTCGATTGCCATATCTGATTCAGCCATTTTCCAGCACCCCGGCAGTTGTTTGTTTTAACTGGTTTGATAATGCACCATGAGCTTTTAACCACTGGTTAAAACGACCGGTTAAAGATGTATCTGGATTTTACTGTCAATTGTGATATTAATCTGCCAAATCCTAAAACTATCCAGATAATAAATGAGGGCACAATGGCAGGCCATTCCCAATTCAAGAACATTATGCACCGCAAAGGGCGCCAGGACGCCGTTCGCTCCAAAATGTTCTCAAAACTTTCAAAAGAAATCACCGTTGCGGCAAAGATGGGCGGACCTGATCCTGATGCCAATCCGCGGCTGCGGCTGGCGATACAAAATGCCCGCTCGCAATCAATGCCCAAGGACAATATTCAGCGCGCCATTTCCAAATCACAGGCCGGTGAAGGCGATGATTATGAAGAAGTTCGCTATGAAGGATATGGACCGGGCGGAGTGGCCATCATTGTTGAAGCCCTCACCGATAACCGCAACCGAACAGCTTCATCGGTACGCTCTGCCTTTACCAAATTTGGCGGCAATCTTGGCGAATCCGGGTCGGTGGCATTCATGTTCGACCGGGTGGGCGAAATAACCTACAAACCCGAAGCTGGCGATGCTGACACAGTCATGGAAGCAGCGATTGAAGCAGGCGCGGAAGATGTGCAGTCAGACGAGAACGGCCATATTATCACCTGCGCCTTTACCGATATTGGCGAGGTATCATCAGCCCTTGCAGAATCGCTTGGTGAAGCTGAAAGTGTCAAGCCCAACTGGAAACCACAGAATTCCACCCCGGTTGATGAGGACAAGGCGGGCACCCTGATGAAGCTGATGGGTGTTCTTGATGAAGATGATGATGTGCAAAATGTCTATGCCAATTTTGATATTTCCGATGAAATAATGGCAAGGCTGATGCAGGATTAAACCTTCCCTGCTGGTCTGGCATGATTGCAACTGATAGGCTCAGGTGATGGCAAATGAAACGATTCGAATAATCGGCATTGATCCTGGCCTGCGCAATACCGGATGGGGGATCATTGCCGCCACCGGCAGCCATATCAGCTATATTGCTGATGGCACTGTGCGCTCTGCTACGCGCGAGACGCTTAGCCAGCGGCTTTGTCATTTGCATGACGGGCTGCAAGCCGTGCTGGCTGAATGGTCGCCTGATGAGGCAGCCGTTGAGGAAACCTTCGTCAACAAGGATGCCAGAGCCACTTTGAAACTGGGACAGGCGCGCGGCATTGCCATGCTGGTCCCTGCCCTTGCCGGGATTGCGGTGGCTGAATATTCTCCCAATATGGTCAAGAAAACCGTTGTCGGTTCCGGTCATGCTGGCAAGCAGCAAATCCAGGCCATGGTGAAAATGCTGCTGCCAAAATCTGATCCTGAAAGCGCCGATTCAGCCGATGCGCTGGCTATCGCAATCTGCCATGCCCAGCACCGCGGTTACAATGCTATGCTGGAGCAATGTTCTTGACTTGTTCGCATTGATGAATTAAGTAATACCACAAGGAGTATTACCAATGCGCGTTACATCCAAAGGCCAGGTCACCATACCAAAATATATTCGCGACAAGATAGGCGTTCGTGCAGGCAGTAATGTTGAGTTCATCGAAAAGGGTGGGGAATTTGTATTGACCCGTGCAAAAACCGAAATGAGCAGGCATGAGCATGAACTTGCAGAATTGCGCGCGCATCTGGACAAGATCAGCGGAACCGGGATTTCCGGCCTTACCGCAGATGAAATCATGGAAATGACCAGGGGGCCGTTTGAGGATGTCGACGCTGGTTGATTCCAATATTCTGATTGATCTGGTTCACCCGGGTTCTGCCTGGCAGGACTGGTCCAGAAATGCGGTAATTACAGCAAAATCGCATGGTGATCTTGTTTTGAACCAGATTATTTTGTCTGAAATTGCAATAGAATTTGAAACCTTTGATGATCTTGAAGACGCATGGCCTAAGGGCCTTTTCAAACGTGAAACCTTCCCGTTTGAAGCTGCATTTACTGCCGGGCATGCACATTTGAAATATCGGAAAAATGGCGGTGAGCGTGAACGCACCCTGCCCGATTTCCTGATAGGCGCACATGCTCAAATAAAAGGGCATCTTCTGCTCACCCGTGACCCCAGGCGTTATCGTGCCTATTTTGACAATCTTGAAATCATAGCCCCGGATACTCATCCATGATCGGCAAACTCAAAGGTATAATTGATGAATTCGGCACTGACTGGGTCATAATTGATGTTGGCGGGGTTGGGTATCATGTATCGTGCTCGGCCAAAACATTAAGCGCCCTGCCCGCAATTGGCGAGGCCGGGGAAGTTTGTGTTGAAACGCTGGTCTCACAAGATGCCATCAGGCTGGTCGGGTTTATCAATTCGCATGAGCGTGACTGGTTCAGATTATTGCTGACTGTGCAAGGGGTTGGCACCAAGGTGGCGCTGGCTATCTTGTCGACCATCAGCGCCAGCGAACTGGCCAATGCCATTGCCATTGGCGACAAGGCAATGGTAACACGCGCGCCCGGTGTTGGCCCCAAGGTTGCCATGCGCATTATCTCGGAGTTAAAAGACAAGGCACCGGTATTTGCCGGGGTTGATTCCGGGATTGCCGGACTATCGGCAGCACTGGACAGTCAAATACCGTCTGCTGCGGCTGATGCTGTCTCGGCGCTTACCAATCTTGGCTATGGCCAGACACAGGCAGGTGCTGCAGTGGCGCAGATAATGGCCCGCGAAGGTGAAGAAACCAAAACAGAAGTCCTGATCAGACTGGCATTAAAGGAACTGGCAAAATGAATAATAATAATCAGCCAAAACAATATACGTTTCTGGCCAGCGGTGCCGGTGCCCTGCTGGTGTGGATAATTTTTGCCCTGCTGGTGCCGCTGATTGCCGCCGGGCTGGTTTCACTTGCAATTTTCTTTCCCTATGACAATCTGGCTGCCTCTGACTATCCGCTAAGCATGCTTATGCTGGTGGCAATCCCCGTCAGCTGGCTGGTAGCGGGTTTGACTTCGGCTTTCATTGGAGCCGGGGTTGCGGTTGCCGTACACAGGCAGGGCAAAATTGCCCTGTGGTATGTAACACTTCTAACAATCATCGTGTTTACAGGGCTTGCAGTAGTTCAATGGCTGGTCGGGTTTGATATTCCAGGGGCCGTATCAGCCTCGTTTACCAGCCAGGGCCTGTCGCGCTGGCTGCTGGTATTTGCTGCCTCGATTGTTGCCAGTGCCATTTGCTGGTGGATAACCATTCCGTTGCAGCGGAGAAGCATATGAGCGATCGCATCATATCAGGTGACAATCTCTCCCAGGATGATTTTGACACTCATTTCCGCCCGCAGGTTCTGGATGAATTTATCGGTCAGGCACGGGCCAAATCCAATCTGAAAATATTTATAGAAGCAGCAAAGGGGCGCGGGGAAGCGCTTGATCATGTGCTGTTTGCCGGGCCGCCCGGTCTTGGCAAGACCACACTGGCGCAGATCATGTCGCGCGAACTGGGAGTGAATTTCAGGGCCACTTCCGGCCCGGTAATAGCAAAAGCTGGTGATCTGGCCGCACTTTTGACCAATCTTGAAGAACGCGATGTGTTGTTCATTGATGAGATTCACCGGCTTAATCCGGCAGTAGAAGAAGTGCTGTATCCGGCAATGGAGGACTTCCAGCTGGATCTTATTATCGGTGAGGGACCGGCGGCGCGCTCGGTACGGATTGATCTGGCAAAGTTTACCCTTGTCGGGGCAACCACCAGAACCGGATTACTGACCACTCCACTGCGGGACCGTTTTGGCATACCGGTCAGGCTGGAATTTTATAATGAGGAAGAATTGCTTGAGATTGTATCGCGCGGCAGCCGGGTACTGAAAATCGCCATCAGTGAAGACGGATCACGCGAAATTGCCCGTCGCTCTCGCGGCACTCCGCGCATTGCCGGACGATTATTGCGACGCGTGCGTGACTTTGCATCGGTGGCCGGTGTTGATGTGATTGATCAAAAAGTTGCAGATCATGCGCTTGGCAATCTGGAAGTGGATAATCGCGGGCTTGACGGGATGGATCACCGTTATCTTAGCTGTATTGCTGAAAATTTCGGGGGCGGACCGGTCGGGGTTGAGACTATTGCCGCCTCACTGTCAGAAGCACGCGATGCAATTGAAGAAATCATCGAGCCATATCTGATACAGCAGGGTTTTGTAAACCGGACACCGCGCGGGCGCATCCTGACCCCGCACGCATTTGCGCATCTGGGCATGGCAACCCCGGCACAGTTGAGTTCAAGGCAATCAGAGCTGTTTGTCGATGAAGACTAAACTTCAATAAAACCATTTTCCTATTCCACAAACACCACCCTGCAATGCACAATCAGCATTACAAAATTTGACGTTAACGCTGTTATAGTGCCGTATCAGAACTTGCAGTTGATCGCTGCTGCGCCATAGAGTGTTCAAGCTGGTTTGATCCACAAACCCGGCATGGCGCGCAAAAATCAGATGCCAAAGCTGGTGTTTCCACTTGCGTTTTAACCGGAAACATTCCAGTGGTGGCAATGGAGGTAGTTTGCAGAAATGGAACAATCTGTCGAAACCAAACCCGTTCGGCCAGGCAAAACACCGGGCAATTCAAAGGGACGCAAAGGTCGCCATTATCCAAAAGGAAGACAGGTTGATCCAACCGCTGCAGCTGAAATAAAACAGCTATTGGGTGATCGTCAGCGCTCCAGGGATTTGCTGATTGAATTTTTGCACCTGGTACAGGATAAATATAATTACATATCAGCTGCCCATATTGCCGCTTTGGCTGAAGAATTGCGTCTGTCACAGGCCGAAGTATTTGAAGTAGCAAGCTTTTATCATCATTTTGACATAGTGCGAGAAGGCGAAACCCCACCGCCTGAAACCACTATCAGGGTTTGCAATTCGCTTTCATGCCAGATGGCCGGCAGTGAAGAAGTGATCAGACAGCTTGAACAACAATCCCCCGATAATGTCCGTATTCAAAAAGTTGCCTGTATTGGTCTGTGCAATCATGCTCCGGCTGCCTGTCTCAACCAGAATCATCATGGCTGCATCAGGGCCAATCAATTGTTGAATGAAGCAGCAGAACATGAAACCTCTGCCGAGCACCCCTATTACCAGAGCATGAATGCCTATGAAAGTGAAGGCGGCTATGAAACCCTTAAAAGCTTGAGGGCCGGCAAATATACGCCTGATGAAGTAGCTGACCTGTTGCTTGAAAGCGGCCTTAAGGGGCTGGGTGGTGCCGGGTTCCCGGCGGGACAGAAATGGAAATTTGTTCGCACCGGTGAAGCACCAAGATATTTGTGCATCAATGCTGATGAAGGCGAACCGGGCACTTTCAAGGATCGCTATTATCTGCAATCCCACCCGCATCAGTTTCTTGAAGGGGTGCTGATTGCTGCATGGGCGATCGAGGCAGAAAAGACCTATATTTACCTGCGCAATGAATATCCGGCAATTCGCTCCCTGCTTACAGAAGAAATTTCCCTGCTGGAAGCAGAAGAACTGATCAAACCGGGTTATATTGAATTACGGCGAGGGGCCGGTGCCTATATTTGTGGTGAAGAATCGGCAATGATCGAATCGATTGAGGGCAAGCGCGGCATTCCCCGGCATCGCCCGCCCTATGTGGCATCGGTTGGTCTGTTCGGGCGCCCGACACTGGTTCACAATGTGGAAACCGTTTACTGGATGCCGAAAATCATCATGAAAGGGGCTAAATGGTTTGCCGGACTGGGCCGGGATGGCCATAAGGGCAACCGGTCCTATTCAGTATCTGGACGGGTAAACAAACCGCAGGTCGTGGTGACCGCTGCCGGGGCAACGGTTAGCGAACTGATTGAGGCTTGTGGTGGCATGCTGGATGGCCATAAATTCAAGGCATATCTGCCGGGCGGTCCTTCTGGTGGCATATTGCCGGCCAGTCTGGATAATCTGCCGCTGGATTTTGGTACACTGGCCGAATATGGCTGTTTTGTCGGGTCGCATGCAGTTATCATTCTGTCAGACAGGGATGATATGAAATCAGTGGCCACCAATCTGCTGGAATTCTTCATGGATGAGAGTTGCGGGCAATGCACGCCCTGCCGGGTTGGCTGCAAAAAGGCGGTTGATCTGATCAAGGCTGACAAGTGGGACATCTCACTGCTTGAAGAACTTGCAGCCACCATGGCTGATGCTTCAATCTGCGGGCTTGGGCAGGCAGCGCCGAACCCGATAAAATCAGTTATCAGGTTTTTCAGGGGAGAAGTTGCATGACCATCACTTTTACCCTTAATGGCAAAACCCTGGTTGCCAATAAAGATGAAACCATCTGGCAGGCAGCCCGGCGGTCTGGTGTGATAATACCGCATTTGTGTCATCGCGATGAGCCTGGATACAGGGCTGATGGCAATTGCCGTGCCTGTGTGGTCGAGATTGAAGGTGAGCGCACCCTTGCCTCATCATGCACCCGCAAACCGGTTGAGAATATGGTGGTTCATTCAGAAACCGAACGGGCTAAATCGGCCCGCAAAATGGTGTTTGAACTGCTGAAAGCCGATATGGCTGACGGTAAATCGGAATTTGATGAATGGGCAAAAACCATGGGGGTTACCTCATCACGTTTTGCCGCATCTGCATCAGGTGAAGCTGACACCAGCCATCCGGCGATAATCGTTAATCTTGAAGCCTGCATTCAATGCAATCTGTGCGTAAGGGCCTGCCGGGAAGTGCAGGTAAATGATGTTATCGGCATGTCCGGGCGCGGCAGTGATACCAAAATAAGCTTTGATATTGATGACCCGATGGGGGCTTCAAGCTGTGTTGGCTGTGGTGAGTGCGTGGCTGTATGCCCGACCGGGGCATTATCGCCGAAACAGCAGGGTATAGAGCAAAAACAGATACGCTCGGTTTGCCCATATTGCGGAGTTGGCTGCCAGATTGTCTATCATGTTCACAATGATAAAATCATCAAGGTTGAAGGGGCAGATGGTCCAGCCAATGAAAACCGCTTGTGTATCAAGGGCCGGTTCGGATTTGATTATGTGGCATCACCGCAAAGGCTGACCACCCCGCTTATCCGCAAGCCGGATACACCCAAAGGCATCAATATTGATCCGGCGGACCCTTATACTCATTTTCGCAAGGCAAGCTGGAGCGAAGCGCTGGATTTTGCCGCCTATGGTTTGCGAATGGTCAAGGAAAAACAGGGGCCACGGGCGCTTGCCGGGTTTGGTTCGGCCAAATGTTCAAATGAGGAAGCCTATCTGTTTCAAAAGCTGATACGAACCGGATTTGGTTCCAATAATGTTGATCACTGCACAAGGCTTTGCCATGCCTCATCGGTGGCCGCACTGATGCAGATGATCGGTTCTGGTGCCGTGACTGCACCTTTTACTGCCGCCAAAGACAGTGATCTGATAATTACGATAGGCTGCAACCCGGCAGAGAACCATCCGGTTGCTGCCACTTTCTTCAAACAGGCTGCCAAACGCGGTTGCGAACTGATAGTCATGGATCCGCGCGGCACGGCACTTAAACGCCATGCAACCCATATGTTGCAGTTCAGGCCGGGAAGCGATGTGGCGCTGCTCAATGCGATGATGAATGTGATTGTGCATGAAGGAATATATGACAGGCAATATGTAGATGCCCATACAGAAGGTTTTGCTGATCTTAAACAGCATCTTGAAGATTATACGCCAGAAGCCATGTCGATTATTTGTGGTATCAGCCCTGATGAAATCAGAACCGTAGCCCGTAAATATGCCGGGGCAAAAGCTGCTATCATCTTCTGGGGCATGGGGGTTTCACAGCATACGCATGGAACTGACAATGCACGCTGCCTGATTGACCTTGCCATGCTATGTGGACAGATCGGGCGCAAGGGAACCGGATTGCACCCGCTGCGCGGCCAGAATAATGTGCAAGGGGCATCTGATGCAGCCCTGATCCCGATGTTCTTTCCTGACTATAAAAAAGTCAGTGATGATGCCGAGCGGGCCAGATTTGAAGATTTATGGGATGCAAAGCTTGATGGCAAACCGGGGCTGACAGTTGTTGAAACCATGAATGCCATTCATGCAGGTGAAATATCAGGCATGTATATTATGGGTGAAAACCCTGCAATGTCCGACCCTGACCTCAACCATGCACGCGGCGCGCTGGCCAAACTTGAACATCTTGTGGTGCAGGACATATTCCTGACCGAAACCGCAATGTTTGCCGATGTGGTGCTGCCAGCTACAGCATGGCCGGAAAAAGACGGAACAGCCTCCAACACCAACCGCCAGATACAGATGGGCCGCAAGGCAATAGTTGCTCCCGGTGAAGCTCAGGCTGACTGGTGGATTATCCGTGAAATTGCCAATCGTTTCGGACTGGAGTGGACTTATCGCGGACCGCAGGAAGTGTTTGACGAGATGAAAGAAGCCATGGCTTCCCTGAACAATATCAGCTGGGACCGGCTGATGCAGGAAAATGTGGTGACCTACCCCTGCCCGGCCCCTGATCATCCTGGAAACGATATTGTGTTTGGTGACCGCTTCCCGACAGAATCAGGGCTTGGCCGGTTCATTGCAGCCAGTGTCAGTGCACCAGATGAACTGCCTGACAAGGATTATCCATTTATCCTTAGTACCGGGCGGATACTTGAACACTGGCATACAGGTGCCATGACCAGACGCAGCCAGGTGCTTGATGAGGTTGAACCAGAACCAATTGTGCAAATGAATACTGCTGATATTGAGGAATTGAATCTGAAAGCCGGTCAGATGGTTGAAGTAATCTCTCGTCGTGGCAGTGTGCAGATTATGGTCAGGGCCGATAACCGGGTATCAAGGGGACTGATCTTCATCCCCTTTGCCTTTGTGGAAGCTGCGGCCAACCTTTTGACCAACCCGAAGCTTGATCCATTCGGGAAAATCCCGGAGTTCAAATTCTGCGCGGTAAATATCAAAGCGGTATGATACCGCTTTGACCTGTTATTTGGACAAAAACACTGCCAGAATATTACCTGCAATCCTGTCAAAGCTTGATTGCAGTGAACCGCCGCTGGTTGCATCATAATAATATGACGAGTTGGTTGCACAGCTTTGCAATAGTGACTTGGTTGCCGGATCAACACCGGTGCCAAATGAAATCGTGAACACGATTATATCATCATTCTTTGCATTGGCGCAGGCCTCGGTCAGCCATGTGTCAGATTTTGCGGTATCTGTCTGGTCATGCAACGGGGTGGTCGGTACATGCGGCGAGACAGTATTTATGCCATCCGTCATCAACACCAGATACCGTTTGCCACGTTTGGAAGCACGCTCGGCATCTGATATAGCTTCACTATAGGGTGCCTGTTTCGATAATGTCCGTGCAGCCCAGACTACACCCTGGGGAATATAGGTGTCGCCAACCGTTACCATATTATCAATAGCACTGCGCAGAGTGGATACATCATCACTCAATGGTGTTATTTCAGAAGGACAAGTAAGCTGGTTTGGTCCGGGCACCTGAACATTAAAGCTTTCATCTTTCAGATTAAGCGGATAATTGCGCGAGGCAACACAACCATTCCAGCTGATTGTATAGGAGTGAGCCGGAGTACAGGTCTCTACAGGTGGACCATATTCATAATTGGTGCATGATTCAGAGGTTGAATTGTAACCTGGCACCATATGCCCAGGAGTGCAAGATGCAGGGGATGTCTCAACACCATCATTATACTGGGCTGCAGTACATGATTCCGGCACCCAGTGAGGCGGAACAAAGGTAGTGGTGGTTGTGCAACCTGATTTGGAGATCAAGGGTGTGCTTGTCGTGCAGTGTTCAGGAACATTCACCACCTGATCTTTGGCATCCAGCCATGATTCGCCCATTTTATCCACGCCAACATTTACATAGCGTGAAAAAGGTACAATCGAGATTTTTACATTATCATCAGAGGCTTCAAGCAAGGTATCAACGAACCCGCGAGCCGCATTCTTCAGGTCACCTATTTTATTATCAACGCTCATTGAGAATGTATTATCCAGCGCCAGTGACACTTCCACCGGGTAATCGGGATATCTGGCTATGGATTCAACATTAAATTTCATATCGTGCAAACCAAAAAGGCCAAGAAAATAATTTTTATTCTTGCCTTTGGCTACAACCCGTACCGCCTTTATATCACCATCCAGCTTGTTGATTTTCAGGTCAGTCAGATGAATGCGGTCAAATACCTTGATGTTATTGTTAAATGCTTTAATGCCTGCATTTCTGGCAGTACTCCAGTTTTCATTGCGGTAGGCAATCGTGGCGGCAAGTGCTGCTGAATCTGCTGCGGCCTGATAATTTGATTGCGCCGTAACTGATGAACTGTAATCAACTACACCACCGGCCAGACCGACAAGAACCAATGCTGACATGGAAAACATCAACGCAACATGGCCAGAGCTGTTTTTCACAAATCGTCTGGCACAACTCACAGGGTTTAATATAGAAGAACGCATAAGTAACTCACATTGCTGGTTTTTAGTCAGTACACGCTAATCAGAAAACTTTAATTGCTGGTTGCAAATGCGGTTTTCACCGGTATTTTTTGTAAAGAAATTATCCCGATAGTGAATGAAAAATAAAAATAATGCTTTCAAACCGGAACATTATTCCAAATCTGCAATCTCCTGCAAATCTTCAAATTCCCGGTTGAGCCTGGCTTTTTCATCAGCGCTCAAGGACCGCCAGTCACGATCCTCAAGTCCGCCGGCAAGTGCATAGAGCAGATTAAGCGATATATTGGCCGAAGCTGTTTTTACCCGTAAATATGCAGCAGGTGCACCAAGACGCCTTATGGTTTGCACATCTGTGATACCGCAATCAGCCAGCATTTTCCATGAGGCAGGCCCAAGATTGCGCAGGGTTTGACTGGTGTTGGGGCGGCTTGCCAATTATTGTTTTTTCCTGGTGAACATAAAGCTCTTGCCATCAGACAATTCAGGCTGGAACCGGTAGCCGTCAACTGAGAAATCCTTGAGCTGTTCCGGGTCTTCAATCCGGTTTTCGATCATGTAACGGGCCATGGCACCACGGGCGCGTTTGGCAAATAGTGACAGGATTTTCAAAACCCCGTCACGTTCTTCCTTGAATATGATATCGATAATGTCCGCCTTGAGAGCTGACTGGTCAATAACCTTGAAATATTCCTTTGAAGCCAGATTGATTATGGTGGCTGATTTGTGTCCGGCAAGCTCTTCATCCAGCTTTTGTGACACTGATCTGCCCCAGTAATCATACAGGTCTTCTCCGGCAGGATTAGCCAGCTTGCGACCCATTTCCAGCCTATAGGGCTGAATGGCATCAAGCGGGCGCAAAACCCCGTAAAGCCCTGACAGGATGCGCAAATGATCCTGTGACCAGATCAGATCATCACGGGAAAGACCGGGGGCATCCAGCCCGATATAGGTATCACCGGAAAAAGCCAGAACCGCCTGTTTTACCGCGCCTTGATCAGGATTATCACTGAACTTTTGAAAGCGTCTGTAAGTAAGGTCCGCCAGATTATCCGACAATTTCATCAGCCTCTTGATTTCAGCCATTGAAAGCTTTTTGGCGATTGCCGCCATCTGATTGGCCCGGTCAATCATTTGCGGAGTGCTCATCGGCAAATCGGCATCAGCTGGTTCAAATTTGAGTTTCTTTGCCGGGGATACCACTGCAAGCATTTCAAGTTTCCTGTCTGTTTGGAATTATCAGTTTTATCAACTCAAGGCCTAATTGACACAGCAGCAACTGTCAAACATCAACCTGCCACCAGTTGGAAAACAGCTTTGGCGTGAAACTTGCAATTTGACACAACCAGAAAAGTTATTTGTCCAAAATCGGGATGGCAGGAAACAGAATATGCTTGAGGCAAGGCAGAACAAACAGTTTTTTTACTCACTTGAATCAATGCGCGGCGTTGCGGCTTTGGTGATTGCAATATTTCATATTGCCTGGTGGAACCCGACAATGAGCCTGCATTTCATGCAATCAGGTTACCTGATGGTTGATTTCTTTTTTGTACTATCCGGCTTTGTCATTTTTCATATTTACAATGAAAAATTGAATGGTCCGGCTGATATTGGCAAATTCATGTGGTTGCGCTGGGGGCGGCTGTTTCCGTTGCATCTGGTGTTCCTGTTTGTGTTTGCCGGGATTGAAATAGCCAAATATTTTGCCCAGGAACGGTTTGGCCTCATTCCTAACACCCCCCTGTTTTCTGTAAACAATCCTGAATCTTTCCTTTCAGGTATATTCCTGTTGCATTCCATGGGCCTGCATGATCAGTTGACCTTCAATGTGCCAAGCTGGAGCATTTCGGTTGAATTTTACACCTATCTGCTGTTTGCAGCCATTATCTACCTGACCAGATCGCGCACTACCTATGTTATCCTGGCCGTACTTTTGGTGTTTGACGCATTTATCAGATTATATGTTGCCGGCAAGACCAGTCTGGATGTCAATTATGATCTGGGATTTTTCCGCTGTGTTGGCGGGTTCTTTTTGGGAACGCTGGTTTATCTGGTTTATCAGCGGATCAGGCAGACAGTGGTATCAAGTGCTGCTGCAATGATCCCGGTTCTGGTGATGCTGGCAACCATTGTATTTTTGGCCGCAAAACCATCTGGAATGTGGGACTATGCTTTCCCGTTTATTTCAGCCGCCCTGATTTTAAGCCTGACGGCCCTGCCATATAATCCGCTGTCAAGCCTGCTTGAAACTGCGCCGCTTAGATGGCTTGGCCGGATTTCCTATTCAATTTACATGGTGCATTTTGCAGTTATATGGGTCATGACCCAGGTGATGCGGCTTGGCTTGCAGCCGGGAAAAGTCACTTCACCAATTTCAGGTGAGCCAATTCTAAATCCTGATATTTTAACCGGCAGTGTGTTTGCAATCATCACCATTGGCATTTGCCTGACAATAGCGCATTTCACCTATCGCTGGATTGAATTGCCGGCCCGCAATCTGGCTGCTGACCTGATTGGCAAACCGGTGACAAACAACCATCCAAAACCCGTTCCTTCACAAAGTGCCAGCCATTAGCTAATGACGATCGCCTGACAAGATGATATAGAATTCACCTTTCGGTAACTGGATGGCAAAAGTTAAAATGGCTCAAGTCAATAATCTGGACACAGGCAAAAAACCAAACTCATGGTGTATTGATGACTAGCCAGATACAAAATGATGTTGTTGGCTGTGTGCTGGCGGGTGGGCTGGCCCGCAGGATGAACAATGCCGACAAGGCGTTTTTACAACTGCAAGGCAAGCCATTGCTTGCATATTCACTGGCAAGGCTTGAGCCACAGGTCTCACAGCTGATTATAAATGCCAATGGTGATACGAAGCGGTTTTCCCGGTTTGAATATCCGGTGGTCCCTGACACGGTTTCAGGTTTTGCCGGACCACTTGCCGGGGTGCTGGCTGCGATGGAATGGGCCAGAGATAATCAACCATATGCCCGCTGGATAGCAAGTGTTGCCGTTGATACCCCGTTTTTTCCAGATAATCTTGTTACTGAAATGCTCAGGGCAGTAATTGCTGATAATGCGCAAATGGCATGTGCATTTTCCGGTGACAGGCATCATCCGGTTTTTGGCCTGTGGCCGGTTGATCTGGCCGATGATCTGCGCCGGGCGATGGTTGTAGAAGAAATGAGAAAAGTTGATCTGTGGACTGCCCGCTATGGACTAAGTGTGGTAAAGTTTGATAACACCGCTTTCGATCCATTTTTCAATATCAACCACTTTGCTGATATTGAAACTGCCAGTGAAATTTTGGAGAATATTGTAACGTGAAGCAAAAGCTGATCGGAGTAACCGGATACAAGAATTCCGGCAAGACTACTCTTGTTGAAAAACTCGTCCATGCTTTCAAGGCGCGCGGACTGGTGGTGTCAACTGTCAAACACACCCATCATCCGTTTGAAATTGATCATGAGGGCCGCGATTCCTATCGTCACCGCAAGGCGGGTGCCAGAGAAATTGCCATTATTAACCGGTTGCGCTGGGCAATCGTGCATGAAAATGGTGAGCATGACGAACCAGAGTTCGATGAGATCATCGCCAAAATGCAACCTTGCGATCTGGTAATCGTTGAAGGTTATAAAACCGGACCACAGCCGAAAATTGAAGTGCGCGATGTTGCCAGTGGCAGAGGCGCCCTTGACAATGATGATGGAACCATCATCGCGGTTGCTGCAAGCGAACCGGTAAAGGATGAGAAACTTCCCGTATTTATGCGCGACGATGCACTGGAACTGGCTGAATTTATTGCCGAGAAACTGGAACTGTCATGACTGAAAAACCACCTCACAAGCTAACAGATGATTGTTGCGGCCAGTCTGCCGGGCTGATGAAATTCGATGAGGTGATTGCCTTGTTGTTCGATATTCTCTCACCGGTTGCGGGCCAGACAAAGGTCCCATTGCACAAAGCCTTGGGCCGGGTGCTGGCAGAAGATATTGTTTCACCACAAAATGTACCGGCATTCACCAATTCAGCCGTTGATGGCTATGCCTATAGCTGGAGCGAGGATCTGGCAAAGGGTGGTGATCTGAAAATAGTGGCAGAAATCTTTGCCGGTGATGAAACATTGCCTGAATTGAAACCGGGTGAAGCGGCACGAATATTCACCGGTGCGCCAATGCCCAAAGGGGCTGACAGCTCACTGATGCAGGAAGATGCCGTTGTTTCAGGCGACAGGCTGACCCTGCCGGTCGGTGTCAAACAGGGAGCAAATGTCAGACAGGCGGGCGAAGACCTTAAAACCGGTGATCCGGTAGTGCTGAAACGCACCCGCCTGACGCCTGCCCATCTGGGCGCCATTGCTTCAACCGGCAAGGATGAGATCATCTGCCGGGAGAAACTTAAAATTGCCGTAGTATCTACCGGTGATGAGGTCATTCGCCCCGGCATTTCGCTAAAACCCGGCCAGATTTACGATGCCAATTTCCATCTGCTGACCGGCCTGCTGAACCGGCCTGATTTACAGGTTGATGATATGGGAGTGCTACCAGATGATGAAGCGGTTGTGCGCGACAAGCTGACGGCACTTGGCCAGTCACATGATGTAATTCTCACCTCTGGCGGGGTCAGTGTCGGGGATGCTGATTTTGTGGTCAAGGTGATGCGCGAAGAAGGCATATTGCATTCATGGAAAGTTGCCCAGAAACCGGGCCGTCCACTGGCAATCGGCCAGATCGGCAAGGCGGTATTCTTCGGGCTTCCCGGCAACCCGGTGGCGGCCTATCTGGCCTGCCTGCTATATGGTGAGCCAATGTTGTCCATCCTTGCAGATGCTGAATGGAAGGCACCACAGCGGTTTCCCTTGCCTGCCGGATTTGCCATCAAATCGAAAAAGACCGGGCGGCGTGAATTCCAGCGCGGCTGGATTGAACAGACAGATAATGGTCCCGTAGTTAAAAAATTCGGGCGTGACGGTTCGGGGATGATCTCCTCGCTCACCAAATCAGAAGGCCTGATTGAACTGGATGAAAATATCAGCTCGGTCAGTGAAGGTGAACTGGTGAATTTCATACCATTTTCCCAATTTGGACGCTGAACAATTAACCCTCTATCACAGCCTGCCTGTACCTCGTCACAATTGGACTGTAGAATAAAGACCTGACTAACATAACAGGGAGAAACCCATGTCTGTAGCAAAAACCATTGAACTGTCAGGCAGTTCCAAAAAGGGCGTTGAAGCTGCTGTTGCCAAGGTCGTCAAACGTGCCAACAAGAC
>JALXCV010000102.1 GCA_026990765.1 Hyphomicrobiales bacterium | reverse complement strand
GGGAAGGTATTGCCGCCATGGCAACTGCAACCGTGCGTCTGCCTGAACAGGATTAACAAGATGTTTGACAAAAAACTCATATTGCAAGTCAAGGAAGTACTTGATAACGCCCGCTCATCCGGCCTGATGATTGCCACTGCTGAAAGCTGCACAGGCGGGCTGATATCAGCCGCCTTAACCAGTGCCCCTGGTTCTTCTGCGGTATTCGAGCGCGGATTTGTTACCTATTCCAATGAAGCCAAAATGCAGATGCTAGGCGTTGCAGCAGCCACACTGGAACAATATGGCGCTGTCAGCGAACAGACAGCCCGCGCCATGGCTGAAGGCACCCTTGCCCACTCCAGAGCCGATCTTGCGGTATCAGTCACCGGAATAGCCGGCCCGACTGGAGGCAGCGATGAAAAACCGGTTGGTCTGGTACATTTCGCCTGCGCCCGGAAACACCAGGCAGCATTACATGTTGAAATGCGTTATGGCGATATTGGCCGCGATCAGATCCGTTACAAGGCTGTCATGACCGCACTTGGCATGCTGGCCGGGCAAACGAGCAGTTACAGCTCTCTGGCTTGATATCAAAATCCAGACCCGTATCGTCAGCCATAAAGCTCATGCGCGCGCTGCTCCATGGCGCTGGCAACCTTGTTCATCACCAGATCAAATGAAGCAGCCATTAGCATTTTAAGGGCAAATCCTGACATCTCAAACTCCAGATCCATTCTGGCAATGCTGCCACTTGCACCCCTGTCCTCAAAATACCAGATATTTTCCAGATGCCTGACCGGTCCGGTATTTGACTTTGAAACAACTGTCAAAGCCATGGGATCAGCGGTTACTTCGCTCAGGAACTTTTCTCTTACCCTGAACCTTCTGGCTGCAATCAGCAATTCAGCCCTGAATTTGCGCACCCCATTGGCATCAGTGCTTTCGCCCAAAATTTCCACCCCCTTGCACAAGGGAACAAATTTGTCATAATTCCTCACATCGGCTGCCAGATCAAACATCTGGCGGGCACTGTAGATCGAATTTCTGGCAAAGCTGTGAGAAGGCATTAACGGCTCTGTTATTTGTTCAGGCGTGCTGCCCGTAATTTTTCAAAATCCTCACCGGCATGATGTGACGAGCGTGTCAAGGGACTGGCGGAAACCATCAAGAACCCCTTGGCATAGGCTGTTTTTTCCAGCGCCTCAAATTCTGATGGTTCAACAAACCGGTCAACTCGCGCATGTTTGCTGGTTGGCTGCAGATACTGGCCAATGGTGATAAAGTCAATATCAGCCACCCGCATATCATCCATAAGTTGCAATATGTCGCTGCGTTTTTCGCCCAGCCCGACCATAAGCCCGGATTTGGTGAACATCTGATCATCCAGTTCCTTTACCCGCTGCAATAATCGCAGTGAATGAAAGTAGCGCGCACCGGGGCGAATGGATGGGTATAAATGCGGCACTGTTTCCAGATTGTGATTAAACACATCAGGTTTTGATGCCACCACAATTTCCAGCGCTCCATCCTTGCGCAAAAAATCAGGGGTTAAAACTTCAATAGTGGTTTTGGGAGCGGCAAGCCTTATTTCCCGGACAGTATCAGCAATATGACCTGCCCCGCCATCATCCAGATCATCGCGGTCAACCGAGGTGACAACTACATGCTTCAACCCCATTTTGGCAACCGCATCAGCAACTCTTGCCGGTTCGCCAGCATCAAGCGGTTGAGGAACACCGGTTGCCACATTGCAAAAGGCACAGGCGCGTGTGCAGGTTTCACCCATGATCATGAAGGCTGAATGGCGCTGCGACCAGCATTCCCCGATATTGGGACAGCTTGCCTCTTCGCAAACCGTCACCAGAGAATTTCCATGCAGCAGCTTTCTGGTTTCGCTATAAACCTTTGAACCGGGCGCCTTGACCCTGATCCATTCAGGTTTTCGCCTGATCGGATTGTCAGGCTTATTCGCCTTTTCAGGGTGCCTTAACTTGCTGCCCGTTTTAACTACTATGACCAATTACCGGTTTCCCTTGATCATTCTGTAGCCATAAATAAGACCACAAGCCCCGACAATCGCCGTAATAAGCTGTCCTATCAATCCACCAAAATGCAAGTTCAAAAATACCAACAGAACATAATTCAAAACCATGGCGCCAACCACACCAAGGATAATATTCATGAATATTCCGATATCGGCTTTCATTATTTTTTCAGCAATGTAACCGGCAAGACCACCTACAATAATGGTCATTATCAAACCCATACCAGCCATATAAATTCTCCTTGAAAAGATGCCTCATTTATAGAGTGAAGACAATCAGCGCCTGCGGCCCCTTATCAGTCTGTATAGCGTAATCAGCACTACAGCGCCAACTACTGATACCAGAAGATTTCCCCAGAACCAGCCGGCAAATATCATCCCGATTTTCAGACCGATTACATTGGCCAGAAACGCGCCAGCATATGAGCCTGCTATACCGATAATAATATTGACAATTATGCCATGATCACCGCCTGTCAGTCTGCTGGCAATCCATCCGGCCAGCCCGCCAATCAGCAATGTTCCAAACACCCCGACTCCACCGCCGAGATCCATCAATCCCATTTCCATATATTTGCCTCCGGTTAAATCAGTACCGGTTGATTATATGGGTTCAATCCCAGGTTAGGTAAAGGGTTTTTGCATTATTTAAGTGGAAAAAAGCTGATTTGCAAATCAGATATGCAGATCAGTTCACAAATCGGTCGATGCGTGATCCCATATCCTTTGGCCCCTGTGAAACAGATTCACCCGTATCAACCCGGTCTTCAAACAACCGCAAAAACAACCCGTCAAATACCGGTCGCACAAACAGATAGGCTATGATGGCAAAGGTGCTCAAAACCCCGCGCATCAACATGGTCTTGATCAGGTTCAGTATGGGTGATTTTACAACCGGTTCATCCAGTTTGGTTATCACTTCCACTTCTTCAGGTTTAGTGAAGGAAACAACCAGTTCCATCACCATTGGCTCAAGAAAGAATGCCGCCAGAAATCCTACCATGATTGTACCAAAGAAATAGTCCGCATGATCAAAGAATTTGGCAATCAGTATTGAAACCAGAAACGACTGTCCAATCTGGCTCCAAAGGGCAATATGCCAGGCAATAATATGTTCTTGCATTATCCCACAACCTATAGGTTATTAATCATACAATAAACAATTTACACTATAATGATTAAAATTTTTATATAGTCGCGGATTTTGGCCGGAATTCTTACATGTGAATTACTTGGCCATAGGCATCCAGCACTGATTCGTGCATCATTTCCGACAGGGTTGGATGCGGGAAAATCGTGTGCATCAGCTCTTGTTCCGTGGTTTCCAGCTTCATTGCAATAACAAACCCCTGAATCAGCTCAGTCACTTCAGCGCCTACCATATGCGCGCCCAGCAACTGCCCGGTTTTATTGTCAAAAATGGTCTTGATCATCCCCTTGTCTTCTCCAAGGGCAATGGCTTTTCCATTGGCCAGAAACGGAAATTTGCCAATTTTCACATCATACCCCTGACTTCTGGCTTCTTTTTCAGTCAGACCAACTGAAGCCACCTGCGGGTGGCAATAGGTGCAGCCGGGAATTTGATTCTTGTCCATCGGATGTACCTGCTTGCCAGCGATATTTTCAACACATATCACCCCTTCATGCTCAGCCTTGTGCGCCAGCATCGGCGGTCCGGCAACATCGCCAATCGCATAGATTCCTTCAATATTCGTACGCCCGAAGCCATCAACTGAAATACAGCCCCGATCAGTTTTAACTCCCAGTTTTTCAAGACCAAGATTTTCAATATTTCCAACTACACCAACCGCAGAAATAACCCGGTCCACTTTCAGTTGCTGCAGCTTGCCTTTACTGTCTTGTATGCTGGCAGTTACGCTGCCTGCTGCCTTGTCCAGCTTTGCCACTTTTGCCCCGGTCATGATTTTAAGCCCGTGCGATTCAAGCTGTTTGCGGGCAAATTTTGCAATCTCGACATCCTCAACCGGCATGATCTGATCCATGATTTCAACCACGGTCACATCAACTCCCATCGAGTTGTAAAATGAGGCAAACTCGATACCAATAGCCCCTGAACCAATCACCAGCATGGATTTTGGCATGGCCTCTGGCTTCAGCGCCTCAAAATAACTCCACACCAGCTTGCCATCAGCTTCAAGTCCGGGTAGTGAACGCGGTCTGGCTCCGGTTGCTACAATTATGTGTTTGGCAAGATAGCTTCCAATATGCTTGCCATCCTTGCTGACAGATACGCTGCCCCTGCCCGTTAGGGTTCCTCGCCCGTCAATCAGTGTAACCTTGTTCTTTTTCAACAGGTGCTGCACACCTTGCGACAGGCGCCTGGAAACACCGCGTGAA
>JALXCV010000101.1 GCA_026990765.1 Hyphomicrobiales bacterium | reverse complement strand
GGCAGAAAAAGAGGCGTTGAGGTCAGCCTTTGCGGCGACATGGCCTCAAGAGCCGAACAGCTTTCCGGTTTGCTTGCCACCGGTTTGCGGGTAATATCATGTGCACCGGCCCAGATCGGGCGGGTAAAACAGGAAATCAGCCGCTATCAACCAGCAGATGAGTAGATTTATGGGTACGAGCAAGCAGACAAACAACCCCGTTGCCGCCTACAAGTCGATGCTGCGTGAACTGATCAACCAGCGCCCATCTGGAACCCGCCTGAGGATTGCCAAGGCGCTTGGCACTCACAAGAGTTTTGTCTCCCAGATAACCAACCCGTCGCTGCGCGTGCCGCTCCCTGGCCAGCATATTGATACATTATTCAAGATCTGCCACTTCTCGCCCACCGAGCAGCGTGATTTTATGGTTCTGTATAAAAAGGCCCATCCTGACCAGGACGTATCATTCAAGGATATGGAACGCGAGGATCAGGATGTGATCCGCATAGTAATTCCGCCATTTGAAGACCCAAGAAAGCGCAAGGAGGTGGAGGAAATGATCCTTGAATTTTCTGCCCGCCTGTTCGCTTTGGCCAAAAACAGCAAGTAACAACCTAAAGAGGGACCCAGATGAAAAAACTGATCAATGATGTCGATAATGTATTGAATGAAAGCCTGAAAGGTTTTGAAGCCGCCCATGGCGATCTGGTGAAAATCAACCTTGATCCAAAATATGTGGTTCGCGCCAGTTCTCCGGTCAAAGGCAAGGTGGCGCTGATTTCCGGTGGTGGTTCAGGTCATGAACCGCTGCATGCCGGTTTTGTTGGCACCGGAATGCTGGATGCAGCCTGTCCCGGTGAGGTTTTCACCTCCCCGACACCTGACCAGATGCTGGCCGCTGCTGAAGTGGTTGATGGCGGGGCAGGGGTGTTATTTATCGTCAAGAACTATTCCGGCGATGTGATGAATTTCGAAATGGCCGCTGAAATGTTCGAAGGCGAACACGCTTCCATTATCACCGATGATGACGTAGCCGTGGAAGACTCGCTTTATACCCAGGGCAGACGCGGAGTTGCCGCAACTGTAATCGTTGAAAAAATTGTCGGGGCGGCCGCGGAACAAAAGGCCGACCTTGCCAGCCTGAAAGCCCTTGGCGATAAGGTAAACCGCAACTCCGGCACCATGGGCGTTGCCCTCACCAGTTGCACGGTCCCAGCAGCAGGCAAACCGACATTTGATCTTGCCGCCGACAAGATGGAAATGGGTGTAGGCATTCACGGTGAACCGGGCCGCAGAACCGTTGATCTGATGAGTGCAGATGATATTGCCGAAGAAATTATCGGTGCCATTGTAAAAGACCTTGAAACCACAAAGGGTGATGATGTCCTGTTGATGATAAACGGTATGGGCGGCACTCCGCTGATGGAACTCTATTTGATGTTCGATGCCGCCAAACGCCAATGCGACGACAAGGGCCTGAATATCACCCGGTCACTGGTAGGCAATTACTGCACATCGCTGGATATGGCAGGTTGTTCGATAACGTTGACCAGGATGGACGCTGAAATGACCAGTCTGTGGGATGCACCAGTCAAAACAGCGGCGCTTAACTGGGGTTAGTGCGAGATGTGATTTTGCAACTCGTATTTGCACAGTTTCAGGCTGGTTAAACAATTTAACTGGCTTGATGCAAGTGGTTTTTATAACTGTAAACTAGCAGGCTGAGCCGTTCTCCAGAAAGTCATCAGGCTGTGACTAGCACATGTCGCGTTTGAATAGATTCAAGTATTCACTTGCAGATATGAGGCAGGTCTTGCAAAGCAAGGCCGTTCATATCAGCAAAGTGAATTCAACTTAACGCGACACGCGTTAGTTTTGGTATGTATGTGACAGTTCCTGTGCCGGTTTGTGATTATCTGCCAGCTCTTTTGCCTGACGGGCATATGCCATCAGGCGGTTGTGCATGTTGTCCGCCTTGATCAGTTGGATGGCCGCACACTGAAAGAAGCCATTTTTGCGATAATCGGCCATGGTGTTGCTGTTTCTGTTCTGACAGAATTTAAGCAAATCCAGAACCTTGCCCATTTTGACAAACCATTCAAAATCAAGGTTATTATCCAGCAAAAATTCATACAGAGCCAGAAATTCATTCTCAACAAACCCGTTGTAATTTATCAGTTCGTCAAAAACCAGCACGCTGCCAGACTGCATTCTGTTAGCCAGAGTAGTCAGGATTGTTCTGGTCGAGGAATAAATATCACAATCAATATGCAAAAGCCTGACCTTGGCTTGCGAAGCAAGAGAACTCTCAAATGCTGGGAGCGTTTTTTCAAAAAAACCTTTGACCAGTTGAACATTGGCTGGAACCTCAGGCAGTCCGGCAACGGATAAATCCTTGCGCCAGTCATTGCGCCCATCATCAGGAAAGCCCTCAAAACTGTCAAACCCATATATTGTCTGCTTCGGGAACAATCTGGACAAGTGTCGTAAAGACCGGCCTTTATATACACCAAATTCTGCAATCAGATCATTTGATGTATCATTGTCTGTATGGATTTTGGCCATTGAGGCGGCAACACAAGCCATAAAACTGCCCGTAGTTTTTATCCCAAGCATCTGGGCGAAAGCAGCAACCAGCTTCATGTCACGACCTTCATGCAAATAGCGATCAAATGCATCCAGCAAAAATGCGAAATAATGTTGTTTCGTATATGGTTGCAACAGGTTTTTCGGTTCCCTCACGTAAAACCATAAGCAAATATCATCTATTAAACATTACGTCAAGTAAACTTACGTGTGGTCATGATAATTGCCTGAAACCTGGTGAAAGATATTCCTGGCATTCTCAGTCATATCACCTGAAAATCCATCGGCACTGAGCTTTTGATTTACTTATGTTTGATCGTAACATTTGCTTGAAATACATCCTCCTCCATGCCACTGTCCTGTCATCAGGTCTGTCTTGGAAGGGTTCTGAAATGAGTAAACCTGTTATCGGATTTATCGGGCTTGGTTTAATGGGTTCTGCCATGGTTGAACGCCTGCAAAGCCTCGGCTATCAGCTGAACATCATTGCCCACCACAATAGAAAAAATATTGACGCTGCTGTTGAGCGCGGAGCTGTGGAGTATAAAACCGCCCGCCAGCTTGCGGCCAATAGTGACATCATCATGCTGTGTGTTGACAGTTCGGCCTCGGTGGAGGCCATGGTCTATGGGGATGACGGGATACTGGCTGGCATCAACCCGCAAACACTGGTGATTGACTTTGGTACATCGCTTCCCGGTTCCACCAAGAAGATTGGTGCGGATATGGCAGCAAAAGGTGCCAGATATATGGATGCCCCGCTTGGTCGCACACCGGCCCATGCGGTGGATGGTCTGCTCAATATCATGGTAGCGGGCGAAAAGGTGGATTTTGAGGCTGCCTTGCCGGTATTGCAGGATCTGGGTGAAAATGTATTTCATGTCGGCCCGCTGGGTGCCGGTCACACGCTGAAACTGATAAACAATTTCTTTGCACTTACCACTGCTTGTGCCATGTCAGAAGCCTTTGCCATGGCTGATCTGGCCGAACTGCCACGCCAGAAGCTGTATGATGTGATGGCGGCAGGGCCAAACAAATCCGGCATGATGGATTTCATCAAGGCCTATGCGATTGATGGCGATCCGCAAGCTCTGGCGTTTTCAGTTGCCAATGCTGCCAAGGATATAGGCTATTATTCTGCCATGGCCGATGATTTCGGCGTACCCAGCCAGATTTCACCGGCGACCAAAACCACACTGGAAAAGGCAAAAGCTGGTGGCTGGTCAGACAGGATGGTGCCAGAGCTGGTCGGTTTCTTTGAACAGCTTTTCACCGATGCAAACAAGTCATGACTTCAGGCTGTCATGTCCCCGGCCTTGTGATACTCATATCATAGTAAACAGCTTCATCAACTTGACAAACTGCTATAGACTGAACCGGCTTCAATAATCACACCCGGACAAAAATGACAGACTTTATCTTATCGCCTGATCCAGATGATCAAAGACTTTCGGTTGAGCTTGACGGCATTGATCAGGACGGGGCAGCAACAAAAATATCAGTGGTCACCGAACGTCCGCTCACCTTGTTCCTCAACGCACAGGAAATCGTCACCATGATGACCATTGGTGATCATCCAGAATTACTGGCTGTAGGATATCTGCTCAATCAGAACATGTTGCGCGCCGATGACGAGATCACCGCAATTGATCATGATCGCGAGATTGAAACCATAGTGGTTCGCACCAGACGCAAGACCGATTATGAGGAAAAACTGAAAAAGAAAACCCAGACATCAGGCTGCGCACAGGGCACCGTTTTCGGTGATATCATGGATGAATTTGATAATATCAGCCTTAACCGCAATTCTATCATCAAAACCTCATGGCTGTATGATCTGCAAAAGATAATCAACACCGTGCCTTCACTATATTTGAAAGCCGGGGCCATTCATGGCTGTGTGTTATGCAGGCACAACAAGCCATTGATCTATGTGGAAGATGTTGGCCGTCATAATGCGGTCGACAAGATTGCCGGATATATGTTCCTCAACAATATGTCGGCAGATGACAAGATTTTCTACACGACCGGACGACTGACCAGTGAAATGGTTATCAAGACCGCCAAAATGGGGTTTCCGGTACTGCTGTCCCGTTCAGGTTTTACCGCCTGGGGGGTAGAACTGGCCCGTCAGGTGGATATGACAGTGATTGGCAGAATGCGCGGCAAGCGTTTTACAATTTTGTCAGGTAAAAACAGAGTGGTATTTGACCATGGTTAGCTCAGTCTCAAATGATCACCCGCCGGTCTTTGGTATAATCGGCTGGAAGAATTCCGGCAAGACCACGCTGGTTGAACATCTGATAGAGGAATTCACCCTGCGTGGCCTCACCGTTTCCACCATCAAACATGCCCACCACTCTTTTGATATTGACCAGAAACCGCGTGATTCCTACAAGTTCCGCTCAGCCGGGGCGCGGCGCACGGCCATTGTCTCGCGCAATCGCTGGGCAATGATCCATGAATTGCGCCAGGAAGCAGAACCCCCACTTGCTGATATAATCCGCCATGTGGGTGATGCTGATCTTATCCTGATCGAAGGCTACAAGCGTGCCGGTTTTGACAAGATCGAGGTGCGCAATGCAGATATTGCCAAACCAGACCTTGCCCCTGATGATCCCCATATTGTGGCGTTGGCCTATAAGTCAGTGCCGGAAAATACTCAGCTTCCGGCCTTTCAGATTGATGATGTTTCAGCCATTGCTGATTTCATAGAAGACCATTTGCATAAACTGCAAAATCTTCAAAGCGTTTGATCTGCGAAAAATCGCTTGCCGTTGCCTCGGGTTTTCCGGTAGCAAAGGCAACTCAACAGCTTATAATTTCAACATGTGGTATTCGATGATTTTCAATCCTTTTGACAAACAGATAAAAACAGCAATACTGGTCTGCTGCTTTTCCCTGCTGGCGCTCGGCAGTGCTCATGCAGCAATTGACCGGATCATAGTTCAATCCACCACCTCAACCCAGAATTCCGGACTGTTTGATTTCATCCTGCCAAAGTTCACCTCAAAAACCGGCATAAGCGTTAATGTGGTGGCAGTCGGCACCGGACAGGCACTGAAAAATGGCCGCAATGGTGATGGTGATGTGCTGTTTGTGCATGCAAAGGCAGCCGAAGAAAAATTCATTGCTGAAGGCTATGGCATCAAGCGGTTTGATGTCATGTATAATGATTTTGTACTGGTTGGACCTTCCAGTGATCCGGCAGCCATCAAGGGTGAAAAAAGCATTGTCGCCGCCTTGCAGAAATTGGCGAAAACCGGATCGGTCTTTGCTTCACGCGGGGATGATTCCGGCACCAATAAAAAAGAGCTGCAATTATGGAAAGCTGCGAATATCAGCATTGCCGATCATAGCGGTTCCTGGTATCGCGAAACCGGTTCCGGCATGGGTGCAACCTTGAATATTGCCGCTGGAATGGATGCCTACACATTAACCGACCGCGCCACCTGGCTGGCCTTTAACAACAAGCGCTCACTGACAATCATCTCTGAAGGCGATCCTCTGTTGTTCAATCAGTATGGCGTAATTCTGGTCAATCCGAAAAAGCACCCCCATATTAATGCCAAAGCCGGACAGATATTTATTGACTGGCTTGTCGGCAAAGAAGGCCAGTCCGCAATTGCCGCCTATAAGCTCAAGGGCAAACAGCTATTCTTTCCAAACGCCAGACAGTAACTGCTTCAATAGCTGGCATCAATGCGCTAAGCTCTTGTAACTGATTTGTCGGTCAACAGGAGGTAGCAGCTTTGTATCTGGGGATTGATATAGGCACATCAGCGATCAAGGCGGTTCTGGTTGCTGCAAATGGTGAATTGCTTGCCCAATCTGCCGCAGCGCTTGGCATCAGTTCACCTCATCATCTCTGGAGTGAGCAGAATCCTGATGACTGGTGGCAGGCGGTGCAATCTGCCTGTCAGCAATTACCGGATATTCGCCGCAATATCGCAGCAATCGGTCTGTCTGGTCAGATGCACGGACTGGTATGTCTGGACAGGGATATGCAAATAATCCGTCCGGCCATATTGTGGAATGATGGCCGCAGCTATGCCGAATGCGAGCAGATGCAAAAGGCAATGCCGGAAATCGGACAGCTTGCAGGGGTTCCGCCAATGCCGGGATTTACTGCCCCCAAACTATTGTGGATGCAAAAACATGAACCTGAAAACCACAGCCGCATTGCCCATATATTGCTGCCCAAGGATTATATCCGCTTTCGCATGAGCGGTGAACTGGCAACTGACAAGTCAGACGCGGCAGGCACCATGTGGCTGGACCAGCAGACAAGAGGCTGGTCACAAGCGCTTTGTGATATATCAGCTTGTAATATTGACTGGCTGCCGCAATTATATGAAGGCACTGAAATAACCGGTGAACTGACTGCAAAGGCGGCTGAAAAACTGGGGCTTGCCGCCAATATCCCGATAGTCGCCGGTGGAGGCGATGCCGCTGCCGGTGCCGTTGGCATAGGCGCGGTGAGCGATGGTGATGCCTTTTTGTCTCTTGGCACTTCGGGTCAGCTTTTTGTAGTAACCGACAGCTACCGCGCCAATCCGCAAAGTGCAGTCCACGCCTATGCCCACTGCATCCGCGATATGTGGTTCCAGATGGCAGCCATGCTGAACGGTGCCTCACCACTTAACTGGTATAGCAGTTTTACCGGTATTCAGATTGAAGAACTTCTCAAGGAAGCTGAAACCGGCAGGGATGATGATAATCTGCTGTTCCTTCCCTATCTGACCGGTGAACGCACCCCCCATAATGACCCGCATATTCGTGCCGGGTGGAACGGTATCGGCCCGGATACTGAAAGAGCTGCAATGACCAGGGCGCTGCTGGATGGAATTGCCTACAGTTTTTGCGACGGGCTGGCAGCTATCAATGCTGCTGGAACAAATATCACCAACCCGGCAGCCATTGGCGGCGGTGCCCGCTCTGATCTGTTGCTGCAAACCATAGCCGATGCCACCGGCCTTGCCATCCACAGATGCAAGGATGCCCTGACTGGCCCGGCCTTTGGTGCCGCCCGGCTTGCGGCAATCGCAGATAACGGTCTTAAAATTGCTGAGATCGCAACCAAGCCACCAACCGAGCAGACATTCCACCCCGACCACAGCCGCCATGACAGGCATCAACAGCGCCTTGCCCGCTTCAGGCAATTATACAGGGCAACAAGCCCGTTGGCTCAGGCTTCTTCTGACTGATCCGGCGGCGGTCTGGCCCCGGTCATGAAGGCAACGGCGTCCGACATGCTGTATTTCTTTGGGTCTATCACACATAAACGCCGCCCCAGACGGTGGATATGAATCCGGTCGGCCACCTCAAACACATGTGGCATATTATGCGAGATCAGAATGATAGGAATGCCGCGTGCTTTCACATCGCGGATCAGTTCCAGCACCCGGCGCGATTCCTTGACCCCCAAAGCCGCAGTTGGCTCATCCATGATAATGACCCTGGAACCAAAAGCGGTAGCGCGCGCCACGGCCACCCCCTGACGCTGGCCACCCGACAGGGTTTCAACCTGCTGATTGATATTCTGAATGGTCATCAGCCCCAGTTTGGTCAGCTTGTCACGCGCCTGTTTTTCCATTTCGGCATGGTCAAGCTTTCTGAACACGCTGCCAAGAATTCCAGGTTTGCGTATTTCGCGGCCAAGGAACATATTGTCAGCAATTGACAGGGCAGGTGACAGGGCCAGATTTTGATAAACCGTCTCGATGCCATCAGCGCGGGCCTCCAGCGGGTTTTTATATTCAACCTTTTTGCCATCAAGATAAATATCACCGGAATCCGGCTTTAAGGCCCCGCATATCGCCTTGATCAGCGTGGTTTTGCCGGCACCATTATCCCCGATGATTGCCAGAATTTCTCCCGGATAAAGGTCAAAATCAGCTTCATCAAGTGCGGTAACCCGGCCATATCTCTTTATCAGCTTGCGGGTGGAAAGAACAGGATCGGTCATACTGAAATCCTCCTGATCCACTGGTCAACGGCAACCGCTGAGATAATCAGCACACCGATCAGCAAATAGGTCCATTGCGGATCGGTTCCGATCAGCCGTAACCCCAATGAATAAACCCCGACAATCAGCGCCCCGAACAAGGTCCCAAGCACTGATCCACGCCCGCCAAACAGCGAAATGCCACCGATTACCACAGCAGTGATTGATTCAATATTGGCAAATTGCCCAGCTGTGGGTGATACCGAACCGATACGTCCGATCAGCGCCCATCCAGCCAGTGCACATATCAGCCCGGCAAGGGTGTAAACTGAAATCAGGATGCGTTTTACCCGAACCCCTGACAATTCAGCTGCATCAGGATCATCCCCAACTGCATATACATGCCGCCCCCATGCGGTCTGTTTCAGCACATAGGTTAAAAATGCCACCAGCGCGATCATGAAAATCACCCCGTAGGTAAAAATGGCCCCGCCAACTCTTATGTGGTTGCCAAAAAACTGCAATATCGGGGCATGCTGGGCTATATCCTGACTGCGTATGGTTTCATTTGCCGAATATAAAAAGTTGGTAGCAAGAACTATCTGCCACATACCAAGCGTTACGATAAAGGGGGGCAGCTTTACCCGGGCCACCAGAAACCCGTTTATGAATCCGCAAATCGAACCCACGGCCAGCCCGCAAATGATAGCCAGTTCAGCCGGCATGCCATAGCGAAAGGTGAATTGCCCCATCACTACCGAAGACAGAACCATTATTGCCCCGACTGACAGATCGATACCGGCAGTGAGGATAACCAGACTTTGCGCCGCCCCGACAATGCCGGTAATTGCCACCTGCTGCAATATCAGGGTAAGAGCGAATGGAGAAAAGAATTTCTTGCCAAGAATTGCACCAAAGATGATCAGTGATGCTACCAGTACGATCAAAGGCACCGCAGCCGGGGTCTGGTGCAGTAAATGCTGGATTCTGCCAAGCAGGGTTTTTTCGTTCCCTGAAAATTCTGCAACCTCGGTTGCATTGTCAGCTGCCGCCTCATAATCGGGAATTTTGTCTTCGGCCTTCCCCATTTGTCATCTCCAGGCTGAATTGGCGAGAGCGGCTTTGGAGCCGCTCTCTTTTTGTACAGTTTTACAATTCCTGTTGGTAGTTAAAAATCAACCCCAGCAAAGATTGGTCCCCTTTTTGGTGTCAATTGATTTGACACCCTTGACTGGCTTGTCAGTGATCAGGGAGACCCCGGTATCAAAGAAGTTCTTGCCAGCTGTTGGCTTTGGTTTCACGCCCTTGTCAGCCCATTTCTTGATGGCTTCCACTCCAAGCGCTGCCATCAGCAATGGATATTGCTGCGAGGTGGCGCCAATAACGCCTTCAGCCACGTTCTTGACACCTGGACACCCGCCATCAACTGATACGATCAGCACATCCTTTTCCCGGCCAACTGATTTCAGCGCTTCAAAAGCCCCGGCAGCAGCAGGTTCGTTAATCGTATAGACAACATTGATGAACGGGTCTTTGGCCAAAAGGTTTTCCATGGCTTTGCGGCCACCTTCTTCATTGCCCGCAGTTACATCATGACCAACAATGCGCGGATCTTTTTCATCACCCCATTTGTTTGGATCACCAAGATCAATGCCAAAACCTTTCAAGAAGCCCTGATCGCGCAAAACCCCGACTGATGGCTGGCTGACTGCCAGATCAAGCATGCCGATTTTTGCATCTTTCGCCTTGTCGCCCAAAGAGGCGGCGGCCCATTTGCCTATGAGTTCACCGGCAAGGAAGTTGTCGGTTGCAAAAGTTGCATCTGCTGCATCAATTGGCTCCAGTGGTGTGTCAAGTGCGATTACCAGAAGTCCGGCTTTGCGGGCTTTTTCAACTGTTGGCACAATACCCTTGGTATCTGACGCAGTGATCAAAATACCCTTTGCACCATCTGCGATACAGGTTTCAATGGCAGCTACCTGACTTTCACTGTCGCCATCAATCTTGCCTGCATATGATTTAAGGGTAATGCCAAGCTCCTTGGCCTTGGCGGTTGCCCCTTCCTTCATCTTTACGAAGAAGGGGTTGGTGTCTGTTTTGGTGATCAGACATGCAGAAATGCCGGCACTGGCCGGGGTGATTGCAGTTGCGCAGATTGCAAGTGCTGCAATTGTAGTTGTAAGCAGTAATTTTTTCATAACGTAACCTCCCAATGGTTCAACAGAACAGGCAGCGCCGCTGCGAGTATCAACACGGGTGAAGCATTGCCATCGGCGCCAGATAACCATAGCCAGAACATACTAAAATCAGCAGATTGTCAATTAATAATTCAGACAGATTTATTAATTGACAATTCCCGGTTTATACTGGATTTTTATTGCCAGCGGTTATAAACCGTCGCGATTGCAGTTTTATTGTGGGTGCATTTATGGATAATAACACAAGGCGAATACTTGAGCCTGGCGGCGGTGCCAGCCAGATCGGTATGCGTGCCCATAATGAGCGCCTGGTGCTGTCAATGATCCAGCGTTACAAATCGCTGTCCAAAACCCAGATAGCCCATCGCAGCGGCCTGTCTATCCAGACTGCATCAGTTATCATGCGCAATCTGGAGGCAGATGGATTGCTGGAGCGGGGTGAACCGGTGCGCGGCAGGGTGGGCCAGCCATCAGTCCCGATGAAACTGAAAGCCGATGGTGCCTTTTCCATTGGCCTGAAAATTGGTCGCCGCAGTGCCGATCTGGTGTTGATGGATTTTATCGGCCAGGTGACAAGACAATTACACCAGCCTTATGCCTATCCGGTTCCTGATGCGATTATGGATTTTCTCAGAACCGGGCTAGCAGAACTGAACACCCATATTCCGGCAGGCAGCCAGCATCGCAATATCGGCATTGGGATTGCTGAACCATTTGAATTATGGAACTGGCTGGATGCGGTTGGCGGTCCAAAGGACAAGATGCAGGCATGGAAAGATTTCGATCTGGCCAAAGCCATTGGCCAATTCACCGATCTGCCGGTCTATATTGAAAATGATGCAACCGCGGCCTGCCGGGCTGAACATATTTTCGGGCGAGGGCCTGAATTTGCCGACTATGCCTATTTCTTTGTTGGTTCCTTCATTGGCGGCGGGATAGTGCTCAATCATTCTGTCCATACCGGCAGAACCGGCAATGCCGGGGCTTTTGGCACCCTGCCTGTATCATGTGCGAAACAATCGGGCCGCCAGTTAATCGACAATGCCTCGATTTTTCTTCTCGAGCATGTACTGACCAGACATGATATTGATCCCTCCCCCTTGTGGCTGCAACCTGATAACTGGCAGGGTTTTGGTAAATATCTGGATGAATGGATTGATACAACGGCAAATGCTCTGGCATCGGCAAGCATTGCAGTATGCTCGGTAATTGATTTTGAAGCGGTTATCATTGATGGTGGTTTTCCAGCTGATGTACGAACCAAAATAGTTGCACAAACCCGCAAATATGTAGATGCCATGGATTCCACAGGGATTGAGACTCCGACAATCCTGCAAGGCATGGTAGGCAATAATGCCAGGGTTCTGGGCGCTGCCAGCCGCCCACTATTTTCGCGTTACCTGCTGGACCGTACCGTATTGTTCAGGGATAACGCCCCGCAAAGAAAGGCTGAAACTCTATGAAACGCTCCAAAGTCAACGAAATAATTGCCGAAGCAGCCGGATTTTTTAATTCATTCAGCTTCAAGCTGCCCCCATTTGCTGATTATTCACCCGATGAAATGCAGGCCCATAAATCCGGCCCGATTGTCTCTGCAAGACTGGGCTGGGACATAACAGATTATGGGGTTGGCAAATTCGATGAAATGGGGCTGGTCTTGTTTACCCTGCGCAATGGTTCGCTTGGCGATCTGAAAAAGGGCATGGGCATGTGTTATGCCGAAAAGCTGATGATCTCCAGGCATAATCAGATTTCCCCCATGCACCGCCATACAGCCAAAACTGAAGACATAATCAATCGCGGCGGGGCAGGGCTGGCCATCCAGATGTATGAATCAGATGCTGATGGCAGGCTGGACAAGCAAAAGGATGTTGAAGTGTGGTGCGATGGCGTGCTCAAAACCTTCAAGGCTGGCGATATCATGGTGCTGCAACCGGGGCAAAGTGTAACCCTTTATCCCGGCAACTGGCATAAATTCTGGGGTGAGGGTGGCGATGTGCTGATTGGCGAAGTCTCAACTGTCAATGATGATGTAACAGACAATATTTTCATCCAGAAAATCGGCAGGTTTTCCGACATTGAAGAAGATGTCCCGCCCACTCATCTTTTGGTATCCGACTATGAAAGCTGGCTGCAATGATCCTTTGTTGCGGTGAAGCCCTGATTGACATGCTGCCACGCCGCAAAGATGGCGGTGAAACCGTATTTCTGCCGGTGCCTGGTGGCGCGGTTTTCAATGTTGCCATCGCCCTTGGCCGTCTGGGCGCTGATGCCGGTTTCTTTTCCGGCCTGTCCGATGATGTTTTTGGTCAGCAATTGCAAGCTGCACTGGCCGCATCGAATGTGGATTCGTCACTTTGCGTAATTTCACCCAACCCGACTACCCTGGCATTTGTCGTGTTGAAAGACGGTGATGCCAGCTTTACCTTTTATGATGAAAATTCTGCCGGGCGCATGTTGAGCGCTGAGCAGTTGCCACATCTGGGCGCAAATACAGACACCATGTATTTTGGAGCCATCAGCCTGATAGCCGAGCCATGTGGTTCGGCCTATGAAGCCTTGATGGTGCGCGAGGCATCAAAGCGCCTGATCTGCCTTGACCCGAATATCCGCCCCGGATTCATCCGCAATGCCAAAGCCCACCGCGCCCGTATTAAACGGATGATCGCCTTGAGTGACATTGTGAAAGTCTCAAATGAGGATATGGCATGGCTTTATCCAGACACCGCCCCGGAAGTGGTAATAAAACAATGGCTGTCCGGCAAAACCTCACTGGCTGTCCTAACACGTGGTAAAAATGGTGCCGAAGCCTTTTTTTCTGACTCTAACGTAAAAGTAAATCCAGTCAAAACCGAAGTAATAGACACAGTTGGAGCAGGTGACAGCTTTAATGCCGGCCTGCTTGCTGGTCTGGACAGACAGGGATTGCTGAACCGGCAGTCAATTGCCAACCTGACCATAACCAACCTGTTGCCAGCTCTCAAACTAGCCACCAAAACCGCCGCCTTCACCGTATCCAGACCCGGCGCAGTCTCGCCATGGCTGGATGAAATCGAGACTGATTGAAAACAGGTCCTTTTAGCTTCTGTCACTGATGTTTTAAACGGCATGGTTTGCAAATCATATGGGACGAACATGCTTGCGCCATAAATTTACAGCACTACACAGGCGGGCATAAAGAGCAGGCTTTTGACAGGGAAAAATGATGGCAGAAAATAATGCAACCACTCCAGTTTCAGATAAAACGGCAGTAAGTGTGCGGATCAAGATCGCCGGGCTTTGGACATCCTTGCTGTTTGTGTTTGTATATGTTGATATTTTTGGCCTGTTCCGGGCAGATATAATCAATCAGGTGCTGGCAGGAAAGGTTCACGCTTTTACTGTTGACCAGTCTTTCCTGTTATTGACCACAATTTACATAACCATCCCCAGCATGATGATTTTCCTGTCTCTGGTGTTGCCCCCCAAAATCAACCGCCGGGCAAATATACTGGTCGCCATTGTCTATGCAGTTACAATAGCAGGCAGCTGTATCGGCGAAACCTGGCTTTATTACCTGTTTGGCAGTGCAGTTGAACTTCTATTGCTCGGGCTTGTTATCCGCTATGCCTTGAAACACCCGGTTTCATAGCTCAACATGATCAAATCTCGCTCTAGACATGCAGACTGGAACCGATCAAAAACCCGTTCGGTGAAAACTGTTGTCATATCTAAAGTGTAAACTGTAACCCATGTATCCGGTTAGGACCCGTTTGTGATTGGCTGGGGAACCTGGATTCGAACCAGGACTAGCGGAGTCAGAGTCCGCGGGTCTACCGTTAACCTATTCCCCAGTAAAGCAATGGGCTGCGCGTGGTTTTTATTGGGAAAATTGGCAAAGGTCAATAAGTGATTTCAATTTGCTTCAAGACTTTTCCTTTTGTGGCAATAATGGCGTTTTTTTCAAAGCTGAAAAAAGCAGCTTTCGCGAGGCAGGAGAGGCTTTTTCCAGCCTGTCCCTGACCGCAGGCCGCATTCTTTTAACCCACAATGAATGAAACAGCTTGCCGCGCTTGCTGACAGCGTAGGAAAAATCCTGAACCAGGGTTTTTGAGTTGGTCCAGTCAGATTTGTACTGCGATGGCACCACCAGAAAATCAAATTCATCCACATTATGACCTATGCACCATTCAATCATCTGCTGCATTTCAATCTTGCCGGGAGAATAGGCAGCAAATGTCGGGTCAAAGGCACCAAGAAACGAGTAATAATGACCATCAAGCTCAGCGCCTGCCTCAAGCGCAATCGGCAACCCGTCCAGTGACAGTTCAGCCACTCGCCAGATGGAACTGCGCGGATCCCTGCAATCAGCAAAATTTTGCAGGCACCAGATGAATGCCGGATCATTCATCAACGGGGCTGGCCAGTTGCGCCGCTTCAGCCAGTCACGTTTCCAGCGAATGGCGGTGTCAATCAGGCTTTTATATTTCTCATCATGGCTGTGGACTTCAAAGCTGAGATCACCTTGTCGGCCAAGCTTGTTTAAACGTTTTCTTCTGGCCCGCCTTGCTGTTTTCTTTATGCTGGCCTGATATTCCCGGGTATTTGCAAACTGCGTCAGATCAAGTTTCAGGGCATGGGATGCAAGTGATTTCTTGCACATCTGGCTTAAAAAGTTGAAAATGGCCGAGCTTTCCGGCACCTTGTCCAGTTGCACCAGATCAACCTTGCTGTCATTGGTTATCAGCTCAAAAGCTGCCTGGCATACCTGTTCAGTATCGCAATCAGGTGAAATCAGCACGCCACCATATTGCAGGGCAGGGGTGGTTGCCCAGCATAGTGACCTTACCCCTAGCGAATTATCATATTGCAGCGGCCACAGACCAACCAGTTCATCACCGGACCAGACAACAACAATATGAATTCCAGGGCACTGGCACGAATTGCCGTGTACTGTAATATTAGCTTCCAGCCAGCTGTAAACCCAGTCAAAACCCTGAAAGACCGTTGCGGTTTTACCGGCCCTTGCTGCCAGGTCGCGCCATTCTTCCTCAATGCCCAATATCGCCTTGCGATTGTGCAGAACCCTGACTTTAAGTTTGGCTTTTGCCTGATTTATTTGCTGTGCTCGGGTCAATGGGTGCTACTTTGCCAGTTGCTGCATTTCATTTGCGGATAATTGCCTGACGGCACCGGGGCTGGCCGGGTCAAGTATGAATCTTGAGATGATTTTTCTTTCTGCCGGCTTGTTGACACCAAGTTTTTTCAACGCCAGTCCTGTGAAAGCTTTCACATAGGTTGCAAGTCCGGTGTTTTTGACCGGTCCTGGTGTTATGCCAAGTCGGCGCCGCATAATGCCATTGGCATATCGCACCCCAAGCTCTTTCAAACCTTTGGGCGAATAGAACTCGGTTTGCAGCGAAACATTCAGCCCGTCAATATTATCAATCCGATGTGGCCAGAAATGCGGGAAATTCATGGCCTGACCCGGTTCCAGATCAACGCAGGTAGCATTTTTGTCCCAGTCACTGGTGTAGGGTATTTCCTCTTCCTGCTCCCTTAAAATTATGCTTTCCACGGTTTTGTCGGCTACCTCTGTCAAATCATACAGCCAGAAGCGCTTGCGGCCGCGAATATGAAACAGCGTTACTTCCTTGCAATCAATATGGCAAAGCACCCTTGCCGCTGGTGAAGAAATCAGCAGATTACTGGTCAGGGCAATTGGCTTGAAACCTGCCCCGTCATCATACATGTCCTGATAGGCCCTGATTGACAATTGATGATAATCAGGAGCGATCTCGTGCATATGTTGCAGTTGCAGCCATAAACGACCGGTCTTTATCGCCTCCAGCAATTGCTTTCCCGGCATTTCAGCCAGAACCCCATTTTGCCATTTCTCGCCAACACCGTCACTGTCCAGCGTTCCCAGCGTATAATGGGAAGGCCCGGCTTTCCGATAAATATCGATAAGTTCAGCCAGTCTGACATCATCAAACATACCGCTTGACGCCATATCATGCTGCATGGCGACTGGCTCATATGTCAGTTTATTGGATACATCACGGATATTATGAACAATTCGGGACACTTTTGGCACTCCGTTTAATGGTAGATCATCTGCTACCGCTTAAACAGCAATAATTGTGCCAGCGCTGTTTCCTGACCCCAGTGTTTCCTGTTGAGATAAAAACCCAACAGGAAAGCAGCTTAGCCGCGTATCTTTTTAATCAGGTCTGAAAGGCTTGGCTCTCCACTGGTGCCAGGTGGCACCGGGGCGGCCTGTGGCTGGGTAATTTGCGGGTTAACCGGTTGTGTTACCGGTTGTACGGGTGGTTGCACAGGCGGTTGTACTGGTGGCTGCATTGCTGCTGGTGGCTCTGGTGCAACTGCTGCTGCCTGGGGTGGCCTTACAGGTTGCGGCGAGTATGAATTGACTTGTGGAGTCATAGCCGGTTGCGGTGTTATCGGTGCCGGTTGTGGCGCTGTTGCTGGCTGCTGTGTTGCCTGCATCGGCTGTTGTTGTACTGGCGGTGCTGCTTGTGGTGCAGCTTGTGGAGGAACTTGCGGCATTGGCTGGGGTGCTGGTGCAACTGTTTCCTCTTGGGGTTGTGCCTGAACCGGTGGTGCTGCTTGCGCTGGTTGTGCTGTCTGCATTACCTGTGGTTGTTCGGCAACAGGCTGCGGGGCGCTAGCCGTGGCGGGCGTGTCAACTGTGTTGGTTGCACCCGGATTTTCCGGCAAGGCTACCTGCATTTGCTGGCGCCAGCATGTAACAATATTATCAAGGAAATTCTTGTCGGTAATATCCTTGCTCCAGTTTTGCGAGAAACTGGCAGTAGAACTTCTGGGCAGTGCATGTGGCGGCAACAGGTCAAATTTGATCCTTGTTGGCAGTGACACACCCTCACCAAATGTAATGGCTTCACCAGTGCCCATTGTTGGCATGAATTCCATCAGACTGGCCGCAGCATCAGATACCCCGGCTTTCAGGATTTCCTGATCGCGCTCATTGGTCAGGCGCATGGAAAATACCGTATTGCATTGTGACAAGATGGTTGGATCAAGTTCAGCCGGGCGCTGGGTGATTATGCAAAGTGAAACCCCGTATTTACGCCCCTCCTTGGCAATTTTGGAAATAGCCCGTTTGGTTGGCTCAAATCCGGCATTGGGATCAAACGGAACATAGCGATGGGCTTCTTCACACACAAAGGTAATCGGAACCTGTCCGCCGCTCCACAAGCCAAAATCAAACGCCATACGGGCCAGCACTGAAACCACCACATTGATAATTTCAGATGGCAGGCCGCCCAGTTCCAGAATAGTGATAGGCCGGCCATTTACCGGTATTCTGAAAAGATGGCCCAGTATTTCAGCCATAGTATCATGCACCGTCAGACTGCCAAACATGAAGGCATATCGCGGGTCGCGTGAAATCTGCTCTATTCTGGCTTTCAGGCGCTTGTATGGTGCAAGTTCGCCCTTTAGCTCCAACTTGCCCAAAGACTGGTCCAGCAGTGCAATCAGATCCGAAGTCCTGTAGGGAACCGGCGTATCAATGCCAATATTGCCATCATCGGTTATCTGGGTGCGAAGTCTTGAGGTTTTTTCATTTTTTTCACCACCGCGATATCTCTGTTTCGCCTGCGGTATCAATTCGCGAAGGATTTCAACATCTGTTTCGCGGTCTCTTTGATCACCGATGATGATTTCGGTCATTTCTTCAAAATTGAGCAGCCAGAAAGGCAAATTCATATTTGCCGGTGAAATAACTTCAGCAAATTCCTTGAAAGCCGAGGCGTATTCTCGATGTACATCCAGCAACAGAACATGCGCCTGCGGGTTGGCTTCCAGAATCCGTCGGAAAATCAGAGCAACCGAACATGATTTGCCGGTGCCGGTAGTTCCCAGTACCGCAAAATGCTTGCCCAGCAATTCATCTGTCTTGACCATGGCCGGAATTGATTTGTCCTGCTGAATATGGCCAATCCTGACAGAACTTTCTGTATCACAGGCATAAGCCATGGCAAGTTCCTTGGTGTTTGCCCGACAGACAATATCACCAAGGGCGGGATAACATGATATCCCCCGCCGGAAAGACGTTGGTTTGCCTTCATCATCCTTTGGCAGTTCGCCAATGAACTCGACCTCCACGATCCGCAATTCCTGACCCGGCTCATGAGTGCCCGGACTTGGGGTGCTAAGGGCTGAAATCAGCGCCAGCGCAATTGAAGGCTCGGTGTCAACTTTCAGCAATGTTCCAATTTCCGGGCTTTTCTTGTCCTCATCGGGAATGCCCACATCATGGTCAAGCAATACGATTGCATGTGCCCCTGTGACAGCAACAATCCGCCCCACCGAGGGCATCTTGTTGATTTCCAGCGGGATGTTGGAAAGTTTTTGATTGGTTGCAGCTTGTCCGGTCATCGTGTTTACACTTTCAGTGTTCTGTATTGCTTGAATTTTCGCTGGGTTTCTTGTGTGCCTGGCGGCTGGCTTCCACCGCTTCCATGGTGGGCAGGAATACGCTCACACTTGTGCCCTTGTTCTTGACTGAATTAACAATCAGGTTGCCATGGTGCATTTTGGCCAGTGCCAGTGAGATTGGCAGCCCAAGCCCGGTACCTTCATGCTGTTTGGAGAATGATGAATTGACCTGTCCAAACGGGCGAAGCGAGGTGGCAATTTCTGCTTCGGTCATTCCAGCCCCATTGTCTTTGACTGTCAGACTGACAAATCCATTGCCTTCATCACGGCTGGTGCACGATACTTTGCCGCCTTCAGGCGAGAACTTGACCGCATTTGACAACAGGTTAATCAAAATCTGTTTGACCCGCAAAGGATCGGCGTAAATATGTGGCAGTCCCGGAGTTGGCTTTAATTCCAGTTCGATATTCTTTTCCTTGGCCTTGGCATCAATGATCAGTTCACAGCTTTTCATGATCTCATTGGCTTCGGCATCTTCCGGTTCAATTTCCAGCTTGCCAGCCTGCATTTTTGATACATCAAGAATATCATTGATCAGACTCAACAGATGATCGGCTGCTTCTGAAATATAGGAAGAATACTGACTCACCCGCTGCGGATCGGAAATCTCCAGGGTGCGCAACATATCTGAAAATCCGATAATTGCATTTAATGGTGTGCGCAGTTCATGGCTCATATTGGCGATGAATTCAGATTTGGCCTTGGATGCAAGTTCAGCTTCAACCTTGGCCGCCTTGAGCGCAATGGCTGATTGCTGACGGGCCGCATTTGTCCCGAAACTTTCGGAAAACTCGGCCATTAATGAATTTTTATTGAACAGGCTTGAGCCAAAAGAACGCATTATTTTCTCCTGATGATTGCCTGAAGTATCATGAAAGCCCATAACGAGCAGTTAACTTGAGTGCTGTTTGCACGCTAAACGTGCGATTATTTTTCAGCCGTACTATTGATTTTGAGATTTGGCCATTTGCTGTTACTATGCAGATAACGAAATGATTTTAGGGTTGCTGGCACATACTTGCATCTTTGGTGCCGGGAATAACAAACCAGCTTCCAGGTGAGATATTGTGAATTCTGTAGACACATCCCGTGTTGGCAGGGTGCGTCAGCACAGGCGTAAAAACCGGCCAGTAAAGGGGCGTTCACAACGGGCAAGAAAGAATGCCTGGCCAAGACCGGCCAGACCAAAGGACAAGCCGCTTTATGGTGCGCTTGACCTTGGGACCAATAATTGCCGTTTGCTGATTGCCGAACCAACCCGTGAAGGCTTTGAGGTGGTGGATGCGTTTTCGCGCATTGTCCGGCTGGGGGAAGGGGCAGGCAGTAATAAAAAACTGTCAAAAGATGCGATGAAACGCACCATATCGGCCTTGCGGGTTTGTGCCAACAAGCTGAAATGGTGGCAGGTCGAGCGCACCCGGCTGATAGCCACCGAAGCCTGCCGGATAAGCGAAAACGGGGCCAGATTTCTGGATGTGGTGAAGGAAGAAGTCGGGATTGAACTTGAGATAATCAACCGCGAAACCGAGGCCAGGCTTGCTGTTGTGGGAGCTTCACCCTTGATGTGTGAAAATGCCAACAAGGTGCTGGTATTTGACATTGGCGGTGGCTCGACTGAACTCATGTGGCTCAACCGGCATGGCGGAACTGACAAGATTGAAGCCTGGACATCTATTCCTGCCGGGGTTGTAACGGTTGCCGAAAAATTTGGCGGCAAGCATGTTGATGCAGATGTGTTTGAAGCCATGCGCCAGAGTGTTCGCCCGCTGATACAGGCCTTCAGGCGGGAAACCAGAAAATTTTGCGATGATGATGCAGTTCCCTGTCATCTGCTTGGCACATCTGGAACCGTCACCACAATTTGTGGTATTCATCTGCAATTGCCGCGTTATGACCGCTCAAGAGTTGATGGTTGCTGGCTTGAAGGCAAGGATATGGGCCAGGTTACCCAGGAGCTGTTATCGATGAGCTTTGAAGAACGCGCTGCTTCACCCTGCATTGGCCGCCAGCGCGCCGATCTGGTAATGGCGGGCTGTGCAATTTTTGAAGAAATCCGTGCCACATGGCCGGCTGAACGCATCCGTGTTGCCGATCGCGGTCTGCGCGAGGGAATTTTGACCAGTTTGATGAATGAGGATGGACATTATGGCAGGCAAACGTAAGCCGTCAGCATGGAAAGCTCCCAAAACCGAGTTGAAACAGCGGGTTAAAACCGCCCGTGGCCGCACCGTGTCCTCAACCAGCTGGCTGCAACGCCAGTTAAATGACCCCTATGTGCAGGCCGCAAAGAAGGCGGGATATCGTTCGCGCTCGGCTTTCAAACTTTCAGAAATTGATGACAAATATAAATTTCTCAAACCCGGTCAGGCGATTGTTGATCTGGGTTCAGCGCCTGGCGGCTGGTCGCAGGTCTCAGCCGAGCGCACCAAAGCCGAACAGGGAAAAGGCAGGGTGGTAGCGATTGACCTGCACCATGTTGATCCGATCCCCGGTGTTACCTTTTTCAAAAAGGACTTCTTTGATGAAGACGCCCCTGAAATGCTGATCGAGGCGCTGGGCGGAGTGCTGGCAGATGCGGTTATTTCCGATATGGCAGCCCATGCCTCAGGCCACAAGCACACCGATCACTTGCGAATTATCGACCTTGCCGAAACCGCCCTTGACTTTGCCAGACAAATCCTCAAACCCGGCGGCACTTTCCTGTGCAAGGTACTGCGCGGCGGCTCAGAACATGAACTACTGACGCAACTGAAAAAAAGCTTCAAAACCGTAAAACACATAAAACCAAACTCCAGCCGCGCCGATTCAGCAGAATTGTTTGTGCTGGCAATGGGGTTCAGAAAATAGATTACATCATGTTCATTTCTGCAAGGTGAATTCAACTTGACACTACAGGCGCCAGCTTGTTGCAGATTGGTTAGTTCATGAAAAAGCAATTTTACCTGATTTGACAAATCACGTTCAAATTGATACCTGTTTCACATGACGTAAGGGAATACAGTTTGTAGAAAACTGGTTCCTGTCGTATGTCAGGTGCTGCCATGAGGGATGTGTGCAGTACCGACCAGTTGATCTTGACTTGATGGGGGCATCATACTGACGGAGAAAAACAATGGCTGATTTTGTTGCCCAGACTGACCTGGTATTCAATCCTGATTTGCTGGATTATGGTGTCGATGTTACTACTGATATAAACCTGTTTACTTATAATAATCTGGCAGCCAGTTACCAGATAAGTTTTTCATCCCCACTATTGGATATTTTTTCCTATACAACTATATTATTTGTAGGCAAGGTGCCAGTTACCGGTAGTGTTATCAGTGCTGAAATCAAGAATATGGCTGGTACTACAACCATTGCCAATATAACCGGCCTCAACTTTTCCGCAGCCGGAAATCTTGACAAGATGTTTGTTGGCAAGGATCTGTACCCAACCATGTTTGGGGGGAATGATACTTTTTTTGGCAATGGTCATGTAATCGAAGTCTATGGTGATTACGGAACCATAAGCAGCTCTGGCACCAGATATGGAGGCGATGACACCATGGTTGATGGTGACGGGGCCGCTTCTGGCAAAATGATTGGTGATGCAAATCTTCTTGGAACACAATTGCAGGGGCAAAACGGAGGTACTCTTCATGGCGGCAAAGATGTCTTTACTCTAACCAGCAGCAATTCGTCAGCCTATGGTGATGTTGGTCTTGCAAATCAGGGGCTGTTATTTGGCGGCGATGATTCGTTTACGGCAAGTGCGACGCTTGGTACTGCAACCGTTGCCGGGGATGCCTATTCGGTACAATTTTCTGGTGCAACTGTTTTTGGTGGTGATGACGTAATAAGTTTTGGTGATGCACGCACCAGCGCGACCGACCATAAACTGGTGGGAGATGTATATGATAATTCAGGCCATGTTGTCGGTGGCAATGATGTTATCAACTCCTCAATCTTCACGGATCCACAGTCATTTGTGTATGGTGATGTCAAGGACAATCAATCTGCCGGTATTGTTATCGGTGGCAATGATACGCTTAGAGGCAATTCCACCCAGGCAGTAGTTGGTGATGTGGGTGTGAACAATTCAGGTGTTGTCTATGGTGGTAATGACATATTTGTAGCCACAGTAGCCAACGACTTCATGGTTGGTGATGTCAAAACCAATAATGGTACAGGTTTGGTTACCGGAGGCAATGACACCTTAAATGGCGGTGGCTTCAATGATACGCTTGTCGGTGATGTGGACGACAACAAGGGCTTTCTGCTTAAGGGCGGTGATGATATTTTGCACGGTGGTGATGATAATGACTGGCTGTATGGTGACTACAGGACAAATACCGGGACTATAGTAGCTGGTGGCAATGACAAGCTTTATGGAGATAATGGCAATGATTACCTGTTTGGCAATTCCGGTAATGATGTGCTGTATGGCGGCGATGGAATAGACGATCTTACAGGTGGTGAGGGGGATGATTTACTGGATGGCGGCAACGGTCCTGATACAGCTTCATATGTTGGAGCCTCATCAGGTGTCAGTGTCAGCCTGAAGATTACTACAGCCCAGGATACCCATGGAGCCGGTACTGATACCCTGGTTTCGATTGAAGGCCTTCAAGGTTCTGCTTTTGATGACTGGCTGATTGGAGATAATAGTGATAATCAGCTTGATGGTGGAAAAGGTGATGATGCCCTGGAAGGCGGTGGTGGTCCCGATGCACTGATTGGTGGAGATGGCACGGATATTGCCATCTATACAGGTTCTGCCAGTCAGGTAACCGTCAAATTATATAATGGCACCGGTTTTGGCGGAGAAGCCCAGGGTGATACCCTGCTGTCAGTTGAAAATATTACCGGCTCCAATTTCAATGATACACTGATTGGTGCCAATAGTGCTAATGGTAATACCCTTAACGGCATTGGTGGTAATGATGGACTGTTTGGTCTTTCAGGTGATGATATTCTGCGAGGCGGCGGTGGTGCCGATATGCTTGACGGTGGAACCGGCTCGGATACGGCAATCTATGATGATTCCTCGGCAAGTGTCGTGGTAAAATTATATAATGGCACCGGTAGTGGTGGTGATGCCCAGGGCGATACGCTGACAAAAATTGAAAATATCACCGGTTCTGATTACAATGATACTCTCATTGGCTCCTATGGGGTTGTCAACACCCTAAAGGGTGGAGGTGGCAATGATTACCTGTTTGGCCTGTCCGGCAATGACCGGCTTGAGGGTGGGGCAGGCGATGACCTGCTGGTTGGTGGATCTGGAGCCGATACTCTTGTTGGAGGCCTTGGCATGGACACAGCTTCATATGATGCTTCAACCACTCGTGTGACAGTCAAGCTTTATGCTCAACAGGGAATGGGTGGTGACGCACATGGAGATACCCTGATAAGTGTTGAAAATGTTATTGGTTCAAGCCACGATGATACGCTTATCGGCAGTTACAATGCCGATAATGTCCTGACCGGTGGCAAGGGGGATGATGGCCTGTTCGGCCTGACCGGAACCGATAGTTTCATTTTCAACAAGGCCAACTGGGGTAATGATACTATCGGCGACTTTGAGGACGGGGTGGAAAAAGCCGATATGCGTGGTTCAGGAGCTCTTGCAGTCAATATCCATGTGGTCGACACTGGCGGTGATGCCGTAGTTGATTTCGGTGGTGCAGATCATATAACCTTTACCGGTCTGGCAGGTCATATTGATGCTTCTGATTTCCTTTTTTAGGGCTGATTCAACATCATGATCTTGGTGTAAGTTATTAGCATCCCGGCATAAATGAAGCTGTTGTCCAAGAAATGTTCCCATATTATGGGAAAATGACAATTCTTGCCATCAGGTCTTTACGTAAGCGTAAAATATCTCTAGGAATAAAATTGATTTACATCAAATTGTCTTTATCGGCGTTCCTGGAGAATAATCATGGCTACTATAATTGTTGATACACTTGTTGATGAATCCGATGGGGACTTTTCTGCGGGTGATTATTCTCTGCGCGAGGCAGTGGCCAATGCTGCTGGTGGTGATATTATACGCTTTGCAGCAGGCATTTCCGGCGGAACGATAACTCTGTCACTTGGTGAAATTGCCTTGACAGATGATCTGACCATTGATGGTGATGTAAATGGTGATGACAAGGCAGATATCACTATTTCAGGAAATGATGCCAGCCGTATATTCTATATATCTGGAGCCTCGACCGATGTCGATTTGCTTAGCCTGAATATTCAAAATGGCTATAGTTTGGGGCCAGGTAGTGGTGGGGCTGTTTTTAGTTATGATATAAGCAGTCTTGATATTTTGAACTCCACCTTTTCCTATAATGCAGCCGATGCTTTTGGTGGTGCAATAAGAGCTGTTCAAGGTCAGGTAAATATAGTCAACAGTCTTTTTGTACATAATCATGCAGCATCAGGTGGTGCCATGCAGTTTGATGGAATTGTATCAGCTACTTTAACCAATACGACTGTTGATTCAAATTTTGCAGGTCAAAATGCTGGTGGTGGTGGGATTTACTCAAGCGCAACCCTGGATATTTTCAATAGTACAATCACCAATAATGATGCAGGGGCAAGTTTAGGTGTTGGTGGAGGAATTGCAAATTCAGGGACTCTGAATATCGCAAATTCCATATTTGCCAATAATATGGCTGCCCTTGTTCCAGCTTATGAAAATGAAATCTCCAATACCGGTGGTGTTATCACTGCCAATAACAGTTTTTTTGAAGCCGGTGTGACCTTGGATTCGGGAACAGGTAACATCATGAATTATTTTGGTGATCTGGGCCTTGCTGAACTGGCTGATAATGGTGGCACAGTTTTGACCCGGTCTCCTGTTTCTGGCAGCCTGTTGATTTCTGCAGGTAATGCCGCGCTGCTCCCTGTCGATACCCACGATATTGACAATGATGGTGATACTGGTGAAAGCCTGCCGCTGGATGCCAATGGCAATGCCAGAATACAACTAGGTCTTGATATAGGTGCTGTTGATGTATCAGGTGATGTTGTTGTTGATACCCTGGAAGATGTTGATGATGGTGACTACAGCACCGGGCATTTGTCATTGCGTGAAGCCCTTGGTCTGGTCACTACTGGCGGAACCATCAGCTTTGCTGACAATCTCCCCTCTGGCCTAATTGGCCTGAATGGCAGTGAACTTATACTGGACAAGTCACTAACCATTGATGGTGATACTGATGGCGATGGCAAGGCGAATATTTTCATATCCGGCTATAATGCCTCCGGCTCCAGCCGCATCTTCCATCTGACCGCTGATAATATTGATGTAACACTTAAAAGCCTGCATCTGGGAGATGGCGATGCCGGGGCTGGCTTTGGTGGAGCAATTTTGACTGATAATGGTACCGGCAATTCAAGCCTTGCCATCATCAATACCATGATAACTGAAAACTCGGCGAATCGCGGCGGTGGTATTTTCAACAGGAATACCAGTCTGGAATTGACCAATGTTGCCATGCTTGACAATGTTGCCCAGACAATTGGTGGCGGACTGGTCGTAAGCGCTGCCAGTGCTAATATCACCAATGCCACCATTGATTCAAATATTGCCGATGGTGCTGGCGGCGGTATATTCGCTATCTCCAGTGATCTGGTTATTTCTGATACGACAATTACTGATAACCGCGCCGATTCCAATGGCACCAACCAGTTTGACGGCGGTGGTGTTCGTATTTTTGATGCAGCTTCAAATGTTACCATCAATAATTCGGTTATATCGCAAAATACATCCGGCAGCGGCATCAATGCCAGTGATGTTGATGGAACCATTGATGCGGCGGGCAGCAATTTCTTTGGACAGTCTGTAGTTGCTGCCTCTGGAGCCATAACCGGTATGGGCGATCCCGACCTTGCCACTATAGGTGATAATGGCGGCACTGTATTCTCCCGAATGCCCAATGCTGGCAGTGCCCTGATCGATGCTGGAGATGATATGCTGGTTCCTGCGGGAACAATCTGGGATGCCAATGTCCATGACCGCTTCAGCGGCGCTCATACCGATATCGGGGCTGCCGAATATGTGATCATGGTTACTACTGAACTTGATGAGGATGCAGGCGGAACTCTGGCAGATGATATCGCCGATGGTAATGGACTTTCCCTGCGGGAAGCCCTGTTCCATGCTGGTGATGGTGATACAGTCATATTTGACCCTGCTCTTACCGGCAGTACAATCACCCTGACGCAAGGTGAGATTGCTCTGTCAGGATCAGTCACCATTGATGGCGATACCAATGGCGATGACAAGGCTGACATAACCATCTCGGGCAATAATATCAGCCGCATATTTAACATATCGGGCGCTTCCACTATTGTTGATCTTCTAAGCCTGACGATTAAAGACGGCTATAGCGTTACTGCTGGTGGAGCAATCTCTTCTGTTGGATTAGGTCTGAATATTGTCAATTCCACATTTTCCAATAATACTACACTCCAGGAAGGTGGAGCCATTAATATTACAGGATTTGGGACATTCATTTTTTCCAACAGCCTGTTTGTTGCAAATCATTCACATTCTTCCGGGGGAGCTGTTTATGTATCAGAACTAAACGATTATATCGTCTTTGATCATGTAACTATGCACGACAATAGTTCTGATTCCACAGGTGGAGGGATTAGTGTCAGTAATCCATATGGATCATTATGGTTAAAACACAGCACCATCACTGCAAACAGGGCCAATATTAACAATGCAGCATCAGATGGAGGTGGTGGCATAGAAATAGTAGATGGAATGTTGGCGATAGAACATTCTGTTATCGCTGACAACACATCTGGAATGGCACGGTTGGGAGATGATATTTCCGGAGATGTGACGACCTCTGCAAACAGCTTCTTTGGTACTGTTGAAACTATACTCGCTAATACATACGCAACTGACAATGGTGTTACGGTCAATCCTCTTTTGGGCGATCTACTGGATAATGGCGGCCCCACTCTTACCCGCTCACCGCTTGATGCTTCCAGCCTGATCGGGGCAGGCTATAATAATATTATAACGCTGGACAGTTTTGATCTGGATCGGGACAGTGACGTGACCGAGGTCCGTCCATTTGATGCGCGCGACCAGGCCCGGATAAATGGTGGAATCGTCGATATAGGAGCTGTCGAGCATATAATTGATGAAACCATTTTCGGTACTGAAGCGGATAATTTTATCTTTAGCGGACTTGGCGTGGATTCAATATCAGCGCTTGGCGGCAATGATCTGATTGATGGCGGTGTAGGGGCTGATATTATTGATGGCGGATCGGGCAATGATACGATTTCCTACTCTGAATCAAACGGCAATGTCACTGTCAGGCTTTATAATGATACCGGCCTTGGAAATGATGCCCATGGCGATATCCTGACTAATATCGAAAACGCCACTGGATCAGCCTACACTGATGCCCTGATTGGTGCTTATGACGAGGATAATATCCTGGAGGGAGGGCCAGGTGCTGACTATATTGATGGCCTGACTGGAAATGATACCGCTTCATATGCCAGCTCGGCCGGTAGCGTGACGGTTCGCCTTTACAATGGCACCGGGGTTGGTAGTGATGCTGATGGCGATACTCTGGTCAGTATGGAAAATATTATCGGTTCAGCTCAAAATGATGCGCTTATCGGTTCTTATGGCCAGAACAATGTAATCGAAGGTGGTGGTGGTGCTGATTATATTGATGGCCTGACCGGCAGCAATACTGCAACCTATCTGACTTCTTCTGGAGCCGTTGTGATAAAGCTGTATGATAGTAGCGGAAGCGGCGGCGATGCCAGTGGTGATATTCTGGCCAATATTCAAAATACAATAGGTTCAACCTATAATGATACTCTTGTCGGCACCTATGGCTATGGCAACTTTCTGTCGGGCGGTGAAGGAGATGATTATCTGTTTGGTCTGTCAGGAAATGACGCCCTGTATGGTGGCTGGGGTAATGATCTGCTTGATGGCGGCACCGGCGGAGATGTGCTTGATGGTTCAATCGGTTCAGACACCGTGACCTATGCCGCATCTGCCGGGTCGGTAACCGTCAAATTCTGGGATGGTATTGGCCTTGGCAGTGATGCACAAGGTGATAGTTACTCCAGCATTGAAAATGCCGTTGGTTCAGCTTTTGCTGATGCAATCATCGGCGCTTATGGCGTTGATAATATCATTGAGGGCGGTGCCGGGGCTGACTACCTTGATGGCCTTACCGGCAATAACACTGCATCCTATGCAGGTTCAGCAACCGGGGTGACTGCCAAATTGTGGAATGGTACCGGGATTGGCGGTGACGCCAATGGAGATACCCTGGTCAATTTCCAGAACCTGATTGGTTCAGCCAATGGAGACACACTAGTTGGCAGTTTTGATACAGATAACATCATCAATGGTGGTGAAGGCAATGATCATCTGTTCGGCCTTACCGGCAATAATGTTTTCGCCTTTAATGACAATTTTGGGGATGACATAATCTACGACTTTGTTGATGACATAGACAAGATAGACATGACCGGATCATCCATTAGCGCATCTGACTTTTCTTCTTCGGTTTCAGGTGCTGATACCATCATACATTTCCTTGGGATCGACGACACAATAACCCTTGCCGGGTTCACCGGGACTATTGGATTTAATGATTTTCTTGAATGAGTAGTTTCAAACGATTCATACCCTTGCGTAAGTATTTCTTGACGCCACGTTCGATTTGATCTATATCAAAATGGCACAGGAATGTTCTGGGAGGGATGATCATGGCAACTATTATTGTAGATTCTCTGATTGATGAGAATGATGGTGATATTTCAGCAGGGAATTATTCACTTCAAGAGGCAATAAACAACGCAGCATCTGGTGACAGGATTGAGTTTGCGCCAAGTATCTCTGGCGGCACAATAACAATTACCGGAGGTGGGTTTAGCTTATATCGCGACGTGGTGATTGATGGCGATATTGATGGTGATAACAAGGCGGATATTACCATTTCAGGTGATAATAGTTACAAGATTTTCTATATTTCAGGATCATCCGCTGATGTTGATTTGTTAAGCCTGAATTTGATAAATGGTAATGATGTATCCGGTGGAGCAATAGAAGTCACTAATAACAGTAATCTTAATATTGTAAACTCAAGCCTTTTAAACAACTCTGCCACTGCTGATGGTGGGGCTTTAATACTTGATCAAGGTGGTACAACCAATATCGTAAATTCCTTATTGGCAAACAATTATGCACTTCACACTGGTGGTGCTGTTTTTGCCAATAATGGTCATACGCTGAATATAATAAATACAACCATTCATGATAATGAGGCTGGCTATTGGGGTGGTGGAATTAATTCCGTTCTTTCAAACATCAATATCAGCAATAGTACCATAACCGGTAATGCCGACAATACATTCCTCAACAGCAATATTCATAACGGCGGAGGAATATTCTTTGGTAGTGGATCAACAGTCAATATCAACAATTCAGTTATAGCTGGCAATACAACAACCACCGCCCTGACCCCCAATGATATTCGCGGGGATGTTGATGAGGCCAACAACAGTTTTTTTGGCACCAGCGTATCCATATTATCTGGTGCAAACAACCTTAATAATGCCGGAGATCCAGGCCTTGCTTCGCTGGCTGATAATGGTGGCCCGGTTAATACACGAGCAATCGAGACTGGCAGTGCGCTTCTTGGCGCTGGTAATGGCGGCTTGTTGCCAGCTGATGATTTTGACCTGGATGGTGATGGCAATGCAGCAGAATCGTTACCTATAGATGCTAATGGATTAAACAGAGTAAACGGGATACTCGACATAGGTGCTGTGGAATCCAATTCATCTGTTACGGTTGACAATTTAAGCGATGTGGTCGACGGGGATTACAGTGCGGGCAATCTGTCCCTGCGTGAAGCTGTAAATATTGTTGCCGATGGAGGAACCATATTCTTTTCGTCTGCACTTGGCGGACAGACCATTCACCTTGCCGGCGCAAATATTGAGCTGTACCGGGACGTTACTATTGATGGCGACACTAATGGTGACGATGTTGCCGATATAACCATTTCGGGTGACAGTCTAAGCCGTATTTTCAATATTAGCGGCTCAACAACCGATGTTGATTTGCTAAGTCTTAATTTGACCCAGGGACATTCTGGTTTTGGCGGTGCTATTTTTGCATCTTCTCACAATTCGCTTTCCATTACAGACACAACTTTTTCTAATAATGTATCAACCGGTTCGGGTGGTGCTTTATATGCAAGAGGTACCGGCACTACCAGTCTTGTGAATACTCTGTTTACATCTAACAGTGCCGGTGATGATGGTGGTGCCATAATAACGGGTCTTGGCCAGACTTTAAGCCTTGCCAATACGACAATTGATGGAAATAGTGCTGACAATCTGGGTGGAGCCATCCATTTGAACAGCGCTTCTGACACTTTGAATGTTTATAGCAGTACAATAACCGATAATATGGCTGGCGCCAGTGGAAGTTCTGCAACCAGTGGTGGTGGTATAAGCGGCGCATCTGCCAGTCTCAATATAACCAACTCGGTAATCGCTGATAATACTTCGGGAAGCAGTCTGATCGGTGATGATATTTTGGGTACGGTAGATGTTGCAAATAACAGTTTCTTTGGTAGCAGTGAAAATATTGCCAGTGGTTCTGACAATTTGAACAACGCCGGTGATCCAGGTTTGGCAGTGCTTGCTGATAATGGTGGTACTATCCATACCAGGGCTATAACTTCAGCCAGTCCGCTAATAAATGCTGGTAACGAAAGCCTTTTGCCGGTTGATTCTGCCGATGTTGATGATGATGGCAATTTTGCAGAAAAACTTCCACTTGATGCAAATGGTATGACCAGAAGTCAGTCTGGTCTGGATATAGGTGCTGTTGAATCAACAGCAGATCTTGTTGTTGACAATATCAGCGATGTTGATGATGGTGATTACAGTCCGGGAAATCTGTCATTGCGTGAAGCTGTAAGCCTGTCACTGGCAGGTGGGCATATAAGTTTTGCACCGATATTTTCCGGCCAGACAATTTTCCTGTCCGGTTCGGATATTGACATAACCCACAGTCTGACAATCGATGGTGATACGAACGGCGATGATATTGCCGATATAACAGTATCGGGCAACAATACCAGTCGGATATTTGAAATGAGTGGGTCGTTAACATCTGTGAATTTGTTCAGCCTCAATCTGGTTGATGGCACTAAAACTATTAATGGAGGCGGTGCAATTTATGCACATGACTTCCACAGGCTGAATATTGTTGATAGCAGCTTTTCCGGCAACCGCGCGGTAACAAGCAGTGGGGGGGCTATCAATATATCTGGTTATGGACTATCCTATATTACCAATAGCGTTTTTCACTCTAACTTAGCAGTTAATGACGGTGGTGCAATTGCTGTTGATGGAGGATCAATTGGACAAACACTTACACTGACCAATACAACGCTTCATGATAATATTGCCAATGGTTTGGGTGGTGGTATTAGGATCAGTGGCAACCATACTACTTTATATGTTCGAAACAGTACAATAACCCAAAACAAAACCGACGCAGATGGTGTTATTACTACTCTGGGTGGCGGAATAACAAACGCTAATTATTCACCAGGTAGTGTTACCATCTTAAGTTCTGTAATTGCAGAAAACACTTCGGGTTCGTCTAATGCTGCCTATGATGTTTCCGGACCAGTTAATTATGCCAGCAACAGTTTTTTCGGCACCAATACAGCCATAACAACGGGCAGTAATAATCTCAATAATGCCGGCAATCCGCATCTGGGTGAACTGCTTGATAATGGCGGAACAATTCTTACCCGTTCACCGCTTGATGCTTCAGCACTGATAGATCCCGGTTCAAATATTAGTGTTCCTTCAGATGGTGCTGATGTGGATGATGATGGTGATACTGATGAAGATCTGCCACTGGATGCACGCGGTGGTGCAAGGATTGTTGGTAGCAGCGTGGATATTGGAGCGGTTGAGCAGATTGTTGATGAGCATGTTGGTGGAACTGCCGGAGATGACAATATTGTCGGCGGTCTTGGTTCAGACTTGCTTGAAGGTCGTGCCGGTCCGGATAATCTTGACGGTGGTTCAGGGAATGACACAACATCCTATACCGAATCTGCCGCACCGGTAACTGTTCGCCTGTTCAATGGTACCGGTGTCGGTGGTGATGCTCAAGGTGATGTTCTAACCAATATCGAGAACATAATCGGTTCTTCCAACAATGACTCTCTCATTGGTGCATATTCACAAGATAACACCCTGGAAGGTGGTGGCGGGTCTGATTATCTGAATGGACTGACAGGTAACAATACTGTTTCCTACTCCGGCTCTCAAGCCAGTGTTACTGTACGATTGTGGAATGGAACCGGTGCAGGCGGTGATGCAGAAGGCGATATGCTGGTAAACTTTGCAAATATCATTGGTTCTGCCAATCCAGATGCCCTGATTGGTGCTTACTCCCAAAACAACACAATCGAAGGCGGTGGTGGAAATGATTATATTAACGGGTTAAGCGGCAGTAATGCTGTTTCCTATATGGGTTCGACTGCCGCTGTAACTGTCAGACTGTACAATGGAACCGGTACAGGCGGTGATGCTGAAGGAGATACTCTGGTCAATATGCAAAATATAATTGGCTCGACGCATAATGACACCCTGATAGGTACTTATAACAGTGCCAATTTCATCTCCGGGGGGCTTGGAAATGACTATTTGTTTGGCCTTAGCGGCGGTGATGCTCTTTATGGTGGGTGGGGGGATGATCTGCTTGATGGTGGAGACGGTGCCGATTCGTTGAATGGCGGCATTGGTATTGATACAGCAACCTATGCATCATCTGCTGGAAATGTCACCGTGCGTTTGTACAATGGTACCGGCGTTGGTAGTCAGGCCCATGGTGACGTATTGAATGGTATAGAAAATCTTGTTGGTTCAGCCTTTGTCGATTCACTGATAGGTTCATACGGGGTTGACAATGTTCTTGAAGGTGGACCAGGAGCTGATTATCTGGATGGCCTTACCGGCAATAACACCGCATCCTATGCAGGTTCAGCAACCGGGGTGACTGCCAAATTGTGGAATGGTACCGGTATTGGCGGTGATGCCAATGGTGATACCCTGGTCAATTTCCAGAATCTGATTGGCTCAGCTCAGGCAGATACCCTGATTGGAAGCTATGTCACGGACAACGTCATAAATGGCGGTGAGGGCAATGATCACATGTTTGGTCTGACCGGCGATGATAGTTTTGCCTTTAATGACAATTTCGGCAACGATACCATTCACGACTTTAATAATGGCAGCGAGTTTATGGATATGAGCGGTTCATCACTGACTGCAGCTGATTTGCGGATTGAGGTGGTGGGTAGTGATACCATCGTTCATTTTGACCAGGTCAATGCCGCCATATCAGATACCATAACCTTGTCAGGCATCATTTCGGGCATTGATTCAGCCGACTTTATTTTCTGATTAGTAGTTTTTCCTTTCATCTTCAGGTGATGCGCATCCTTGCAGTCACGAGCATGTGGTTTATCCATGTGCTCTTTGTGGCGTTATGACTTTGTTAAGTAGTTGTTAATACTGATATAAGCGAAAAAACTTTACGTTACACCGGTTCACGTCACGTTCATGTTGTCAAATGTATGTTCCATCATTCTTTTGAAAAGGTCGGAAGAAAAATACTGATAACGAAACGATTCTTGATAAATTCCGGGAGACAGATATGAACCTGCCAACAGACGCTTTATTCACCCATCAATGGTACTTGCGCAATACAACAGCAGGTCAGTTTGATTTGAATGTTGTTCCGATATGGGAAGATTACACCGGGGCCGGGATTTATGTTTCAGTAATTGATGATGCAGTCCAGTATAATCATTCTGAACTCAGTTCTGTGCTTGGTAAAAGAGATCATGACTTTTTTGACAATGATGATGACCCATCAGGAATTGATGGTGAAAATGACGGAACTGCCATTGCCGGCTTAATTGGCGCCAACCGTGATGGTACAGGAACAGTCGGGGTAGCTTATGGATCTACTGTATCTGGTTCGCGTGTTGAGACAACCGGAACAATTACTGACTTTGCAACCGATGCAGTCCAAGCGCTTGAATATTCAGTCGGGACTGGCTCACCACTCTATCAGGCTGATGTAGTTAACCTGTATAATGGTCAGGGACTTGCTGGCAATTATGATCTGGCCCCTGAGCTGGTTGATCTTAATACGGCACTGGATGAGGCTTTGGAATATGGCCGTGCAGGCAAGGGAACAATCGTTGTTATGGGCGCCGGTGATAAAAGGCAGGTTTCCACCTCCTTTGATGGTGATTCCAATGCAGTTTCATGGAATTCCAATATTCATTCCATCTCGGTTGCTGCGGTTGATGCGACAGGACACGTAACTTCAACTTCAAGCTTTGGTTCAAACATTCTGGTTTCAGCTTTTGGTGCGCCTTTATTCAATGGAAACATTGTTACCACCGACCGTATTGGCAGTGAGGGTTTTTACAATGCAAACTCGGCATTTGGCGGCGACTATACCAGTATTTTTTCCGGTACTCAGGTTGCAGCTTCCATGGTATCGGGTGTGGTTGCGCTGATGCTGGAAGCAAATCCAGGTCTTGGTTGGCGTGATGTACATGAAATCCTTGCCTATTCGGCCCGCCACACCGGTACTGATATTGGTGTGGCCGCCACTGGCAATGAAGAATATGTGTGGCAGTTCAACAATGCCGATAACTGGAATGGCGGGGGGTTGCATTTTTCTCGTGATTACGGCTTTGGCCTGGTCGATACATATGCTGCGGTAAGGATGGCTGAACACTGGAATATAAATGCTCTGACCACCAGCAACGAAATACCTTTGTCAACCCATATTATCAGCAGTGATGAAACCATCGATGGTGTGGTAAATGGTGGTAACACCAATAATTCATCAGGAACCGAGACCTACCAGTGGGTTCAGGCAAATGATAGTCAGATAGAACAGGTGACCGTTGAAGTTGATTTTGCGACTACTTTTCTTGATGATATGGAAATTTCAATCACTTCTGCCGATGGCACAGCTCAAATGTTGATCAATGATATTGGTGGTGCAAATGATTTTGATGGTAGATGGAGTTTTACCACTAATGCCTTTTGGGGCGAGAGTTCCCTGGGTAACTGGTCAATAACCATAAAAGACGATGCTGCTGGTGATGAACTTCTTGTCAGGGATCTTGTTGTCACATTGCATACAGGCAGGCCAACAAATAATAATACTTATGTCTTTACAGACGAGTTTTCTGACTATGCCGGAACATTCGGCCATTCGACAATTATAAATGATACTGACCCAGGACATGACATCATTAATACTGCAGCAGTTAGCAGCGATACAACAATAAACCTGTTTGGTCTGACCGGTATAATTGATGGCGTTAATGTTTCATTATCAGGAATTGAAAGCGCTGTTACCGGAGATGGTGATGATCATGTTATTGGCTCTGCGGGAAGCAATCAGCTGACAACCGGACGTGGTGATGATTTCATCAATGCCAAACAGGGTTCCGATATCATTCATGCCGGTGCCGGTGATGACACGATATTCTTTCAGGGCAACTTTGCTGGAGAATTTGATGCAATAAACGGTGATGATGGTGTTGATACGGTCGATGCCTCAACATACCAGCATGCGATCTTTGTTTCCATGGGCGCTCATGGAGCCAACTTCAGAAGCAGCCTTCAGGACGATTTGAATTCAGACCCGAATAACTGGGTAGATCTTGGTTCAGTGCTTACTAGCGAAAACTTTATTGCAACTGCTCATGATGACAGGGTGTATGGTAATGATGCTGATAACAGGCTTGAGGGCCGCGCAGGTGATGATGTTTTATTGGGAAATGATGGCGTTGATACGCTGATTGGTGGCGAAGGTACAGACGAGTTAAATGGTGGTAATGGGTCGGATATTGCCTCTTATGCCGGTTCATCTTCGGCTGTTACCGTGCGTTTGTTCAACGGCACCGGTATTGGCGGTGATGCCCAGGGCGATGTCCTCATATCTGTTGAGAATCTGGTAGGTTCTTCCTTTAATGATACTCTCATCGGCAGTTTTGGAACTGGCAATTTCCTGTTGGGTGCCAGTGGCAATGATTACCTGTTTGGATTGTCCGGCAATGACAGTCTTTATGGTGGTGATGGAAATGACCTGCTTAATGGTGGAGCCGGAGCAGATTATTTGAATGGTGGGCAGGGTGTGGATACTGCCAATTATGCTTCTTCTGCCGGTGGTGTGTCGGTGCGTCTTTATAATGGCATTGGTACTGGCAATGATGCCCATGGTGATACTCTCATCGATATGGAAAATGTGGTTGGTTCCGGTTTTGATGATGCCCTGATTGGTGCCAATGGCCAGGACAATGTGCTGGAAGGTGGTGCAGGTGCTGACTATATTGACGGTCTTGGCGGTTCAGATACTGCTTCTTATGCCGGTTCTGATGCCAGTGTAACCGTCAGGTTGTTCAACGGTACAGGCATTGGCGGCGATGCTGCAGGTGACACTCTTGCCCATATTGAGAACCTTCATGGTTCTTCTCATTCTGACGTGCTTGTCGGTTCCAATGCATTGGCCAACATGCTTGATGGCGGTGATGGTAATGATTCCATTTTTGGACTGTCAGGCTCAGATATGCTTCTGGGTGGTCAGGGCAATGATCTGCTTGGTGGTGGAACTGGCGCTGATCTGCTTGATGGCGGGACAGGTCGCGATACGGCCTATTATGCTGATTCAGCTGGTGCGGTAACTGTCAGATTGTTCAATGGCACAGGCTCGGGTAATGATGCCCATGGTGACAGCTATATCAGTATCGAAAATGCCATAGGCTCTGATTATGCCGATGCCCTTATTGGCTCATATGGTATTGATAATGTACTGGAAGGTGGAGCAGGAGCTGATTATCTTAACGGACTAAGCGGTATTGATACAGCATCTTATGCAGGTTCATCTGCCAGTGTGACTGTCCGCCTGTGGAATGGCACCGGTATTGGTGGTGATGCCAATGGTGATACACTGGTCAACATCGAAAACCTGATTGGATCAAGCCATAATGATACCTTGCTTGGTAGTAATGGCGTTGAAAATGTACTCAATGGTGGTGAGGGCAATGATCACATGTTTGGCCTGACCGGCGATGATACTTTTGCCTTTAATGACAATTTCGGCAATGATACCATTCACGATTTTGACAATGGCAGCGAAATCATGGATATGAGCGCTTCATCCCTGACTGCAGCTGATTTGCGGATTGAATTTGCGGGTGCTGACACAATCGTGCATTTTGATCAGATCGATGTATCAATTACCGATACCATCACCCTTTCTGGCGTCGCAGCCGGAATAGATGCCAGTGATTTTATCTTCTAGAATCATTTTTAATGATTTATAATATTACTATTGTCATGAGCACACTGAGCCTTTAGGTTTAGTGTGCGTGGCGCTTGTATCATTTTTGCACTACAAGATCATTCACACTTTTTTCACGTTGGAAACAGTGACTATTGAAGTAGACTGCCAGGAGAATATTCTGTTGTGAGAACAATGTTATTCCGGTTGGAAATTTAATGTTCCATATAACTGGTTGAGTCGGACTTTATTTTTAGACAAGAGGGATGTATACGATGGCTGATGTAACTGTATTTGCAACCGCAACCGGATATGCTGACTGGGGTGATGTCGTACAAGATGGCGATGTGCTTGTTGCTACATCAACCTTGCTGGTTATTGAAAATTCTGATCTGACCGAAACCCATTATATCGGAACCGGCTTCACTTATGATGCCATGGGCAATGTTACCGGTGGCACCATGAACACCATGGAACATCGCACCGCAGGTGGTGGAACCCTGCTTGGCCAGTCTTTGGGACACAATCATTCCATGGTGACAGGCGCCAACCTGCTGGCAACTGATGTTGATGCTTTCATGGCATATATTTGGAACGGCAATGACACATTTACCATCCTTGAATCCGACAATGTGCAAGTTGGCGGCTATACCGGCAATGACAGGATCGATGGCGGTGTAGGTAATGACACTTTATGGGGGGATGATGGTGATGATGTTCTGAATGGCGGTGCTGGAAATGATACCATTCATATGGGTAATTATTCCAGTGCCTATTTCTGGGACACCATGATTGGTTCCACCGGCAATGATACTATTGACTTTGATAACGGCAAGGGTGATTTCCTTCTGGATTATTCATCGCTTGCCACCGCAATTAATGCAAATCTGAATACCTTAACTGTCAACAAGGGAGTATCAGGCACAGATACCCTTGCTCATTTTAACAATATTGATTTTCAAAATGCCGGTATCCAGTTATATGGAACGACAGGCAATGATACTTTTGTCGGCTCATCCAACACCGGCACTTGGCAGTCATTTCGCGGCCTTGGTGGTGATAATACCATCACCGGCTCGGGTGGTCAGGTGCGTCTTGATTACCGAAGTGCTCCGGCTGGCGTTACAGTCAATATGGCAACAGGTATTGCTACGGATAATGGTTATGGCGGGACAGATACGATTTCAGGTATATGGGAAATCCGTGGATCCGATCATGCTGACAACCTGACTGGTGATGCCAATGACAACAGTTTCATTGGTCGCGCAGGTAATGACTATATTGATGGTGGTGATGGCTTTGACCGCATGCGATATGACCGCTCTGGCGTTGGAGCTGTTAATGTTGATCTGAATGCCGGAGTGGCATCTGATGGCCTTGGCGGCACCGATACTCTCATCAGCATTGAATGGGTTCGAGGCTCCAGAACCGGTAATGATACGATCATCGGACGCGATGGTGTGGATGAAAGGCTTGAAGGTCGAGGTGGCAATGATACTTTGAGAGGCCAAGGTGGCAATGACCGGCTTGAAGGGGGAGATGGCAATGATATTCTTGATGCAACTCCCGTGACAAGCGGTGCCAATTATTATGACAACTACCTGAAACCTGGAGAAGGCAATGATACGATAACAGGTAGCGGTGGCAGCTTCCTGACCTACTCAGATCTCAGTTCTGCTGTTACGGTTAACCTGTCAGCAGGCACGGCAACAGCAACCGGAAAAAGCGATACAATTTCAGGTGTTGCAAGCATTCGCGGTACGGCTTTTGCAGATACTTTAATCGGTGGTAACAGTTCCAATGATAATTGGGAGGGCTACCAGAGTGGTGCCGGAAACGATATTCTGGATGGTGGGTCAGGATATGATGAACTGATGTACACTTGGGATTATCAGTATGGCGGCAATCTGGGCGTAACTGTCAATTTTGCAACCGGTACGGCAACCGATCCGTTTGGTGATACAGACATCATCTCCAATATGGAAGCTGTCCGTGGCACCCGGCAGGCTGATAACATTACTGGCAGCGATAACTATTCTGAATCCTATAAGGGTCTGGCTGGAAACGATAGCATTAACGCTGGCAAAGGCTTTGATAGTCTTGATTACAGCCAGGATTATAGATATCAGGATATCAGTGGAGCATATGGTACAGCCGGTGTAACGGTAAATCTTGCAACCGGCATAGCAACAGACGGTTATGGAGATACTGACACTTTTACCGGTATCACCCATATTCGCGGCACCTCTCAGGCTGATAATCTGACTGGCGGCGGCAATGACCTGTTTGAAAGCTTTGAAGGCAAGGCCGGTAACGATATTATCGATGGTGGTTCCGGCTTTGATCGGGTTTTTTATCGCGGCAATACAGGAGTGACAGTCAATTTTGCCACCGGTATTGCAACTGATGAATATGGTGATACTGATACCCTGTCCAATATTGAATATGTAAATGCAACTGATGGCGTTGATTACCTGACCGGTGGCAATATTGCCAATGATGATCTGGAAGTCTTTGCCGGCAGGGGTGGCAATGATGTGATTGATGGCGGGTCTGGATTTGATCGGTCAATTTATACATATGATCATTATAGTGGTGGGACCTCCGGCATTTTGGCAACTCTGACCGGTGGCGGTGCCGGAACTGTCGTTGATGCTTTTGGTGATACTGATACCCTGACAGGCATAGAAAGCATCTATGGCAGTGTGTTTGCCGATACCATAAATGGCAGTGCCGATGATGAGCAACTTGATGGGGCCGCTGGTGATGATACGATTAATGGTGGCGGTGGTTATGATCTGACCAGCTATCTGTGGGATGAATTACATGAATCAGCGACTGATGGTGATTTCGGGAACGCAGGGGTCACTGTCAATCTGACAACAGGTATTGCAACAGATCCCTATGGTGACACAGACACGCTGAGCGGTATTGAAGCTGTTGAAGGCACCCGCCAGGCTGACAGTCTGATCGGAAATGCTGCAGATAATGCATTTGTCGGGCATGCCGGCAATGACATGTTTGATGGCAGGGGCGGCAACGACATGGTCAGCTATTCAATAGACGATGACTCTGCCATGTTCGGCCTGCTTTCCCCACTGGAAACCCCAATTGTTGGTGGTGTAACCGTCAATCTTGCTACTGGTGTTGCAACAGACAGTTTTGGCGATACTGATACCCTTACCAGCATTGAAGGTGTTGAGGGTACTAACCGTTCAGATGTGCTGACTGGCAATGACGCCGACAATATGCTGGATGGGCTTGCCGGGGCAGATATACTGTCCGGCGGCAATGGCAATGATGTTCTTGAAGGTGGTGCAGGTGCTGATACGCTTAATGGCGGGGCTGGCAGAGATACGGTTTCCTACGAGATGTCGCCTGGTGCTGTGGTTGTGCGTCTCTATAATGGCACCGGATCGGTTAATGATGCCCATGGTGATACCCTGACTTCGGTTGAAAATGTCGTTGGTTCATTCTTTGATGACAGTCTTATCGGTGCATATGGCGTTAATAATGTGCTGGAAGGTGGGGCCGGGGCTGATTATATTAATGGCCTGACCGGTACTAATACAGCTGCCTATTCCAGTTCGGCTGCTGGGGTAATTGTCCGTCTTTACAATGGAACCGGATCTGGTGGCGATGCAACCGGCGATACATTGGTCAACATTCAAAATGCTGTCGGTTCAGCCCATAATGACAGTCTGATTGGAGCATATGGTGTCAATAACACTCTGGAAGGCAGGGCAGGAGCTGACTATATTAACGGCCTGAGTGGCTGTAATGCTGTGTCATATGCCAGTTCATCAGCCAGTGTAACGGTGCGCCTTTACAATGGAACCGGATCTGGCGGTGATGCAACCGGCGATACATTGGTCAATATTCAAAATGCCGTAGGCTCGGTGCATAATGATACTCTGGTCGGCTCCTTCGGGGCCAGCAATTTCCTTTCCGGCGGTCTGGGCAGTGATTATCTGTTTGGTCTGTCAGGAAATGATGTCATTTATGGCGGCTGGGGTGATGATCTGCTGGCAGGTGGTTCCGGCGCTGATGTTCTAAATGGTGGCCTTGGCTCTGATACCACAACCTATTACTCATCATCTGCCGCAGTAATTGTCAGGCTCTATAATGGTACCGGCAGTGGTGGCGAAGCCACGGGCGATACATATTCAGGCATTGAAAATGCCATCGGAACGAGTTTTAATGATGTACTGATTGGCAGTTATGGGGTTGATAATATTCTGGAAGGTGGAGCAGGAGCTGACTATATTAACGGTCTTTCCGGCAATGACACAGTCTCATATGCTTCTTCATCTGGTGGAGTAACCGTAAATCTTGATAGTGGTGCCGCATCTGGAAGTGATGCCAATGGTGACTCTCTCCATGACATTGAAAATATCATCGGTTCTGGTTATGTGGATACTCTGCTGGGCGCGAATGGTGTTGATAATATTCTTGAAGGCGGGGCCGGGGCAGATAATCTTAATGGCCTGACCGGCAACAATACAGTTTCCTATGCCGGCTCAACCACTGGTGTAACCGTGCGGCTATATAATAGCACCGCAACCGGTGGTGATGCGACAGGAGATACTCTGGCCAATTTTGATAATGTTATCGGCTCCATGTCGAATGACCTGCTTTTGGGCAGCTATGGAACCGACAATGTTATAACCGGCGGCAGGGGCGGTGATCACATGTTCGGTCTGACCGGTAACGATACCTTTGTCTTTGATGACGGTTTTGGCCATGATGTGATCCACGATTTCGACAATGGCACAGAAATGATGGATATGCGCGGCTCATCCCTGTCGGCAGCCGATCTCAGGATTGAAGTCGTTGGCTCTGATACGTTGGTGCATTTCGACCAGCAGGACGCCGATATAACCGACACCATAACCCTGTCAGGAATAACCTCCGGCATTGATGCCAGTGACTTTATTTTCTGACGCAAGAAATCAGACGGTATTATGTTGTCTGAAGCTGTGGAGAAAACACAGAAAACAGCACTATTACTGGTATTATCTCCGGTCTTTATGTTGTCGACTTCAGCTTATAGATCGTGTCGGGTTAGAATAGATTCAGGTATCCACTTGCAGGTATGAGGCAGGTCTTGCAAAGCAAGGCCGTTCATATCTGCATAGTGAATTCAAGTTAACGCGACACGCGCTAATTCGTCACTGACTAGCAAATCGGCTCTTCAGCTCCTTGCAAACAGACCGGTTCCTTCTTCCGTCAAAACCTGACCGATAGCTGGAAGGTAGGGTTTGAATCTGGCAAAAAAACGCCAGTATCTGTTCCCCCGCAAGTACTTCTTCCAGACAGGTTTGCCTTCACTGTCAACTGCATGAATCTGAAAAACAGTCTTCGCAAAATCAAGACCTATAGTGGTGGTGGCAGTGTGTAAGGACATCTAATATGCAAACCGGTTCAGCTTGTTGATCGGACAACGGTATTTGTTGGGGTTACGATGATATTCGAGTGATTTGGGTATAGTGCTGTTCGTCATTCATGCCTTTTGTTGTGATTATTTTTCTGGTTAATCTGATGCAAATATGACTTTACATTATACTTAATATATATATATTAAGGAAATATTATTGTGGATGGATCGAAAAAGAGTGTCTGGCATCCGACAATGAGGCTGGGTTACCTGATCTTAGGGCTTGCTTCTTTGTTCAAAAATGATAACGCCCATACTGCTAAATGGGCAAATTGATGCTGGAATATTTAGGGGGCATATCAAGGCAATGGGCCTGGATTTCAGTAGGTGGCAATCCTCGCATTTTGATGGGCAACGGATCAATAGTCTTGATCACGTGCTTGAGAAACAGTACGGCCAGTTCGGCTTTGTCATAAATTATCTTGGCAGCGCCAGTAACTACCTGACCCGAGCGATGGCCGATAATTATGTCGCCAACGGGCTACAGGTGGTTTCCGTTTATGAGGTAACATGGAGAGAGCAGAACTGGGACCCGAAAGTTGTTGGCAATGATGTCTATATCGACAATTGCCTGGGCTATGACAACGGCGTCACAGATGGCATCAATGCCTATAACAATGCCCTGAACAAGGTCGAACAGCCAGCAGATACGGCTATCTATTTTGCTGTTGATGGCAATGTCAGCACCAATGGCGGGCACATGCAGCATGTCACGGAATATTTTTGCGGCATTCAAGATGGTATGTCGCAGGCAGCTACAATAATATAAATGGAGCAAAGTTATGAGTACATCAATCCTTGTTCAGGCAGGACATGAGGGCAATCCTAACTCAAACAACAATCCATCTAGGGGTTGGTCTGAGTGGCAATGGACGAAAGAAGTTGCAGGTGTTGCTACCAGTATTTTGAATGGCAGCGCAGATATTGATGCATATCGAGAGGGGTATTATCTAGATGGCAAATACAACGGTTCAACCACACATGGTGGCGTGGACTATAATGATGTTTATTATAATAACAAATATAATGTTGATTTTGCGGTATTCCTTCATTTCGATAATGCAAGTCCTGGAGCTTATGGATATTCTACCGGTTTTCCAGATGGCATCTCAACATGGGGCGGTTCTAGATGGTATGACGACCCAGATGATAGCAGCGAATTGTTTTCTGACTATTGGAGAGATTTCTATAATGATAAATTGACTACATCCGACTACACAGAAGTTACGGGCTTCACACCTCAATTCAGGGGAGAAAATTTTACCAATGGATTGGCGGGATATTATGGATTTAATTCGGGGCAGTATTCTAGTTCTGCTGGCTACGTTGGTGCGGATAACTATCTAGTTATTGAATTTGGTTTTCTTTCAAACTTGACGGAGGGTGAATGGCTTTCGAACCACCTTTATGACCTTGGTTCTTGGTTGGCAGAGGCAATTATTACATACACAGGCAGTACTGGCGATGGCAACGACACATGGCAAACTGCGGACGAGTTGGGTCACCTCACGAATACTCACTCCATTTATCACAGTGGAGATTCTGTTGGCGGCTCGGATCCGGATGATTACTTCCGCATTGTGACGGATAATTCCGGGACCATGACAATAAACTTGTCTCAACTCTCAGCCGATGTCGACTTGAGGCTTCTTGACTATCAGGGCAATCCTTTGCATTCGTCTGATGCCAGCGGCAATTCGGATGAAACTATTACTTGGGATGTTGCGCCTGGTCAGGGCTACTATATCCATGTTGATCCGTATACTTCAAGCAACTCTGACTATTTCCTCTCGATCGCCTTTCAGGAAGAGCAACAACAACCCGACCTTACGGTCAGCAATGTCCGTCTTGATAGCACAAGCATTGAGCAAGGTGATGAAACCACAATCCGTTACACGGTTTCCAATCAGGGTAACGCCGATGCTACGAGTGTTGTGCAGGGTATTTACATCTCGACAACCCAAAATTTCAACGATGCCACCCGGATAGACACGGATACGGCTGGAACTGTGAGGGCTGGCGTAAATGATACCAACGAGCATGAACATCTTCAGGCTCTGGCTAATTATGATCCCGGCACCTATTACCTATTCGTAAAGGCTGACTACGACAACAGCACGCCTAATGAAAGCAATGAGAATAATAACGTTTCCGGGCCGATCCAGTTGATAATTAACGCCCCGGCTTCCCAGCCAGACCTGACTGTCAGTAATGTACGGCTTGACAATACAAGTATTGAGCAAGATGGTGAAACGACTATCCGCTACACGGTTTCCA
>JALXCV010000100.1 GCA_026990765.1 Hyphomicrobiales bacterium | reverse complement strand
CCAAATACCATGGCTTGTACGTTTACAGCGGTTCCCCAGTCACCCGGGATATCATGCAGTGAGCGATAGGTGATGGCGCGGGCACATTGCCATGAACCAAAAACCGCATCAATGGCACCCCAAAGCTGGTCCCTGGGGGCTTGCGGGAACGGGTCGTCGTGATTTTCCTTAACGCATTGCTTGAAGCGCTCGATTATTTCCTTCCAGTCGCTGGCTGAAAGGTCGGTATCCTGTGTCAGGCCGGATGAATCCTTGTAGTCTTCAAGAATTTCTTCAAAATCATTATGTTCCAGCCCCATTACCACATCAGCATACATCTGAATGAAGCGGCGATAGCTGTCATAGGCAAAACGCTCATCACCTGACCATTTGGCAAGGCCTTTAACAGTATCATCATTAAGGCCAAGATTGAGCACCGTATCCATCATGCCGGGCATGGAGACGCGTGAACCTGACCTGACCGAGATCAAAAGCGGTTTTTCCTGGTCGCCAAATTTTGCTCCCACCTTGTCTTCGATAAAGCCAATGGCTGCATCGACCTGAGAACTGAGGGTTTCAGGATAATTGCGGTCATTATCATAAAACGCGGTGCAGACCTCAGTTGTGATGGTAAAGCCGGGTGGAACCGGAATGCCGAGGCTGGCCATTTCAGCCAGATTGGCTCCCTTGCCTCCAAGCAGGTTTTTCATTTCTGCCTTGCCTTCAGCTTGCCCATCGCCAAACAGATAGACCCATTTATTATTATCGGACATTTTCAAATCTCCATTGGTTTTATGAAATGAGTTGGAAGGGGCCAGGACATTGCAGGAAATTTTTACTTACCCCTCAATCCTGGAAAAATCAGCAACTGACAAGGTTGCTTCGCGAATACGGTTAAGCAATTTCAAACGGTTATCGCGAAAATTGGGATCATCTGCATTAACGGTGACCTTGTCGAAAAATTCATCTACCGGCTTGCGCAATCTGGCAAGGGCGGTCATGGCTGAGGCAAAATCTTCGGTCTTTACCGCATTGATGGTCTGGGCCATGGCAGCGGTTACGGCCCGGTGCAATTCTTTTTCCTCACCCAGAACCAAAAGGTTGGGCAGGGGGTTGCCATCATGTTTCTGGCCGTCTTTTTTCTCTTCAATGCGCAAGATGTTGACGGCCCGCTTGACACCGGCCAGCAGGTTTTTGCCATCATCAGTATCAAGGAACTCACCAAGTGCCTGAACCCTTTTGATGATCATCAACAGATCATCTTGATCACCAAGCCCGAATACCGCGTCAATCAGATCATGGCGCATGCCGCGATCGCGCAAATGTACTTTCAGGCGGTCGGCAAAAAAGGACAGCAGGTCGCGGGCGATGGCCTTGCTGTCTGCTTCATCATCAGTCAGTCCCGGTGATGCGGCTATCTGGTCATCGAGAATTTTAAGCAAAGGAAGCCGCAGCGAATTTTCCTCGATTATACGGATTATGCCAAGCGCAGCACGGCGCAGGGCATATGGATCCTTGGAGCCGGTTGGCTTTTCATCCATGGCCCAGAAACCTGCCAATGTGTCAATCTTGTCGGCAAGCGATACTGTCTGGGCAATGAGGTTTTGCGGTACGGCATCAGAAGGACCTTGCGGTTTGTAGTGATCGCCAAGTGCTATTGCCACATCATTGTCCAGACCTTCAGCCAGAGCATAATATTTGCCCATCAGCCCTTGAAGTTCAGGCAGTTCGCTAACCATGCCGGTTACCAGATCAGCCTTGCAAAGGCGTGCTGCCAGTCTTGTCTTTTCTTCATTAGCACCGATGATCCGGGCAATGTCAGTGCTGAGTTTTTCCAGCCTTTTCACCCGTTTGCGCTGGCTGCCCAGCCTGGCGTGGAAGGTGATTTTTTTCAGTTCCGGCAGGCGGTTTTCCAGCGGGGTCTTTTTGTCCTGATCCCAGAAAAATTTGGCATCTGACAGACGTGCGGCAATTACCCGGTTATTGCCTTCAATAATTTTTTTGCCGCCATCGCGGGCGATCATGTTGGAGACCAGCAGATATTTGTTGGCCAGCTTGCCGTCAGCATCCTTCAGGCAGAAACATTTTTGATGGGCCTTGATGGTGGTGACCACGACTTCAGGGGGGACTTCAAGGAATGAAGCATCAAATTCGCCCATCAGCACGACTGGCCATTCAACCAGACCGGATACTTCCTTTAACAGGCCCTGATCATCAATCAGCTGCAAGGAACTGGATTTTGCCAGTTTTTCAGCCTCTGACTGGATGAAGCTGATGCGCTCGCCAGCATCAAGCATAACGAACTGGTCGGCAAGGGCGGTTTTATACTGGCCAAAACTGCTGACAGTAATGGTGTCTGGCCCCATGAAGCGATGGCCGATGGTCTGGTTGCCGGATTTTATCCCGGCAATCTCAAATTCTACCGGCTGGCCATCAAGGATACAGATGATCGAATGCAGCGGACGGACCCAGCGCAATGAGCCTGTGCCCCAGCGCATGGATTTTGGCCAGGGGAATTTCTGGATGATTTCAGGGATGAGTTCTGCGAGTATTTCGGTGGTTGGTTTTCCCGGCTTTTCAATTCTGGCAATGTAGAACTGACCCTTTTTGTCTTCACCGGTGATGCAATCATCAAGTGTTACCCCGGCAGATTTCAGGAAACCTTCAATAGCACGCTCAGGTGCATCTGTGCGCGGGCCTTTGCGTTCATCGACAATATCCGGGGTGGTTGCCGGGATGTCTTCAACAACCACTGTCAGGCGGCGCGGGGTGACAAAGGCTTTGGCCGTGCCAATTGCAAGACCGGCCTTTTCAAGCCCATTGCACACCAGATTGCGCAAATCCTCACTGGCCCGGCTTTGCATGCGGGCGGGGATTTCTTCAGAGAAAAGTTCTATCAGTAATTCGGACATGGATGTTTTCAAAGGTCCTTGTGAGCGCCATCACAAAACGGCTGATCTTGAGTTGCCTTGCAGCCGCAAAATGCACGTTTGCGGGTTTCATCAGCTACCCATTTTACCGGTTTGAATGATGTGCTCTCGTGACTACCATCGCAAAAGGGTTGCGTCTTTGATTTGCCGCAAGCGCACCAAAAGTAAGTTTTGCCAGCCGCAACAGATTCAACATATGGGCCTTTTTTGGCAATTACAGGTTTTTCAGTCATTTTTTCCCTCTTGATAGCCGCCACCGGCGGTCTTTGCCCATGCCTCACAGCAACCCTTGGCCAGTTCGCGAACGCGCAGAATATAGCTTTGGCGCTCGGTAACCGAAATTACCCCGCGAGCATCCAGCAGGTTGAAAATATGTGATGCCTTGATACACTGGTCATAGGCAGGAAGCGCCATCAAATGTCGCCCGTCTGTCTTGCCTGCGTCCAGAATTGATTTGCATTCGGTTTCTGCGTCGGTGAAATGGGCAAACAGCATTTTGGTGTTGGCCTGTTCAAAATTATAGCGTGAATGTTCCTGTTCTGATTGCAGGAATACATCGCCATAGGTCATTTTCTGATCGCCTTCAGCGCCATTGAAGTTGAGATCATAAATGCTGTCAACGCCTTGTACATACATGGCAAGCCGTTCCAGCCCATAGGTCAGTTCTCCAGATACTGGTTGGCATTCAAGACCGCCAACCTGCTGAAAATAGGTGAATTGCGAGACTTCCATGCCATCGCACCATACTTCCCAGCCCAGCCCCCAGGCGCCCAGTGTCGGGCTTTCCCAGTCATCTTCGACAAAGCGGATGTCATGATGGTCAAAATCAATACCGATGGCTTTTAGCGAACCCAGATAAAGATCCTGCAAGTCAATGGGAGATGGTTTCAGAATTACCTGATATTGATGGTGCTGTTGCACCCGGTTGGGGTTTTCGCCATAACGGCCATCGCCGGGGCGGCGTGATGGTTGTACATAGGCGGCTTTCCACGGCTTTGAACCGACAGAGCGCAGGGTAGTTGCCGGATGAAAGGTTCCCGCTCCCACTTCCATATCATATGGCTGTAATATCACGCATCCATAGGCAGCCCAGTATTGATGCAATGTCAGAATCAGATCCTGGAAGGATCTGGTTGGCTGCAAGCCTGTTGTGCTCATGAAAATTCCAGAAATCAGTTGGATTGATAGTCGGGTTGCAAATTAGTGTGCAGCGCAGCATAGGTCAAGCAAACTATTTGCTTGTGCGGTAGCTTTGGGTCTTTTCATCCCAAATAAGGGTTTCTGCCTTGCCTTCAATGGTTTTTGGAGGTGATTTTCGGGCTGATTTGCGATTTGCCCGCATTGCCCGGTCAGAAACCTGCCGGTAAATAATCAGGCCAACCAGAATGGCGATTGCTGCTACAATGATTTTACCGATCATGATGTCGTTGCTCCGGCAGTTTGATGATTACAAGCCATAGCGTGCCCACAGATTAGTGTCTTTAATGGTTTTGGCAAGCTGATCTGTAATATTAC
>JALXCV010000099.1 GCA_026990765.1 Hyphomicrobiales bacterium | reverse complement strand
GTTTGGCAGCTGTCTTTGCCGGGGTAGCTGTAGCCAATCCGCTTGAAGCACTGGCTAAAAAAAGGAAACCCAGAGCAATCAGCACTGGTAACTGGAGCAGGGCGGGCAATTCATCTTCCTATCGTGCACCAACGACTACCAAGCTTATACGCGATTTTGGCACTTCTCCCATGCTTACTGCAAGCAGCCTGAAAAATATCAAGGCGGCTATCAGCCGGTATGAAAAGATTGTTGCCAAGGGTGGCTGGGGCAAATTGCCTAAAAGCCGGGTGCTGGTTCGTGGAGCCAAGGGTAAGATTGTTGCCAAACTTATCAAGCGACTGGCGGCAGAAGGCTATATGGAATTGCCTGATAATCCCAAATCCATGCTGGTCTTTGGTGAGAAAACCGAAAAGGCACTAAAGCAGTACCAGAAAGCCAACGGACTGCATGCAAATGGCAAATTGAACAAGGAAACCCGCAAGGCGCTAAATATTTCAGCCAGTGCAAGGCTGGCCACACTTAAAGCCAATCTGCCGCGGGTTGCAGAAGCTGTAAAAGGTCTGCCGGACCGGTATATTGTGGTGAATATTCCAGCGACCCAGCTTGATGCGGTAGAATTTGGCATTTTGCACTCGCGGCATAATGTCGTGGTTGGCAAGGCTTCACGACCATCGCCAATTCTCAAAAGCCGGGTAACCCAGCTTAATTTTAATCCTTACTGGAATGCGCCGGTGAGTATAGTCAAAAAGGACATTATTCCGAAGTTGCGTAAAAGCCTGAATATTCTGAAAACCATGAATATCAAGATTTATGATGGTTATGGCGGACCGGAAGTTGACCCAAAGAAGGTTGACTGGAGCAAGGCTGATCCAGAGAAATATCATTTCCGCCAGGAGCCGGGGGAAGGCAATGCGATGGCATCGGTAAAAATCAATTTTGCCAATAAATATGCCGTTTATATGCATGATACTCCTACAAAAAGGCTGTTCAGTCAGGCATCCCGCTATTTCAGTTCCGGTTGTGTGCGGGTGGACAAGGTGCATATACTGACTGACTGGATTTTGAAAAAAACCAGCGGCTGGGACCGCAACAAGATTGAAGCGGTGGTTAAATCCGGTGAGCGCGAAGATGTTAAGGTCAAGAATGGACCGCAGGTGCAATTTGTTTATTTCACCGCCTGGGCAACTGATGATGGTCTGGTGCATTTTCGCAATGATATTTACAAGCTTGATGGTACGGGCTTTGTCTCGGGACAACCCAAGGCGCTGGATAGTTGATGAATATCAAGAAAATGCGGATTTCGGGCGTATGATCGTGTGAACCTTAATTGCTTGTAATTTGAACATGCGACTCTTTTAGTGATATGCACAAATAATAATAACGCATATTGTAAGTTGAATATGAACGCATAAAGGTTTCTTTCGATGACAATGTACCATGATTATTTTTCATCTGCGATCAACAAATTGCATGATGAAGGCCGGTATCGCGAATTTGCTGATCTTAAACGGATTACCGGTAATTTTCCAAAAGCTACATGGTACGGACCAGATGGCACCCGCGAAGTGACAGTGTGGTGTTCCAATGATTATCTGGGTATGGGCCAGCATGAAAAGGTGCTGGGTGCTATGCACCAGGCGCTGGAGGAAACCGGGGCCGGGGCAGGTGGCACCCGCAATATTGCCGGAACCAATCATTATCATGTCGAACTTGAAGCCGAACTTGCCGATCTGCATGGCAAGCAGGCAGCCTTGCTGTTCAATTCAGGTTATCTGTCCAATCTGGCGACGCTTTCCACCCTGTCGATGATTTTACCGGATGTAGTCATTCTGTCGGATGCACTGAACCATTCTTCAATGATCGAAGGCATCAGGGCCGGGCGCTCTGACAAGATGATCTGGAAGCATAATGATCTGGAAGATCTGGAAGCCAAACTTGAAACCCTTGACCATGACCGGCCAAAAGTCATTGCCTTTGAATCGGTTTATTCAATGGATGGTGATATTGCCCCGATTGGCAAAATCTGCGAACTGGCGCGCAAATATAACGCCATGACCTATATTGATGAAGTACATGCGGTTGGCATGTACGGGCATCGCGGTGGCGGCATTACTGACCGTGATGGGGTGGCTGATCAGGTTGACATTATTGAAGGCACTCTGGCCAAGGCATTTGGTGTCATGGGCGGTTATATTACCGGCTCAAACGAGATTGTTGATGCCATTCGCTCTTATGCCTCAGGTTTCATTTTCTCAACCTCGCTGGCTCCGGTTCTGGCGGCAGGGGCGCTGGCTTCCATCCGGCATCTGAAACAGTCTGGAGAAGAACGGCGTTTGCAACATCTGCATGCTGACATGCTCAGAAACAAGCTGGCAGCGCTTGATTTGCCGGTAGTGTTTGGCGACAGCCATATTGTGCCGGTAATGATATGTGATCCGGTATTGTGCAAATCATTGACTGACGCGCTGATGGAAGATTTTGGTATCTATATTCAGCCGATCAACTATCCGACAGTACCGCGCGGCCTTGAACGTTTGCGGCTGACCCCGTCACCATTGCATGATGAAGCTGAAATGGACAAGCTGGTTGCAGCCTTGCATGAGCTGTGGACACGCTTTGGTCTGAAACGGGCCAAGGCTGCCTGAATTGCAGTTTTTCATAATCTGTCAAGGGCAGGGCGGGGTTAAACCTGTTTTGCCGTTCATGGCATCGCTATCAACAACTGATTGATTTGCTTACCCACAGAGACACAGGCGCAATGAGCGCTGAACAATGAATAAAGCCTTGAGTGTTGCCGAACTGAAAAAAAATGGCTGGACCTGTGGCGGTTTTCCGGCATAAACAGCTATAACAAGATCAATAATAGAGGTTGTGGCAATGAGCTTTTTCAATATTGGGATAAAATCAGCAATATCAAAATTGTCGTTATTGCTGGCAACAGGCTTTTGTGCATCGGTTCTTGTCCAGCCTGTTACTGCAACCATGGCAGAATCACTGGCCAAAGGTTCATGCGATGAGCCAAAGCCGATGACTGATTTGCGCCATTGTGATTTTTTTGGCCGCAAATTTGATAAAATTGATCTGCACGGGGCGGATTTGACCGGTGTAAAAATGACCAGTGCCAAATTGCAGGATTGCAATCTGGAAGGGGCAAAGCTGACTGATGCCAATCTGAAATGGATTGATCTTACCGGGTGCAATCTCAAAGGGGCTGATTTCAGCCGCTCCAAAATGTTCCGGGCGATGATGAATGAAACCAATATGGAAGGAGCGGTTTTTCGTCAGTCTTTCCTGTTCGGGGCACATCTGAATGAGGCCAAGGCCAATAATGCAATTTTTACAGATGCTTTCATGAAAGAGCTGGGACTGGAAGAATCAGAGTTGCGCAATGCTGATTTCAGCCGGGCCAAGCTGAACAGGGTGGTGATTATTGATTCTGACCTGTCCGGGGCCAAGCTGGTTGATGCTGATATGACCGGGGCGGGAGTTGAAAATGCCAATCTGGAAAATGCCGATCTTTCCCGAACCGTGTTGAGCGGTGCGCAGTTTGAGGGGGCCAATCTGAAAAATGTCAAGCTGAGCCGGACCAGCTTTGCCGGTGCGGTTGATGTTCCAGAATATATTGCCAGCCAGCTGGGTCGGGACGGGGTTTCGAAATAACCTGCTGATTTATAAACAGGTCGCTGTAAAACCTCATGCGCCAAACTCACCGATTGATTTTTTTGTGTTTGAGGCGTAGGAAGCACGCCTTGATGAGATTCTGGCTATTTATTGAAAAGGGTGCGCCATGACTGACAAAACCGGTAATGCTCCATTTGCGGGTTTTTTTGATGCTGATCTTGCTGATAGTGACAGCGAAGTGCAAAAAACCATTGATGCTGAACTGGCGCGCCAGCAGCATGAAATTGAACTGATTGCCTCGGAAAATATTGTTTCAAAAGCGGTTTTACAGGCTCAAGGTTCCATTCTTACCAACAAATATGCTGAAGGTTATCCCGGCAGGCGTTATTATGGCGGTTGCCAGAATGTCGATGTTACCGAGCAACTGGCCATAGAAAGGGCCAAGCAGTTGTTTGACTGTGCCTATGCCAATGTGCAGCCGCATTCAGGTTCGCAGGCCAATCAGGCCGTGTTCTTTGCGCTGATGCAGCCGGGTGATACTTTCATGGGGCTTAATCTGGCTGCCGGTGGTCACCTTACACATGGGGCACCGGTAAACCAGTCCGGCAAATGGTTCAATGTGGTTCCCTATAATGTTGGCAAAGACAGCCAGACTGTCGATTATGATGAAATGGAAGATCTGGCACGCGCCCACAAGCCTAAAATCATCGTTGGTGGCGGTTCAGCCTATCCGCGTTTCTTTGATTTTGCCCGGATGAAGGCCATTGCCAATTCGGTTGGCGCATATTTCATGGTCGACATGGCCCATTTTGCCGGTCTGGTTGCCGGTGGTGTGCATCCCAACCCGCTTGAATATTGTCATGTAGCCACTACAACCACTCATAAAACCCTGCGCGGTCCGCGTGGTGGCATGATTTTGACCAATGATGAAAAGATTGCCAAAAAGGTCAATTCAGCCATTTTCCCCGGTATTCAGGGCGGGCCGCTGGAACATGTCATTGCTGCCAAGGCGGTGGCCTTTGGTGAAGCCTTGCGGCCTGAGTTCAAGCAATATGCGGCCAATGTTGTGGAAAATGCCAAGGCACTGGCTGCAACATTGCAAAAGGGCGGGCTGGATATTGTTTCAGGCGGTACTGACACACATCTGATGCTGGTTGATCTGCGTCCCAAGGGGCTGACCGGGCGTTCGGCCGAGTTGTCAATGGGCCGGGCTTTTCTGACCTGCAACAAGAACGGCATTCCGTTTGACCCGGAAAAACCGATGATTACATCTGGTATTCGCCTTGGCACTCCAGCCGGTACTACCCGCGGTTTCGGGGTTGCAGAATTTACTGAAATTGGTGAGCTTATTCTGGAAGTACTTGAAGGACTGGCCAAAAATGGTGATGATGGCAATGGTGAAGTGGAAGCAGCGGTAAAGGCCAAGGCGATAGCCCTGACAGGCCGTTTCCCAATCTATTAGGTTTTGCAATGAAAGGAGCTTCAGGCGATGCGTTGTCCATTTTGCTCCAATACCGATACCCAGGTAAAGGATTCACGTCCAACCGAAGATGATGCTGCCATTCGCAGGCGGCGTTACTGCCCTGATTGTGGTGGCAGGTTCACCACTTTTGAGCGGGTGCAGTTGCGCGATATGATGGTGATCAAGAGCAATGATCGCAAAGTGCCATTTGATCGCGACAAGCTGATGCGGTCGGTACAGATTGCCTTGCGCAAGCGCCCGGTGGAGCCTGAAAGGATCGAGCGGATGGTGTCGGGTATTGTCCGGCGGCTGGAAACGGCAGGGGACAGTGAAATCAGATCGGCAACCATTGGCAAACATGTTATGGAAGGGTTGCGGGTTCTGGATGATGTGGCCTATGTGCGCTTTGCATCAGTGTATCGCAATTTCCGTGAAGCCAAGGATTTTGAGGAACTGCTTGACGAATTGTCAGATGAGTGAGCCTGATGGTTCAAGGCTGACTGCCTGAAGGAAATCCGTCTTTGCCGGCACCAAGCCCGCCAGATGGTGTGGTTGTGGTGCCTGGGAAAAATGTTCATGAATAATGATACAAAATGGATGTTGCATGCCTTGCGGGTCGGCAGACGGGCGCAGGGGAACACTGCGGAAAATCCACCGGTTGGCTGTGTGATTGTTGACAGGGCCGGGCAGCTTGCCGGGGTTGGCTGGACGGCTCCGGGCGGGCGGCCACATGCCGAGGTTGCAGCCCTGCTGATGGCAGGAAAAGCTGCGCGTGAAGCAACGGTATATGTGACACTGGAGCCTTGTTCGCATCATGGCAAGACACCGCCCTGTGCGCAAAGTCTTATTGAATCAGGTATCAAACGGGTGGTTATGGCGGTTGGTGATCCTGACCCAAGAGTGAATGGCAAGGGCGGTGAAATGCTGCGCCGGGCCGGGATTGAGGTTGTAAGCGGGGTTTGCGCTGATGAGGCGCGCTATGATCTGCGGGGGTTTTTAAGCCGCATAAATCGCAACAGGCCACATGTCTTGCTGAAGCTGGCAGTTTCCAGCGATGGGATGATTGCCGAAAGACCCGGCGCGCGTACAGCAATTACCGGTCCTGAATTCAAGCGCCATGTACACATGATGCGGGCGAGAGCTGATGCAATACTGGTCGGGGCAGGAACAGTTGAAGTAGACAGGCCAAAGCTGGATTGCAGGTTGCCGGGGCTTGAGGACAGATCGCCCTTGCGGGTGGTGCTGGGCGATGTAGAGCTGGCAGGTGCGCGGCAGTTTCCAGGAGATGATGTCGATCTTGTCGGCATGCTGGAACAACTGGCCAATGATGGTATCAACAGCTTGATGGTTGAGGGCGGGGCCAAGGTGGCGCGCCGGTTTGTTGAAGCTGGACTGGTTGATGAGGCGGTGATTGCCACTGCGCCAAAAATCATCGGTCCGCAAGGCGTTGAGGCACTGGCAGGCTTGCCGCTGGCGCAAATAACTGACAATGATGCTTTTGTAATGATTGATGAACAGCAAATTGCGGCAGATATGGTAAGACGCTATCTCAAAAGGAGAGACTGAAACATATGTTTACCGGTATAATAACAGATATTGGCACAGTAAGGTCAGTTGCAAAAAACGGTATAGCCCGGTTTGAGATTACAACCGCATATGATCCGGCAGGTATCGATATTGGCGCATCCATTGCCCATTCCGGGGCCTGCATGACGGTTACCGAAAAGGGCGATGACTGGTATGCAATCGAGGTATCACAAGAATCGCTGGACAAAACCACCATGGGCGACTGGCAGGTTGGTACGAAGGTCAATCTGGAGCGTTCCTTGTGCCTTGGTGATGAAATGGGCGGGCATGTGGTGTCCGGTCATGTTGACGGGGTGGGCGAGATTATTGCCATCAAGGATGAGGGGGATTCAAAGCGGTTCAGCTTTGCGGTTCCAGATGATCTGGCAAAATTCATAGCTCCAAAAGGTTCTGTTACATTGAATGGTACATCGCTGACGGTAAATGAAGTGGATGGCTCAACCTTCGGTGTCAACATCATTCCGCATACTCTGGAAGTAACCATTTGGGGTGATGCCAGGGTCGGTGACAGAATAAATGTTGAAATTGACATGCTGGCGCGCTATGTGGCACGGCTTGCTGAATTTTCTTAAAGGGACAGACCTATGCACTTGTTGATTGTTGATGCGCATTATTATGATGAGCTGTTAGATGAATTGCTCAAAGGCGCAACAGCAGCGCTTGATGAGGAAGGGGCTACTTATGATGTGATAAGAGTTCCCGGTGGTCTGGAAATTCCCGGCGCCATTGCAATGGCCGATATGAGCGGGCGTTATGATGGCTATGTGGCTTTGGGTGTGGTAATTCGTGGTGAAACAACCCATTATGAAACCGTTGCCAATGAATCCGCCAGAGCTATCATGGATTTGACGGTAAATGACATGCTTTGCATAGGTAATGGCATATTGACGGTTGAAAATGGCGATCAGGCATGGGCCAGAGCAAGGGTTGATGAAATGAACAAGGGCGCAGGTGCTGCAAGGGCAGCGGTCCATATGATCAGACATAAAGCGGCAATGAGTGAGAAAGCATAAATATCATGGCTAATGCCAGCAAACACCGTGCGCCTCGCACCATTGCCCGCTCTGCTGCCCGTCTTGGCGCAGTGCAGGGACTGTATCAGATGGAAATGTCTGATCGCGGCATTGAAGATGTTCTGGCTGAGTATAATTCCAGCCGCATTGGTGAAATGTTTGATGAGGGTGATTGCGGCAAGGCCGATACCGGTTTCCTGACTGATATTTTAAGGGGCGTATTGCGCGAGCAGGTGACAATTGACAAAAAGCTGAACGAGTTTTTGGCAGATGGCTGGAAACTGGTGCGGCTTGATGCGACCATGCGGGCAATATTGCGCTGTGGTGCCTATGAATTGCTGTTTCGCAAGGATGTGCCGGTTGCGGTGGCGATCAATGAATATGTTGATGTTACCAAGGCGTTTTTTGGTAGAACCGAAGCAAAATTTGTTAACGGGGTGCTAGACCGGTTTGGCCGCTGGGCCAGAGATGATGAAATGCCCGGTTCATGACCGACATTACAGATGACAGTTTCTTTGATGATCGCGAAGCCAGACGCAATGCGTTTATTCTGGCCTTGTGCATGACGCTGTCTTCATGTTCTTCAATTATTGTATTTACTACCGGGTCGATCATCGGCACCATGCTGGCACCATCTCCCGGACTGATTACTGCTCCAATTTCTGCCTTTGTTATCGGAACTGCCACGGCAACTGTTCCGGCATCATTCCTTATGGGCTGGATTGGCCGCAAACCAGGTTTCATGATTGGAACCGGTCTGGCTTTTGGCGGGGCGATGCTGGCAATCAACGCGCTGTACGATCGCAATTTCTGGCTGTTTTGTGCCGGCACCATGCTGTTGGGCATGTATCAGGCATTTACCCAGTATTACCGGTTTGCAGCCGGTGACAGGGCAACCGAGAGATTTCGCAGCAAGGCTATCTCTTGGGTGCTGCTGGGCGGTATTGGCGGTTCTATATTTGGCCCGCTGATCATGATCAACACCAAGGAGCTGTTGTCTCCGGTATTGTTTGCCGGATCATTCGTTGCCAGTGCGGTGCTGGCAATGCTGGCATTTTTGTTGTTGTCGCGGATTAACATTCCCAATTACAAACCAGTTGAGGATGAGCGCTCAAAGCGCCCGCTCAAACAGATACTGAAACAGCCAAAACTTATTGTGGCAATCATTACCGGGATGGTTTCTTACGGGGTGATGAATCTGGTAATGACCACAACTCCGGTGGCCATGGTTTCATGCGGATTTGATGTAGACAGTTCAGCCTATGTCATTCAGTGGCATGTGATGGCGATGTTCATTCCCAGCTTTTTTACCGGCCATCTGATAGCCCGGTTCGGGGTGGAGAGGATTATCTTTGTCGGACTGTTTATTCTGATCATGGCAGGTGTGGCAGCGCTTTCGGGAATCAGTTTTACGCATTTTTCGGTTGCCCTGATTTTACTCGGTATTGGCTGGAATTTTGGATATATTGGTGGCACAACCATGGTTACGCAATGTTATGAACCCTCAGAAAAATCAGCTGTACAGGCTGCAAATGATTTTTCTGTGTTCGCCACAGTGGCTGTTTCCTCGCTGGTTTCAGGCCAGCTATTTTCTGCTTTTGGCTGGAATGCAATCTCTTATCTGCTGTTTCCAATGGTTGGTGTGGCTATTGCAGCAATGGTTTGGCTGGTATATTTTTCAGGCAAGATAATAAAAAGCTGATTGGCTCCCGGCTTGAGCAGTAACAGGGCTGAAACAGGCAGAATTCTCTCATATTTTGATATTATGATATGTCTTTTGTGAATGTTTGGATCGCAAGCTGACAGCTTGTCAGGTTGGTGCATACCGCATAATGTGGTGTTGATAAAATGCACTGGTGCAAAAGCTATCACATGATTTCATGGGCATAGCTATTCGCTTAGAACACAACAGCATTGATGAATAGCCATTACTCATGGATTGGCAATTCGGGATAAACTCTTATCCCCCGCGACTCATTATCCGTTGCGTTGAGGCTGCTAGTTTGGCATGTTCTGGGCACTCAATGAGCAAAGAAGTAGTTAATATCGTGAAGGTTATTCAATATGGAAGGCCAAAGCTACTGCCTCTTTGAGGGGGAAATTAATTCGAAACTGGGTAAGGAAACGAGATTATGGGTACTCTACTCTGGCCAATCATAGGCTGCGGGTTACTGGCTATTGTTTATGCCATATGGGCGATCAGGTCGATTTTATCGTCTGATCCTGGTAATGAAAGAATGCAGGAAATATCCCTGGCTATCCGTGAAGGGGCAACGGCCTATCTGACGCGGCAATATACGGCCATTTCCATTGTTGGTGTAGTTGTGTTTGTAGCAACGTGGTTTTTGCTGTCAGGAACAGCTGCTATCGGATTTGCCATTGGTGCAATATTGTCCGGTTCTGCCGGATTTATTGGCATGCTTATTTCAGTAAGGGCCAATGTCAGAACTGCACAGGCTGCTTCGCGCTCGCTTGGTGCTGGCCTGGAAATAGCATTCAAATCAGGTGCAATCACCGGAATGCTGGTTGCCGGTCTGGCGCTTTTGGGGCTGTCGGTTTATTTCATGGTACTGATCGGTCCAATGGGTTATGGCCCAACTGACCGTACAGTTATTGATGCCATGGTGGCGCTGGGCTTTGGTGCCTCACTGATCTCGATATTTGCCCGTCTTGGTGGCGGTATCTTTACCAAGGGTGCTGATGTGGGCGGCGATCTGGTCGGCAAGGTTGAAGCCGGCATTCCCGAAGATGATCCACGCAACCCGGCAACCATTGCTGATAATGTGGGTGATAATGTTGGTGACTGTGCCGGTATGGCTGCTGACCTGTTTGAAACCTATGTGGTGACAATCGTGGCAACCATGGTGCTGGCAACCATCTTCTTTAAGGGAAGTGCAGCTGAAACCTTGATGGTATTTACTCTGGCTATTCCAGCTGCCGGGGTAATCACTTCGATTATCGGTTCGTTCTTTGTCAAGCTTGGTTCCAACAACTCAATCATGGGTGCGCTTTACAAGGGCTTTATTGCAACAGCAGTGTTTTCTGCCATTGCCATTGCCGGTCTTGTTTGGGGATGGCTTGGTTCGGATATGTTGTTCCAGGGCAAAGACGGTTCTGAATTTACCCTTGCAAGCCTGTATTTTTGCGGTCTGGTCGGGTTGATTGTAACCGGTCTGATTGTCTGGATTACTGAATATTACACAGGAACTGACTACCGTCCGGTGCAGGCAATTGCCAATGCGTCGGTTACCGGCCATGGCACCAATGTTATTCAGGGTCTGGCTATTTCACTTGAAGCAACTGCTGTTCCGGCTCTGATCATTATTGGCGGTATTATTGCAGCCAATACGCTTGCCGGACTGTTCGGTATTGCCATTGCTGTAACTACCATGCTGTCAATTGCCGGTATGGTGGTGGCACTTGATGCGTTTGGTCCGGTAACGGACAATGCTGGTGGTATTGCTGAAATGGCTGATTTGCCTTCAGAAGTTCGCGACACAACAGATGCGCTTGATGCTGTTGGCAACACAACCAAGGCTGTAACCAAGGGTTATGCAATCGGTTCTGCCGGTATGGGTGCACTGGTATTGTTTGCCGCTTATACCTCTGATCTGGATTTCTTTGCCAAAAATGCAGTCGCAGGTTCCTTCTTTGAAGGGGTCAAGGTCGACTTTTCCCTGTCTAATCCATATGTAATTGTCGGTCTGCTGTTTGGTGGTCTGCTGCCTAACCTGTTTGGTGGCATGGCAATGACCGCTGTTGGTCGTGCCGGTGGCGCTGTGGTTGAAGAAGTTCGCGCCCAGTTCAAGGAAAAGCCTGGCATTATGGAAGGCACAGAGCGTCCTGACTATGGTCGTACTGTTGATATGCTGACCAAGGCTGCGATCAAGGAAATGATGATTCCGTCATTGCTGCCCGTATTGTCTCCAATCGTCTGCTTCTTTGGCATCTATTTCCTGACAGGTTCCAAGTCTGACGCATTTGCAGCACTTGGTGCAATGTTGCTTGGGGTTATTGTTACCGGCCTGTTCATTGCTATCTCGATGACAGCAGGTGGCGGTGCATGGGACAATGCCAAAAAGTACATTGAAGATGGAAATCATGGCGGCAAGGGTTCAGAAGCACACAAGGCTGCTGTTACCGGCGATACTGTTGGCGATCCTTACAAGGATACTGCAGGACCAGCCGTTAACCCGCTGATCAAGATTACCAATATTGTGGCATTGCTGCTGCTGGCTATTCTGGCCCACTAGGCTGATAGCACAACACAAATTTTGACCCCGGCTGGTTTTCTTGCCGGGGTTTTTTTATTATCGGATATGAGCTAATTGCCTAAAAGCCGGGCAATGAAGGTCCGCCGACATTTGAGAATATCTGTTGCAGAATTGTCAGTTCACGGCCTCTGGTCGGGGTCTTGCGGGTGTTGATGTCAACAATCTGACCGTCCTGCAGACCATATTGGGCAAAGCTCTGGACCTGATCGAACTGATCGAATCTGATGGCAAATACGCTTCTTTCGGTTTCAACCGGATCGAAAACCCCGCTGGTTTCGAATTTGCTTGATATGTAATAATAGCTGTCACCGGAATTATTTATGGTAGCAGTGGTTGATGGTGAACCAAGCAGACCCTCAACTTCTGATTTTGACATGCCCGGGCGGACGCGCTGCAAATCACCGGCTCTTGGCAGATAACCGCGATGGTCGATAGTTGGCGTGCAGGCAGATACAAGACTGAGAGCTGCAATGCCGGCAAGGCCAGTCAGAAACTGGCGGCGTGAAGGATTTATTGCTTTTAAAAGTGACATAATCTATGCAGTAGCCTTTCCAGGCTGTAAAATAAAGCTTCAAATGGTGTGAACACCACCCATTACCAAGGCAACTAACTGACAAGCAAATGAAATTTCGTTTCTCATCACTATTTAATAAAAGTTCAGCGCCTGAAAAAGCCGTTTACCCGGTGATTGTGGCCAAGGCGCGGCAGGAGTTCCTGTATCGTGACTGCGGAGTTAGTGATACGCCAGCCGGGCGAACTGATGCCTTGATGCTGCATGCGTTTCTGGTTTTTGACCGCTTGTATGAGCAATCACCTCAGGCTGATGAGTTTTCAGCAAAACTGTTTAGTGAAATGTACAAGGATCTTGAATACGGGTTTCAGACACTTGGCGTGCCGTCGAAAAAGATCAAAAGCGTGGCTGATGTATTTAATGCTGTTTGTGATGTTTATCGTGGTGCATTTGTGCAAAAGGCAGCAGACAGGGAATTGGCAATACGCAAGGCGCTGGTTACCAACGGGCTGGCGGCCACGGAGAATTCTCCTGAAACAGACAGGCTGGTTGATTATGTGGACAGGGCACGCCATGCTGTTTTTCAGGAAAAGGTTGATGCAATAATTGCCGGACAGCTGAAAATGGATGTTCGGGCCGGGGATGAATAATGACACAGCAAGTAATACAGGCTGAGTTTTCACGACTGTTCAGGGCTGACAAGGCCAAAAAAACCGGACAGTTCATAAAAATTGCAGCTGATGAAGCAGAACGCAAGGCGCTGACCGCAAGATTTGGGGTGCGCGCACTGCCTGAACTGTCGGCAAGCTTTGAAATCAGGGCATGGAAGAAAAACGGAGTGAGAGTCAAAGGCACTGTGAAAGCCAGACTGGAACAGATATGTGTGGTGACACTTGATCCATTCGAAACGGTTATCGAACAGCAGGTTGAACGGCTTTTTGAGGTTGCAAGCGACCAGTCAGGCCAGGTGCTGGCTGGTGAATTTGATATTGATATGGATGTGGATATTCCTGACAGGATAATCGATGGCAATATTGATCTTGGGGAAATTGCCAGCGAAACAGTAGCGCTGGAAATCAACCCGCATCCGCGCAAGGCTGATGCGGTGTTTGAGAGCCGCTATAAGGGTGATGATCCCTTGCAGGATGAACCGCAACGGGATAATCCGTTTGCAGTTTTGAAAAATATGCAAAAACACTGATATGTATTGCCGTTTGGACAGGTGGTAAAACGTGTTGTAACCTGCCTGCATTTGCGGCTATGGTCGCGACTGGTGCGGGGGCGCTGAAAATGATTATGCGATTTGGCGGATAAACGAACAAGATGAGCAAGCAATCAATAATTGCGGTGGATGCAATGGGGGGAGACTATGGGGCGAAAGTGGTTATCCCTGGTCTTGCTGTTGCGTTAAAACGCCAGCCTGAACTGAAGTTTTTGCTCTTTGGCGATGAAAAAGTTGTAAATCCCCTGCTGGCTGAATATGGCGAAGTAGCTGCAGCCTCAAAATTTGTGCATACAGACATTGCCATCAAGATGGATGAAAAACCTTCACAGGCTGTAAGGCGAGGGCGGCATGGTGCCTCGATGTGGCTGGCAATTCAGGCGGTCAAGAACAATGAGGCAGCAGTTGCCATATCTGCCGGTAATACCGGGGCCTTGATGTTCATGGCAAAGATTGCCTTTCGAACCATGAAGGGTATTTCCAGACCGGCAATGACTGCTATCTGGCCAACCAGTCGCGGACAGTCAATTGTGCTGGATGTCGGGGCCAATGTTGGAGCTGATGCCCGCCAGCTGGTTGAATTTGCCATTATGGGTGAAGATATGGCAAGGGCAATTTTTGGAATTGAAAAGCCAACTGTCGGGTTGCTCAATGTCGGGGTTGAGGAAATCAAGGGTATTGAATATGTCAAGGAAGCCGGGCGGATGTTGCGAAAATCCAATCTGCCTATTGAATATGTAGGCTTTGTTGAAGGTACCGATATTGGCAAAGGCACGGTGGATGTGGTTGTTACTGAAGGTTTTACCGGGAATATCGCCCTTAAAACCGCAGAAGGCACGGCCAGACAGATTGCAGCTTATATGAGAGAGGCAATTGAGGGTTCATTTATCTCGAAAATCGGCTATATGCTGTCAAAACCGGCATTCCGGATTGTTCGTAACAAGCTTGACCCGCGAAATAATAATGGCGGAGTGCTGCTGGGTCTTAACGGGCTGGTAGTTAAAAGCCACGGGGGAACAGACAAGATAGGTTTTGCCAGTGCGGTTGGAGTAGCAAGCAATATGGCCAAATCGAAAAAAATAAAAAAAATTG
>JALXCV010000098.1 GCA_026990765.1 Hyphomicrobiales bacterium | reverse complement strand
TCCTGCCTGATGAATATTCCTTGTTGCCCGGCCAAGGTTCTTGCGCTTTTTCCTTGACCAGCCAAGCGTGTAATCGCGATATGATTCATCGCTGGCAACAATCGGTCGGTTGAAACTGTCAAGCAGCCTTGAGGACAGGTTCCTTGATGCAATGGTCTGTGCAAGCCCGCCAGCTGTTTGTGAACCGGCATATGATCTTGTCGTGCAAAAACTGGAGGGCAGATCAGGGTTTTCAGCAATAGCTGCAAGTGCGCACAACCAGATACGCGATGGATCAGCATCGGCAATCAGCGGGTTGGTGATAATTGTGTAATCTGAAAAATACAGGCTGGTAACCGGAAACACAAAGCCATTGCGCCACCAGCGTTTCTGCAAGGGAAACAAACCGGCCATATGTTGGCGCTGCCTGTCAGCCCATATTGCCAAGAGGAAGGTTTTTCCAATTTTCAAATGCCTGATTGAGGCGGCAAGGAAGTCAGGTTCATATAAAGGGTTCGGGTCGATCGAATTTTGAGCAAGCTGGTGCCACTGACTGCGATATTGCAGCAATTCATCAAGGCTCAGCCATTGATATGTCAATTCAGTGCTGTGTTGTTTTTCCGGCATGATTGCAGGCTTTTTATCTGTCCTGGCATTGGTGATATATGAGAAAAGTTAATTCCCGGTTCGCTGACATTTGATCCCTTTCGGTGCGGCGGGTAATTGTCTAACAAGGTGTATGAACTGTTTTTGACTTCGATAGAAAAGCCTCAAGCATGAATAAAACTGGACAAACCCGCATTCTTACTATCAATGCCGGATCTTCTTCGCTCAAATTTGCGGTTTTTGATGATAGACCGGAAGCTGTGTTGAGTGGGTCAATCTCATCTATTGGTGGTGATGGCGTATTTGAAATTGCCGGCAACAAACAGCCGGTTAAGATGAAGGACCATGCACAGGCGCTGGCAATGGTTGCTGAATGGATTGGAAACAATCTGTGCCCGATTGCTGATTTTGCCGGTATCGGACACCGGATAGTACATGGGGGATCACAATTTACCGGACCGGTGGTGCTGGACAAAAAGGCAATGCAAAAGCTTGAAAGTCTGGCAAGACTGGCACCGCTGCATATGCCGTTTGCGCTGAGGGCAATTGCGGCTTTAGAAAAACTGGCGCCGGAAGTTAAGCAGATTGGCTGCTTTGACACTGCTTTTCATACTACCAGACCTGTAACCGAAACCCGCATTGCCATTCCTGAAAAATGGGATGCAGCAGGCTACAGCAATTACGGGTTTCACGGACTATCCTATGAGCATATTGCTTATTCACTGCCAAAAAACCCCGGCTCAAGGGTGCTGGCGGCACATCTGGGGCAGGGTTCCAGCATGTGCGCAATGGTTGATGGTAAAAGTGTTGCCACTTCCATGGGGTTTTCAACCCTCAACGGCCTGATCATGGGCACCCGGTGCGGCAGCATCGATCCAGGTGTCATTCTGGCACTGATACAGCAGGAGGGTTTGAGCACACAGACTGTATCTGACATGTTGTACCATCAAAGCGGATTATATGGCCTGTCGGGTGGTTTGAGCGGTGACATGCAAACCCTGCTGGCCAGCCATGAGCTGAAAGCAAAACATGCGGTTGAACAGTTCTGCCACCATGCTGTTCGCCACGCCGCCAGCCTGATTGCGGCCATGGGCGGGATCGACCGGTTGGTATTTACCGGTGGAATCGGCCAGAATTCTGAGGAAATAAGGCAGCGCATTACATCCGGTCTTGAATGGATTGGCGAGTTTGAGGTGATGGTTTTTGCAGCCGATGAAGAACTGACCATCGCCCGTCATGTGATCGAATTCTTATAATAAACCGGGTTGCAGCATCTGGAAAAAACAGGGTCTGATCACCATATATGAATATGGCCGGAGCGATGAAAAGTGGAGGAAAACCTCATGATTACCTATCGTGAACACCCCGAAACCGACATCTTTGAAATTACAATTGGCGGGTTTTTGAGCCGTGATGAATATAAAGAAGTTGCCAGCCATCTCGAAAAATTTATTGAAAAACGTGGCAAGGCAAGATTACTGGCCGATATAAAAAGCTTTGGCGGAATGGAAATTGGCGTATTCTGGGATGATCTGCAGTTTGGTCTCAACCACATGCAGGATTTTACCCGTTGCGCCATTATAACGGATGCCAAGTGGATTGAATGGTTTGCCAGCGCATCCAGGCTGATAACTGATTGCGAGATCAGATGTTTTGCCTCCAGCGACCGGCAAAAGGCTGATCAATGGCTGAGCGAGCATGTGCATGCCGCACCTGAGGGGCTGGCATAGGACAAGGGCTTTAATCATTGAAACCGGTTACGGTTTTTACATGGTGTAAGTATCAGGCCTTCTTGCCCGAGAAAAATCGCAGGATCAGATAGCCGGCAATAGCCGAAATCAATGAGCCGATAATGATGCCGAAACGTTCATTGACTTCATAATTGCCACCGGCCTGTTCAAAAGCCAGTGACGATATGAACAGGCTCATGGTGAAGCCGATACCGCACAGGATTGACATGCCATACATCTGAATCCAGCTGACATTTTCCGGCAGCTTGCCAAGACCTGCCTTTACCGCCAGCCAGATAACGGTGAAAATGCCAAGTTGTTTGCCAATGACCAGACCAAGCGCAATGCCGAGCGGTACTGGTGATAGCATGTCAGAAAACTTGAGACCTGACAGGTTTATTCCGGCATTGGCAAAGGCAAAAACCGGCAATATGACAAAGGCAACGCTGGCGTGCAGATCATGCTCCAGGCGCACCAGCAGCGGCTTTTCATCGCTGTTTTCAGTCTTGAGCGGAATGAACATTGCCAGCGCAATTCCGGCAAGCGTGGCGTGAACGCCTGATTTGAGCACCGCAATCCACAAGATCACTCCAATAATAAGATATGGACTGGCCGATTTGACACCGCGCCAGTTCAAAAAGGCCAGTACGGCAATGGCCGCGGCTGCAATTGCAAACATTGAAAAGGAAATATCACCGGAATAGAAAACCGCAATGATAATAATGGCGCCAATATCATCGATAATGGCAATGGCAAGCAGGAACAGTTTCAACGCTGCTGGAACACGACTGCCCAGAAGTGCCATTATGCCAAGGGCAAAGGCGATATCAGTCGCAGATGGTATGGCCCAGCCACGCATGGCGACCGGATCGCCATAATTTATCGCCGTGTAAATGAGGGCGGGAACAACAATCCCGGCAATCGCGGCAATGGCTGGCAGGATAATTTTTGCCGGTGATGAAAGCTGCCCGGCAAGCACTTCGCGTTTAAGTTCCAGCCCAACCAGAAAGAAGAAAACCGCCATCAGGGCGTCATTGACCCATAATAATAGTGGCTTGGCCAGTATCAGCTTGCCAATGCGCAATTCAATCGGGGTCTCCAGAATCATGTCATAATATGGATTAAGGGCCGAATTCTCGGCAATCAAAGCCATTAAAAATGCTGCCATAAGCAAGAAACCGCCCGCAGTTTCAAGCCGTAAAAATTTCTGAACCAGTGTCACCGTAACCCCTGAAATAAATTGTCTGTCATTAGTTATATAGTGGCATGGTCGATGCGGTTAAAGATACAGCGCATCGATTACTGCAACCTGTACCATATAGCATTTGCCAGACATCTGATTGGCAGGTAGTGTTTAGGGTCTGTTGAGTATCGTGGTTATGGTGCTGGTTTGAACAGATTGGTTCAATTTTGTTCTGTGAGGAGGAAGGACATACGTGTATATTCAACAGACCCTGGATTGAATGGACAAAATGATTCACACCGCCCTGCCCGCAGTTTCTGATTCAGTTTCACTGGCCGTGCTTGTTATGGCGCTGCTGGTGGCCAGCTTTGTGCGCGGGTTTTCAGGGTTTGGGTTTTCCGCCCTTGTTATCTCGGCAACGGCTTTGTTCATCTCACCGCTTGTAACCATTCCCATGGTCATGGTGTGGGAATTATTTGCATCGCTCGGACAGGCCAGAAAGGCAATTGTCAATATTGACAAAAAGCGGGTTATTACCCTGCTGGCTGGAGCAGCTATTGCCATGCCGGTCAGCATCACTTTTTTGCATTCACTCAATATTGATGTGGTCCGTGCGATTATTGCCGGGTTTGTATTGGTAATGTGCCTGTTGCTGCTGGCTGGGTGGGCGCTGAAAACCAAGGTCGGCACGACAAGCACCTTTGTCGCCGGAATGGTTTCAGGCTTTGCCAATGGGGCAGCAGTTGGCGGTCTGCCAATCGGATTGTTGATGAGTGCTGAGAATATCAAACCGGAAATCTTTAGGGCCAATATGATCGCCTATCTGTTCGCGCTGGATTTTATTGGCCTTTCCATCTGGTTGATAAAGGGATTGCTGCCATGGGAAGTGGTGCAGACCGCGATAGTTCTATTGCCGTTTTTGATGCTTGGCGTGTGGCTTGGCGGCAGGCATTTCTTTGCCACCAGCCCGGCCAGTTTCAAACGGTTTGTAATCATCCTGCTGATGGGGCTAAGTGTTCTCTCCCTGGGCAAATCCCTGTTTTAGAAGGTTTTGGAGTTGATATGGTACGGGTTGCAGATTTCATTGTAGATTTTCTTGGAGTTCAACACGCTAAAAGGCTTTATTGTGTACCCGGTGAAAGCTATCTGACTTTGCTGGACGGGCTTTATGACAGCAAGGATGTGCAAACCATTATTTGCCGGCATGAATCAGGGGCCGGGTTCATGGCAGTTGCCGAGGCCAAGATTACCGGCAGGCCGGGAGTGTTTGCAGTCAGTCGCGGCCCTGGTGCCACCAATGGTTCAATCGCCCTGCATGTGGCCGAACAGGATGCAGTACCCGTGATTTGCCTGATCGGTCAGGTATCGCGCAAGGAAAAGGGGCGCGGGGCATTTCAGGAGATGGACTACAATTCAGTGTTTGGGTCGGTCGCCAAGGCAGTGTTTGAACCTCACCGGGCCGATGAGGTGGCAAAGGTTTTTACTGATGCCTGGAAGATAGCGCTTGCCGGTATTCCCGGCCCGGTGGTCATTTCCTTACCCGAAGATCTGCTGGCTGATGAGCTTGTGGCAGATTGCCAATATATCAAGGCTGCTGATGCTCCAGCTGCCAGGGCAAAAGATGTGGAGCAGTTTTTGCAAATGCTTGGCAAGGCTGAACGCCCATTGATCATTGCCGGCAATGCCATGCGATCAGACGAGCGCAAACAGGCACTTGCCCGGTTTGCCAAACAGTTTGCCGTTCCGGTTGCATGTGCATGGAAGGCACAGGATGTGTTTGACAATAACAGTTCCCTGTTTGCCGGGCATATCGGCTTTGGTGCCCCGCTGGTACAGCAACAGGCACTGGGGAGGGCCGATTTGATTATCGGTATTGGCACTCGCATGGGGGATGTGGCTTCGATGCACTATACATTGCCGCGTGCACCGGTGCCGGACCAGCCATTTATCCACATTTATGACAGCGCAGAACCAATAGGGCGCAATGTGGAAACCGCCCTTGGGGTTTGCGCTGATCCCGGCAATTTTCTGGATGCGGTTTGCGAGAAGGAAAACACTTACAGGGCAGATAACAGGTGGATTGCCGAAATTCATGATTTCGTTGCCGGGTTCATGACATTCAAGTCACCTGAACCGGATGACGGGGTTGATTATGGCAAGGTGATCTTTGAGTTGGCAAGGCAGGCGCCTGATGATGCGATTGTGGTAACTGATGCCGGTAATTTTTCCAGCTGGGTACACCGGCACTGGCGGCTGGGCAATGATAATCTGATGCTGGGAGCAATTGCCGGGGCCATGGGCTTTGGAGTGCCAGGAGGGATTGCCGCTTCACTTGCAGAACCGGATCGCTGTGTGATCGTAGTGGTTGGTGATGGGGGCATGCTGATGACCGGACAGGAATTGGCAACAGCTGTTCAATATGGTGCCAGACCAAAGATCATCCTGTCTGACAATTCAATCTACGGCACTATCCGCACCCATCAGGAAAAACATTTTCCCGGCCGGGTATCAGGCACTAATCTGACCAGTCCTGACTTTCGCAAATGGGCGCAAAGTTTCGGGGCCAAGGCTGTGGCAATCAGACAGGGAGACAATATTGCCGCAAGGCTGGCTGAAGCTATGGCCCATGAGGGACCATCTGTTGTGCATGTGCATTCAAGCCGTGAAGCCCTTTCGGCCTTCACGACTCTTTCCAGATTGCAGAAGCTCTAGCGGCCTGTCATGGTCTAGGGCAGCAACATGCCACGGATCATGAAGTAGAACAGGGCTGACATGATGGCCGCTGCCGGGACTGTGATTACCCATGCAGCAGCGATCTTTAGCAGAATGGAGCGTTTGACCAGTTCGGTGTGATAGGCCTTGCGCAGTTTCTTGCGTTCCTTCTTGAAAAGATGCGGACCTTTCTTGGCTTTCAGGTCTTTCAGCAATTTGCCTTTTTCGACCACTGTTGCAGCTTCGAACTCTTTTAAGAAAGCATCTACTGCTTCAGGATCATCATCAATATGGTGATCCTTGATTTCATCAATCATCCTTGCATGGTTGGCTTCAAGATATTCACGCAGGAAACCAACACCAAACACCCCGCCAACCGCAATGTGGGTTGATGATACCGGAAGACCCAGCTGGGAAGCGATGATCACGGTAATTGCAGCAGCCATGGCCACGCAAAAGGCGCGCATCTTGTCCAGTTCGGTAATTTCAGACCCGACAGTGCGGATGAGCTTTGGCCCGTAAAGAGCCAACCCCAGGGCAATGCCAACAGCGCCAACCATCATTACCCATACAGGGATGGACGCCTTGGTGGAAACGCCGCCCGACAGGATTGCATCATTGACAGCTGCAAGCGGGCCAACCGCATTGGCTACATCATTGGCGCCATGGGCAAAGCTTAAAAGGGCTGCGGCAAAGATCAGTGGCAGGACAAACAGTCTGTTGACCCCTTCGCGATGATTGCCCAGCTTGTCAGCTTCCCTGACAACCAAAGGCCTGACAACAAGGAAAATAATGATTGCGATAACCAGCCCGATTGCAGAGGCGGAAAGAAAATCAAACTTCCACAGTTTTTTCAATCCCTTGAGTATCAGATAGGTAGAAAACGCCCAACTCATGACTCCAATAAGAAGCGGGACCATTTTTTTAGCTGAATTGATGGTGTCTCTTTGATAAATAATTGTTCGCTTGATCAGATAAAGGAATGCGGCTGCGATCAGCCCGCCCAGCAAGGGGGAGATTACCCAACTGGCTGCAATGGCACCAACCTTGGGCCAGTTGGCTATCTGCCAGCCTGCGGCGGCAATGCCAGAACCCAGAACCCCGCCAACGATTGAATGAGTGGTCGAGACCGGCGCGCCAATTGCGGTTGCCAGATTAAGCCATACAGCAGCGGCCAGCAAGGCTGCCATCATCAACCAGATAAAGGTGTCGGTATCAGGGATGAGTGCCGGGTCAATAATGCCCTTTTTGATGGTGCCGACCACATCACCGCCAGCTACCAGTGCGCCGGAGGCTTCAAAGATCACCGCCAGAATGATCGCCCCTGTCAGGGTAATTGCCTGGGAACCAACAGCTGGACCAACATTATTGGCCACATCATTGGCCCCGATATTCATTGCCATATAACCACCGATCATGGCGGCAATTACCAGCAGGTGACTGTTTGGAACAGAGTCGATCTGGGCATTGACAAACAGCATTATGCCAACAATGAACAATATTCCTGTTCCAAGCCTGAACAGTTCACCTCGAGCCACATTTGTGGCCTCTTCAAGTGCGCGAATACTATTTGGTTCCATGAAATGTCCCTCCCTTTTTTGCCTGTTATCAGATCGCCGAAGCAAAGCTGATATTTACCTGTACATAAACAGATTTGTCAGTTTCCAAATGAATCTGACAAGTTTTCAGGAAACTGCCACCCATGCCCCGGTCCTGTCAGCCCAGCAAGCTGGAAGGGTATCAAAAAACATGACAGTTTCATAACATATCAGGAAAGCAGAATAGGTATTTTGTCGTTGATCTCAATCAAATAATCAACGTGTAATTGTCGCATCAAAACCTGTCGAACAACTGGCACAAGACAGAAATGTCAGGAGGTTTTCTTGCCGAAAATTGCCCGGTATAATTTGTAGTCGCGGCGATAGATGTCCGGCCTGAAATTAACCTCGCCATTCTTGCCTGCCCAGACAGTTGCATAGACAATATGAACCGGTATGTGCTTTGGTAGATTAACTCTGGTGCGAACTCGTTCATCCAGCACCAGACGGATACGAACCGGCGACCAGCCGGGCACCTTGCTGAGGATTACATCAGCCAGATGAACTGGTTTATGGACACGGATGCAACCATGCGAGAAAGCGCGCGAGGTTTTGCCAAACAGGTGTTTTGAAGGTGTATCATGCAGATAGATGGAATGCCGGTTGGGCATGATGAACTTTACCTGGCCAAGGGCATTTTTTGGTCCCGGCTTCTGGCGGAACACAAAAGGGAAACTGGACGGGCTATATTGGGTCCAGTCAATGGAATATGGCGATACCGGCCTGCCGCCTTTGAGAACCTCAAAATCGGCCTTTAGATATGCTGGATCCTTTTGCAGTTTGGGCAGCAGCTCTTTGGTGGCAATGGAAAAGGGTACGGTCCAGTTCGGGTTGAGCACCACATATTCCAGTTCATCTGAAAATACCGGTGTCTGGTGATATTTCTGGCCAACCACCACATTTATGGTTTCAACCTGACGGTTGTTTTCAATCCGGTAAAGCTGGAAGGCGGCAATATTTACCATCAGGTGATCACGGCCCATATGTTCAGGCATCCAGCGCCAGCGCTCCATATTGACGATAATCTGGCGCAGGCGTTCACGGGCGGGAACGTTCATCTGGATCAGTGTCAGCTTGCCGATAATCCCCTCATCATTAAGCCCGTGGCGGCGCTGATAGGATTTTACTGCCCTTGCCAACTGGTTGTCATACAGCTCACTATTGCTGTCAGCAGAGCGCGGCATGTCGCCTGATATTTGCAAGCGTTGCCTGATTTGCGGGATTCTGGGATCACTCATGCCAGGTTTTAGAACCACGCCGGAGCGGATAATTCCCCAGCCGCCAACATCAGCAATTTTGCGATATTTTTTCACCAGCGGAATCAGCGCCCGGTAATGCCGGTTTTTCGGGGCCAGAGAGGACAGATATTTTGAAAGATTGCGGGTTTTGCCAAGATTTCGCAGCAAGGCAAGCTTGTTGACCCTGCGCTTTGGCTGGAACAGATCAGGATCGATCTTTTTGGGGACAAAACGACCGGTCTTTATATCAGTGGCAAAGGACAAAAAGAATGAGGAAAATGTCAATTCTGCATAGGCCGCCGTCACCGGATCCTGCGGGGTTATGGTATCATACAGATTGATCAGATAGTCAGCCGGGTAATCAGCCAGCCGCAAACCATCATCATCTGCCAGCAATAATCGCTGAATGAAGGTCTGCATGTGGCTGGAAGCAGTCCAGAACAGCCCGGCCTGATCATCTATATAATAGCTGGTCAGGGCTTTTCTTACCCTTTGCAGGTGGAATGGCAGGCGATCAGGCGTATTCAATATTTGTTTGATTGCCGCATGGGTGGAAGCATTATCAGGAAATCTGCCGGCGCTATATGCTGTTGATGGTAACAGCGCCAGACTGAGTATAATTAAAACCTGGCTGATTTTCCTGAAAGACATGATCGTTTCCCCCGAAGCGTTTTTCTGTCATCGCAATACTTGTACATGATTAATAAAAACAAGTAGCGAATCACAAAATACAGTATCGTGATTCAACGTGCAAATTTTGCCGGTTTCACAATCTCTTGAATTAAGGTGACTTCCGGGCCACAATCATTTTGGGGTAAAGAAACGCAGAATTTGGAAACATTGCAGTTTGAGGCATAATAAAAATGAAATTCAATTTGGCTGGCGCACTTGCAGATTTATCAATTGAAACCCTTGAGCAGATGGCAGAAGCGGGGGCACAGATAAAGGAAAGCCAGCGATTGCTTGACAAGGCGGGAGCCAATGTTGTTGGCCAGTGTCTGGCCAATCAGGGTGAATTTTTTGAATTTGACCATTACCCTTCCGGCGATGTCTATGATGATGAATTCCATGCCCAGTATTATTATCATTCCCACCGTCCAGAAAGCGGTGAACATGGGCATTTCCATACATTCATTCGTGCCAAGGGCATGCCCAATTCAGTCAAACCTATTGAATATACCGGCAAGGCCAAGCGGCCAACCGGCAAGGATGCAATATGCCACCTGATAGCCATATCCATGGACAAGCCGGGACAGCCAATGTCAATGTTCACCACAAATCGCTGGGTAACGGATGAAACCTATTATATGAGCGATGAGGTGATTAGGCTGCTGGATTACTTCAAAATCGACCACACATTCCCCTGCCTTGCTACCAATCAGTGGATCACCGCCATGCTGGTATTGTTCCGGCCCCAGATCATGGCGCTGGTGAAAGAACGCGATGTGATCATGAAAACCAGAGCTGCATCACATCCAGGTGTTGATATCTATGAAGATCGTGATCTTGACCTTATAACATCACTGCCGATCAATATTGATGAGCAAATTGAAAATGTAGGAAAAGCGCTGGCCGCCAGGCGACAGGTTGCCTGATATTTCAAAAATCATCATGTTAGCAGCTTTTATGTTGCTGATGCCGGCTGACGGGTTTGCCGGTCAAAGTGCCATACCCGAAACAGTGGTGATCAAGGCTGGCAGTTTTATTGCCGGGTCAGATGCAAAGCAGCGTGAATATGGTTACAGGCTGGATGAGAAAGCCTATGGCCATTCCATTACCCGCCAGCAGAAATGGTATGATGGTGAACGCCAGCTGCAAGAAATTGAACTGCCGCAATATTCTATTACCAGAACCGCAATTACCAACGAGCAATATGAGGTGTTTGTGCGCGAAACCGGGCACCGGCGCCCGTTTGTCAGTAAAACAACATGGAAATCTTACGGTCTTGCCCACCCATGGACGCGGGCCAGAAAATATAACTGGAAAACCTCAAAAGCTCCGGCAAAACGCAAAACCCATCCGGTGGTGCTTGTCAGTCATGATGATGCAAGCAGCTATGCCAGATGGCTGTCTGCCAAAACCGGGCGGAAATGGCGGTTGCCAAGCGAAATTGAATGGGAAAAAGCCATGCGCGGTACTGATGGCCGCTATTTCCCGTGGGGGTCCAGGTTTGATGCCTCAAGGCTTAATTCGCATGATCTTGGACCGTTCAGCACTACAGCTGTCGGTTCATACCCATCAGGAGAAAGCCCGTACAAGGTGCTGGGCGGTGCCGGCCAGATATATGAATGGACATCTGACAAAGAAAATAATAACCGCTATATCGTCAAGGGCGGATCATGGGACGATAAGGGTTGCGGTGTTTGCCGCAGTGCAGCCCGGCACTCGCGCCCGGCAAATCTCAAGCACATACTGATCGGCTTCAGGCTGGTAACAAACTGACGCGTGTTACGTCTGGATGTAGCCAGGCACTCAAACGCGACATGCGCCCGCTCACATGCTTGTGAACTGGCTTGAGAGGGATTTGACAACACTTCATCAATCTATCGCCTAAGGTGTGCTTGTGAAATTGCTCCGGGAGCAAAAATTCAGAGCCGATCAAAAATAGTTTTTTAACAAGGAAGACAATAATGAAAATGAACAGACGCAAACTGCTTTCAGGTGTAGCTCTCATGCCACTGGCTATGGTTGGTGTAGCAGCCTTGACCACATCCATGAGCGTTGGTGCCACAAAGGTATTTGCCGCTTCTTGCAATCCATGTGCAGCCAAAAAGCCATGTAACCCCTGCAACCCGTGTAATCCTTGTGCGGCCAAAAAGCCATGCAACCCATGTGCGGCCAAAAAGCCATGCAACCCATGTGCAGCCAAGAAACCCTGCAACCCGTGTAACCCCTGCAATCCTTGTGCGGCCAAGAAAAAGAAAAAAATGAACCCGTGCAATCCATGCAATCCGTGCGCAGCAAAGAAAAACCCCTGCGCTGCCAATTAGGCAATGTCAGGAATAAAACGGGGCGGGATGATTTCCTGCCCCTTATAATAATAACATTTCCGTTGGAGGGAAAAGTGAAGAAGTTTCAGAAACAATTATTATCAAGTGTAGCCATATTACCTCTGACAATGGGAATCATTGCCGGAGCTGCCGCAATTCTTGCCCAGAACAGCCTGGCAATTCAAAGTGCTTATGCCGCATCATGTAATCCATGTGCAGCAAAGAAACCTTGCAATCCGTGTAATCCATGTTCTGGCGGGGCGGCAACGGAATGTTATGTGCCACGTATGAAAAAGGCTGCTGCCTGCAATCCTTGTGCTGCCAAAAAACCTGCAAATCCATGCAATCCCTGCGCAGCCAAAAAGCCGTGCAACCCCTGCAACCCGTGCGCAGCCAAAAAACCTGCAAATCCGTGCAATCCATGTGCTGCCAAAAAGCCTTGCAATCCATGCGCTGCCAAGAAACCCTGCAACCCGTGTAATCCATGTGCTGCCAAAAAGGCTGCTAATCCATGTAACCCGTGTGCTGCAAAAAATCCTTGTGCGGCCAATCCCTGCAACCCTTGCAATCCGTGTGCTGCATCAGCTCCTGATGTGGAACTGAGCGCGGCTGAAATGAAGTCATTATATGACTGCCTGAAGCCTGGCCTTACCAAAGCCTATAAAAGCAATGGTCACTGGGCGGCCAATAAATGGGCCAACTGGGAACGATTCTCGAAAGTCGGTTATCGCTCTGACACACATGGTGGCCGTTTTGTGCAAAACTATTCCAACAAGATTGGTGCCAAAGCCTATGGCAAATATGATGCAACCAAGAAAATGCCGGTTGGCTCAACTCTTGCCAAGCCAAGCTTTACGGTAGGTGCAGATGGTCGCGCAGCAATGGGACCATTGTTCATTATGGAAAAAATGACCCGTGGCTGGAACAAGGCAACCAGTGACTGGCGCTATGCGATGATCATGCCTGGCGGCAAGCTGTTTGGAATGACCAAGGGCAAAAATTCTGCCGGAATGAAATTCTGTCAGGACTGTCATGAAGGGGCTGAAGACAATGACCTGATGTTCTTCATGCCGGAAGAGTACCGCAGATAGCATTAACGACAGGCTGGTCCCCCTTACCCCAAAAGCCAGCCTGTTTCTTTGCCTCTGGCTTTATTGCCAGAGGTTTTTTTATAAGGTTAAGCATGAAAAAATTGTTTTTATTTCTGACACTGATGATAGCTGGAACCGGTATGGCTCAGGCAGATAGTGAAATTATCTCTGGTGAACCGGTGGTTATAGACAGCACTCACATGCTGGTTGATGGCATAAAGATAACACTGGCAGATATAATTTCGGTTTCAGGCAAAACCGCGTGCACATGGAAAAACCGGGCGCTTGACTGTTCGGTTCTGGCAACAGCCGGTCTGCAGGATCTGGTAGTAGCATCCAAAGTCAAATGTACCCGCCTTGATGGTGGCAAATATCGCTGCAGTGCTGGCGGTTATGATCTGGCTTACGGTCTGGTGCATTCAGGCTGGGCAGTGCCGGACAAATCAGCCCCGGCCAGATATTTCAACAAGTCAAAACAGTCACGCCAGCACAAGCGCGGTTTCTGGGCTGCAAGAACCGCTAGTGGAACGCTGGTAGCTGAAAGCCTAAACTAGCTCTGGTAAAACCTTAGCGATTCAGGCAAAACTCCTGTCTTATGAATCTCGATCAGGAATATGACAATCGCGCCCGGGTGCCTGAACATCCACAGATTATTGATGGATGGGTAAAACAGGCGCAAAAATACCGCAATAATAGTAATTGCGATATTGATCTTGCCTATGGTGACATGCCACGCCAGCGTTGCGACATGTTTCGACCTGACAGGGACCGCAAAGGTCCGATTGTGATTTTCATTCATGGCGGATACTGGAAAGCTCTGGACAAATCATACTTCTCGCATCTGGCAGCCGGGTTCAATGCCCATGGCCTGAATGTCCTGATGCCATCCTATTCGCTTTGTCCACAAGTGCATATCACTGACATTATTACTGAAATCCGGCTATTATGTGCCTGGAGCTGGCGAACATACCGGCGCAAGCTGATTGTTACCGGCCATTCAGCCGGAGGACATCTGGCAGCGGCAATGCTGGCCAGTGACTGGCACGAGATGGGTTTGCCGGCTGATCTGGTGAATACCGGGTTGAGCATTTCAGGAATATTTGACTTGCGCCCGCTTCTTGCCACTCAAATCAATGCAGAATTACAGCTTGATGAATATTCCGCTCGCAAGGCATCTCCGCTTTTATGGCCAACACCTGAAAACAAGCGCTTTGAAAGCTGGGTTGGCGGTGATGAAAGCTCTGAATTCATCCGCAACAGCGCAACCATATCTGCCTGCTGGAGCGGGGCCGGCACTGCCACCTCACATGTTGTCGTGCCTGATAAAAACCATTTTAGCGTGATTGAACAACTGGCAGACCCTGAAAGCCATATGGTAAAAACCATGCTCAACATTGCAAGAATCAGATGAAAAACCAGCAAAAAATAGAAACCCCGTCCGGCAAGGGGGCCAGTGATGAAAATTTCCCGGTTGGCTCATTTCTGATAGCCAAGGAGTTGCGTTCGCATGTGGCGGCATATTATGACTTTGCCCGCGCCATTGATGATATTGCTGATAACCCGCAAGCTAGTGCCAGCGAAAAGACCGAGCGGCTTGAGGCCATGGATGCGGCGCTTGCTGACGGTCATGATGCGGGCAATGCAGAACTGGCAAAAGCGCACAGGCTGCGCCACAGCTTTGCTGAAACCGGGGTAGATCCGGCCCATGGGCGCAATCTGATTGTGGCCTTCAAGCAGGATGTAGAAAAGAACCGTTATGCAACCTGGGCTGAGCTTATGGGTTATTGCAGCAATTCAGCCAGTCCGGTTGGCAGGTTCCTG
>JALXCV010000097.1 GCA_026990765.1 Hyphomicrobiales bacterium | reverse complement strand
CCAGATGCCCCCAAAGGCGGCATTTTCCGCAAAAGTGTTGTTGGAAGTTTTGACAGCCTCAACCCCTTCATTATCAAGGGCCGGGCCGCAGTTGATCTTCGCACCTATGTTTTTGAAAGCCTGCTGGCCCGCAACCGGTCTGAACCTTTCACGCTATATGGGCTGATTGCCGAAAAGGTGGATATGCCTGATGACCGCACCAGCATCACCTTCTTTTTGAACAAAAAAGCCAGATTTTCCGACAATACCCCAATCCTTGCCGATGATATCGTATTTTCCTTTGAAACCCTGCGCGAAAAGGGCCGCCCCAATCACCGTTCATATTATTCCAAGGTTAAAAAGGTTGAAGTTATCGATGATCACACCATCAAATTCCATCTGGATGGCGCTGATCGCGAATTACCACTGATCCTTGGTTTGATGCCGGTTTTATCAAAGAAATTCTTCAGCAAAAATGATTTTGACAAAACCACCCTGAAACCGATTATCGCATCCGGCCCCTATGGAATCGGCAAGGTCAAGCCCGGTGAAAGCATAAGCTACAAGAAAAATCCCGATTACTGGGGCAAGGACCTGCCCGTCAATAAAGGCCTGTGGAATTTTGATGAAGTAAGGTTTGAATATTTCCGCGATAACCAGTCATCACTGGAAGCTTTCAAAAAGAACCTGATAGATATCCGCTTTGAATCCAGCCCGTCAATCTGGACTACCGCCTATAACAACCTGCATTCAGGTAAATCTGAACTTGTAAGGGAAATCGTTCCCCACAAGCTTCCCAAACCCACCTTTGCTCTGGTTTTTAACACCAGACGGGAGGTGTTTGCCGATAGCCGGGTACGCAAGGCTCTGATTGAAGTGTTTGACTTTGAATGGGCCAATGCCAATCTCTATCATGGACTGTTCAACCGCACACAAGGTTATTACTCACGCAGTGAGCTGTCTGCCTATGGTCGCCCTGCCGGAAAACTGGAAAAGCAGATGCTGGCAGATGCCGGGGCCAGTCTGGAACCACAATTTATTGACGGCAGTTTCAAAAACCCGGTATCAGATGCAACAGGGCGCGACCGCAAGCAATTGCGCAAAGCCGTTATGCAGTTAAAGGCTGCCGGCTGGAAGTTCAAAAACCGGGTTCTGACCAATGTGAAAACCGGCAAACCGCTTGTCTTTGAAATCATTGTACAAACACGCAATCAGGAAAAGATCGCCCTGCACTATCAGCGTTCCCTGCGCCAGATTGGTGTTAAAATGTCCATTCGACAGATTGACAGCGCCCAGTTCCAGAAACGCCGCCAGACCTATGATTACGATATGATACCCAACACCTGGTACAATTCCCTGTCACCTGGCAACGAACAGAATTTCTATTGGGGCAGCAATGGCCGCACCCAGGAAGGCACACGCAATTATATGGGAGTGGCAGACCCGGCAATTGACAAGATGATCAGCAAACTGGTGGCTGCAAAAACCCGTGAACAACTGGTGGCTGCTGCCCGCAATATTGATCGCCTGCTGACCTCTGGATATTATGTGGTTCCACTATATAACGCCTCTGGTCAGTGGATGGCCCGCTGGTCGCATATCAAATACCCCAAAACCATCTCTTCCTTCGGTTTCCAGCCACAAACCGCATGGTATGAGAAACCTTAAAGTGCAAGAGCATTTATCCATCAGCACTGGTAAACCCGGGTTTACCGGTGAACTGCCGCCATCTGATTTCAATCTGACCCGTTACTGTATCCACAAATCAGCCAAAACCACCCCAGACAAGACCGCACTTGTAATCATTGGAACGGACGGTGTGGAAAGCTGGACCTACCGCCAGATTGAAACCCGCATCCTGTCCATGGCTGCAGGCTTACAGAAAATGGGTTTGCGCAAGGCTGATCGCCTGTTCATCCGCATGGGCAACTGTTTTGATTATGCCCTTGTTTTCTTTGCAGCAAATGCCGCCGGAATGGTCCCGATCCCGGCATCGTCACAATTAACCGCCAAGGAAGTCAGCTTCCTTTTGGAAGATGCAACCCCGGCGGCAATTGCCACAGATGGCACCTTGCCGATTGAACAGCTTCCATCCGGCATTAAACTCATCGACCATGACGCAATTAAAAAGCTGAAACAGAACCAGCCGCAAGGCTATAGCGCTACCAGGGCCGATGACCCGGCATTCCTGATTTACACATCCGGCACCACCAGCCATCCCAAAGGGGTTCTGCACGCACAGCGCACAGTCTGGGGTCGCCGCCCGATGTACCGCGACTGGTATGATATCTGCGCAAATGACCGCCTTTTACATGCCGGTGCCTTTAACTGGACCTACACATTGGGAACCGGCCTGTTCGATCCATGGGCCAATGGCGCCACCAGCATCATTTGTACAGCCAAGACCGAGCCAGCCAGCTGGCCGCATCTGATCAGACAGCACAAGGCCAGTATCTTTGCAGCTGTCCCGTCTCTTTATCGCCGAATTCTCAAATATGCAGATTCAAAAACTCTGCAAATGCCAACATTGCGCCATGGCCTCACCGCCGGTGAACCACAACCGGCAAGCATAGAGGACCAATGGCACCAAACTACCGGCACCAGATTATATGAAGCTTTGGGCATGAGCGAAATATCAACCTACATTTCCACCTCCCCGAAAAGCAACGGCAGACAGGGTTCACCCGGCAAGCCGCAAACCGGTCGCTCAATTGCCATTTTGCCACAAACCGGCAGCACAAAGCCCGTTGCCAGAAACACCACAGGTGTGATTGGCGTTCACCGCACTGATCCAGGCCTGATGCTTGGCTATTGGAAACGCCCGATTGAAGAACAGGCAATGTATCGCGGCAACTGGTTCATTACCGGTGATACAGCATCCATGGATGATGATGGCTATATCTGGTTCACTGGCCGCAATGATGACATGATGAATGCCATGGGCTATCGGGTTTCACCGGTAGAGGTTGAAGCAGTACTCTGCAACCACCCGAATATTCATCAGGCAGGGGTTGTTCAGGTGAACCTTGCCAATAATGTTTCAATCATGGCCGCATTTCTTGTCTGCCATGGCGACAAACCTGATATTGAAGACGTCAGGGCACATGCTAAAAAATATCTGGCTGCCTACAAGGTCCCGCATGAATATCATTTCATCCCCCGCCTGCCCCACACTGCCAGTGGCAAGATCAAACGTTCACAATTGCGCGACCAGATATCTGCATCATTGTCATGAATGGCATGACAGAAGAAAACAAAAAGGGCATGTCAGTAGAATAACTGACATGCCCTGATTGTTTTTGCCATCACCAGTTTTACGGTAAAACCGGCATTGTCTTAATGACTATTCGCTTTCAGAACCGGAATCAGCTTCTGGAGCTTCATCTGATTGTCCTTCAGGAGTTTCTTCCTGTGGAGCATCTTCGGCATCATCCTTGGTCTTGAAAATGGCTTCAGCTTCTTTCTCGGCAGCTTTTGCAGCAGCCTTTTCAAGCTTGGCCTGTTCCTCCAGGATGAGTCCGTCACGCTTGTCTGCAATTTCCTGGAACCTGGAAAGAATTCCGCCTGTGCCTGCCGGAATAAGACGCCCGACAATGACGTTCTCTTTCAAACCTTCCAGAGTATCGCATTTGCCTGCAACTGCAGCCTCGGTCAGCACCCTTGTGGTTTCCTGGAACGACGCTGCTGAAATGAAGCTGCGGGTTTGCAGCGATGCCTTGGTAATACCCAGCAGAACCGGAACTGATTCAACTGGCCGTTTCTTCTCTGCAATCAGCTTTTCATTCAGTATCCGCAGATCAATTGCATCAATCTGTTCGTTCTTCAACAAACCACTGTCACCTGGATCGGTAATTTCAGCCTTTTGCAGCATCTGGCGCACAATAACTTCAATATGCTTGTCATTGATTCCCACACCCTGCAGTCGGTAAACTTCCTGCACTTCATTCACCAGATAGGTGGCCAGTTCTTCAACCCCCTTAATGGCAAGAATGTCATGTGGTGCCGGATGCCCATCGAGCAGATATTCACCCTTTTCAATGAAGTCACCTTCCTGAACCGGTAAATGCTTGCCCTTGGGAATCAGATAATCGACCTGTTCGAGATCCTTGTCCTCAGGGATAATTGAAATCCGGCGCTTGTTCTTGTAGTCGCGACCAAACTTCACGATGCCGGAAATTTCAGCAATAACCGCATTATCCTTTGGACGGCGGGCTTCAAACAGTTCAGCAACACGTGGCAGACCACCGGTAATATCGCGGGTCTTGGCACTTTCCAGAGGAATACGAGCCAGACTGTCACCACCTTTCACCTTGCTGCCAGGATCAACTGAAAGCACAGCATCAACCGAAAGCAGATAACGTGCTTCACCGCCGCGCTTGAGTTTGATTACTTCGCCATTCTTGTCCTTGACCACGATTGCCGGTTTCAGATTGGCTCCGCGCGGAGATGTCCGCCAGTCAATGACAACACGGTTGGTAATGCCGGTTGATTCATCGGTCACTTCAGAGACAGACACACCTTCAACCACATCTTCAAACTCAACAGTACCATCAGCATCAGTCAGAACCGGACGCATATAGGGATCCCAGTCTGACAGGCGGGTGCCGCGTTTGATTTCATCACCTTCCTGCACAAAGACCCGGGAACCATATTGCAGCTTGTGAACCGCACGCTCATTTCCCTTGCCATCTTCGATAATCATGGCAGTGTTACGGCGCATGACGACATAGTCACCATTCGAGTTCTTCATAAGAGCCGGATTACGGAATTTGACGATGCCCTCATGGTTGGATTCAATATAGGAATCATCAAGCACCTGGGCCGTTCCGCCAATATGGAATGTACGCATGGTAAGCTGAGTACCAGGTTCACCAATTGACTGGGCAGCAATAACACCAACTGCTTCGCCAAGGTTGACCGGCGTACCGCGAGCCAGGTCACGGCCATAACATTTGGCACAAACGCCGCGTTTGGTTTCGCATGTCAGAACCGACCGGATCTTGATTTCAACAACCTTGGCTTCCTCAATAGCTGCAACCTGTTCTTCCTGGATTTCCTCGCCGGCAACGGCCAGAATCTCACCGGTTTCAGGATGCACAACATCTTCCACCGGATGGCGCCCAAGTACACGCGAACCAATTGAGGCAATAACTTCGCCTGAATCAACCAGCGGTCTGGCAGTAATGTGCTTTTCAGTACCGCAATCATATTCAGTGATAATTGAATCCTGCGCCACATCGACCAGACGGCGGGTGAGATAACCGGAGTTGGCAGTTTTAAGCGCTGTATCAGCCAGACCTTTACGGGCACCATGCGTTGAGTTGAAGTACTCAAGCACTGTCAGGCCTTCCTTGAAGTTGGAGACAATCGGAGTTTCAATGATCTCACCGGAAGGCTTGGCCATAAGTCCACGCATACCAGCCAGCTGTTTCATCTGGGCCGGGGAACCACGCGCCCCGGAGTGGGCCATCATGTAAACCGCATTGACCGGTTTTTCCCGCTTGGTTTCCTCATCAATCTGGACAGAAGAGATTCTGGCCATCATTTCATCGGCAACCTTGTCTGTGCACTTGGCCCAGGCATCAACAACCTTGTTGTATTTTTCACCCTTGGTGATCAGCCCGTCAATATATTGCTGTTCATATTCCTTGGCCAGCTCACGGGTTTCACTTACCAGTTTTTCCTTGGTATCAGGGATTTCCATATCATCCATACCAAACGAAATACCGGCCTTGAATGCGTGTTTGAAACCAAGTCCCATGATCTGGTCACAGAAAATGACTGTCTCTTTCTGTCCGCAATGGCGATAGACCTCATCAATCATGTTCGAGATTTCTTTTTTGGTCAGCAGCCTGTTGCAAAGATCAAGTGAAATACCGGGTACTTTTGGTATCAGTTCAGCCAGAATGCGACGACCTGGCGTAGTATCAAATATCTTTGAAATCTGGTTGCCTTCATCATCCAGATAGTTGAACCGCGCCTTGACCTTTGCATGCAGGCTTACAGCACCTGTATCAACCGCATGTTCAATCTCGGCAATATCGGAAAACACCATTCCCTCGCCCGGCTCATTCTGTTTTTCCATCGAAATGTAATACAGACCAAGCACAATATCCTGTGAAGGAACGATGATCGGCTGACCATTGGCTGGATGCAGAATATTGTTGGTAGACATCATCAGCACACGCGCTTCCAGCTGTGCTTCCAGCGATAATGGAACATGAACCGCCATCTGGTCACCGTCAAAGTCAGCATTAAACGCTGCGCAAACCAGTGGATGCAGCTGAATGGCCTTGCCTTCTACCAGTGTTGGCTCAAAGCCCTGAATGCCAAGCCGGTGCAATGTCGGCGCCCGGTTGAGAAGAATTGGATGTTCGCGGATAACCTCATCAAGAATATCCCAAACTTCCGGCTTTTCCTTTTCAACCAGTTTCTTGGCCTGTTTGACCGTAGTAGACAGTCCCTTGGCATCAAGCCGCGAATAAATAAACGGCTTGAACAGCTCCAGAGCCATTTTCTTGGGCAGACCGCATTGATGCAGTTTGAGTTCCGGGCCAACCACGATTACCGAACGACCTGAATAGTCAACACGCTTGCCGAGCAGGTTCTGGCGGAACCGGCCCTGCTTGCCCTTGAGCATGTCAGACAGTGATTTCAGCGGACGCTTGTTGGCACCCGAAATCACCCTGCCCCGGCGCCCATTATCAAACAGGGCATCCACAGATTCCTGCAACATGCGTTTTTCATTTCGAATGATAATATCAGGAGCACGCAGTTCAATCAGTCTTTTCAGGCGATTATTGCGGTTGATAACCCGGCGATACAGGTCATTAAGATCAGAAGTTGCAAACCTGCCACCATCAAGTGGCACCAGCGGGCGCAATTCTGGTGGAATGACCGGAACAACCGTCATGATCATCCATTCCGGCTTGTTGCCCGATGTGATAAAGGCTTCAACCACTTTCAGGCGCTTGGCCAGTTTCTTGGGCTTGAGCTCAGTGGTTGATTCAGCAATTTCCACCCGAAGATCAGCTGCCAGTTTTTCCAGATCAATAGCAGCCAGAATTTCACGAATGGCTTCAGCACCGATAGAAGCGGTAAATCCGTCCACCCCATATTCATCCTGGGCGGTCATGAATTCTTCTTCTGACAAAAGCTGGTGCATCTTCATCGGCGTCAGACCAGGTTCAAGCACAATGTAGCTTTCGAAATACAAGACCCGCTCAATTTCTTTCAGCGTCATGTCAAGCAAATGCCCGATACGGCTGGGCAGTGACTTCAGGAACCAGATATGCGCAACCGGAGCGGCCAGATCAATATGGCCCATACGTTCACGGCGAACCTTGGCAAGTGTTACCTCAACCCCGCATTTTTCGCAGATAATGCCCTTGTACTTCATCCGCTTGTACTTGCCGCACAAACACTCATAGTCCTTCATCGGACCAAAGATGCGCGAGCAGAAAAGCCCGTCCTTTTCTGGTTTGAAAGTACGGTAATTGATGGTTTCCGGCTTCTTGATTTCACCGAATGACCATGACAGGATTTTTTCAGGCGATGCGATCGAAATCCTGATCTGATCAAATGTCTGTGCCGGGCCAGCCGGGTTAAATACGTTCATGACCTCTTGATTCATCGGGTCAGTACTCCTTTTATTGCACCGTTGTCTGTGGCGGTGCTTTCGGATTCATATTTCTTATGCGCAAAAAACGCCAAATTACTCACCAAGGGTGTTCAGCAGGTCAACATTAAGCCCAAGGGAACGGATTTCCTTGACCAGAACATTGAAACTTTCAGGAACCCCGGCTTCAAACGAGTCATCACCGCGAACAATGGCTTCATAGACCTTTGTCCTGCCGGCAACATCATCTGATTTGACCGTCAGCATTTCCTGCAATGTATAGGCGGCACCATAAGCCTCAAGTGCCCACACTTCCATTTCACCAAACCTCTGGCCACCAAACTGTGCCTTGCCGCCAAGTGGCTGCTGGGTAACAAGCGAATATGGCCCGATTGAGCGGGCATGGATCTTGTCATCCACCAGATGGTGCAATTTCAGAATGTAGATGTAGCCAACAGTTACTTCACGGTCAAAAGCTTCACCGGTGCGACCATCATAAAGCTGTTCCTGACCGGAGCGATTAAACCCGGCCCTTTCCAGCAGATCAGAAATATCGCCTTCATGCGCCCCGTCGAAAACCGGAGTTGCAATCGACAGACCCTTTTTTGTCAGCCCTTCTGCAAAATCCACAAATTCGTCATCATCAAGCGTATCCAGCAACTCATGGTCGCCATAAATCTCCTTGATTTCCTTGCGGATTGGCTCAAGCTGATGAGTCTCGCGATATTCTTCCAGCATTTTGTCAATCTTGACACCCAGACCGGCGCAAGCCCAGCCAAGATGGGTTTCAAGAATCTGCCCGACATTCATTCGCGATGGCACGCCAAGCGGGTTCAGAACCACATCAACCGGCTGACCATTGGCAAGGAACGGCATGTCTTCCTGTGGCATGATAATTGAAACCACACCCTTGTTGCCATGCCGGCCAGCCATTTTGTCACCAGGCTGAATTTTACGCTTAACAGCCACAAACACCTTGACCATTTTCATCACACCGGCAGGAAGCTCGTCCCCGCGCTGCAATTTTTCAACCTTGTCAAGGAACCGGTCTTCAAGACGCTGTTTGGACTCTTCATACTGTTCGCGCATGGCTTCCAGCTCAGCCAGCTCTTTTTCGTCGGCCAGTGCTATATTCCACCATTGAGAACGAGGCAGGTCTTCCAGAATTTCAGCCGTCAGTTTGCCTTCAATCTTTTGACCCTTTGGACCGCCAGAGGCTTTCTTGCCCAAAAGATAATCAAAAAGGCGTCCATAGGAGTTGCGATCATGAATGGCTTTTTCATCATCCCTGTCCTTGGCCAGACGTTCAATTTCTTCACGCTCAATAGCCAGTGCGCGTTCATCCTTGTCAATACCATGCCGGTTGAACACACGTACCTCAACCACTGTCCCGGCAACTCCTGGAGGCAGTTTCAGGCTGGTATCGCGAACATCGGATGCTTTTTCACCAAAGATGGCACGCAAAAGCTTTTCTTCCGGTGTCATCGGGCTTTCACCCTTTGGTGTAATCTTGCCACAAAGAATATCGCCGGGATGAACCTGGGCACCAATATAAACAATGCCTGCTTCATCAAGGTTTTTCAGGGCTTCTTCACCGACATTTGGAATGTCGCGAGTGATTTCTTCCGGCCCAAGCTTGGTATCACGCGCCATGACGTCGAATTCCTCAATATGGATTGAGGTAAACACATCATCGCGAACCATACGCTCAGACAGCAAGATCGAATCTTCAAAATTGTAACCATTCCATGGCATAAACGCCACCAGGACATTCTGGCCAAGTGCCAGATCACCCAGCTCGGTCGATGGCCCATCAGCAATTACTTCACCTTCCCTTACCCGTTCACCGATCCGAACCAACGGGCGCTGGTTGATACAGGTGTTCTGGTTGGAACGCTGGAATTTGCGCATGGTGTAAATATCAACACCGGATTTTGTCGGATCGGTTTCTTCCGTGGCGCGAATAACAATACGCTTGGCATCAACCTGATCAACAATACCCGCCCGGCGGGCCGTAATGGCAGCCCCTGAATCACGAGCCACAACAGCTTCCATGCCGGTGCCAACCAGAGGCGCATCAGCTTTCACCAGTGGCACAGCCTGACGCTGCATGTTTGATCCCATGAGCGCGCGGTTGGCGTCATCATTTTCCAGGAAAGGGATGAGCGCAGCAGCAACCGACACCAGCTGCTTGGGCGACACATCAACATAATCTGCCTTTTCAGATGGTTCCAGATGCACATCACCCTGATGGCGCAAATTGATGAGTTCTTCATCAAACTCATTATTAACATTCAGGTGCACATTTGCCTGGGCAATATGATATTTGTTTTCCTCCATGGCTGACAGGTAATTGACCTCATCAGTCACCCGGCCATCTTCAACCTTGCGATAAGGTGTTTCAATGAAGCCATACTGGTTCACCCTGGCATAAGTCGCCAGTGAGTTGATAAGACCAATATTTGGTCCTTCAGGAGTTTCAATCGGACATATGCGGCCATAATGGGTCGGATGTACGTCACGAACCTCAAACCCTGCCCGTTCACGTGTCAGACCACCAGGCCCCAGTGCCGACAGGCGGCGTTTATGGGTGATTTCAGACAACGGGTTCGTCTGATCCATAAATTGTGACAGCTGTGATGAACCAAAAAACTCCCTGACAGCAGCAGCTGCCGGCTTGGCATTGATCATGTCCTGCGGCATCACCGTATCAATATCAACCGAGCTCATCCGCTCTTTAATGGCCCGTTCCATACGGATAAGCCCAATACGATACTGGTTCTCCATCAATTCACCCACCGAGCGAACCCGGCGATTGCCCAGATGGTCAATATCATCAATATTGCCGCGACCATCACGAAGGCCAGCAAGTGTGGTCACTACAGCCAGAATGTCTTCTCTTCTCAGCGTGCGCAATGTATCTGGAGCATCCAGATCAAGCCGCATATTCATCTTCACCCGGCCAACAGCTGACAGATCATAGCGTTCAGGATCAGAAAACAGCCCATGGAACAGCGCTTCAGCGGTTTCACGCGTTGGTGGTTCACCAGGACGCATCACCCGGTAGATTTCCAAAAGCGCATTGTCATAGGCACCAGCCTTGTCGACTTTCAGCGTATTACGCAGATAGGCACCCTTGGTAACATGGTCGATATCGAGAAGTTCCAAAGTCTTGTAACCTGCTTCAACCAGCGAGTTGAGCAGTTCTTCATCAATCTCATCGCCAGCCTCAGCATAGATGAAGCCATTCTCAGGATTGACCATTTCCTTGGCTATATAGGTGCCATACATGTCTTCATTGGTAAAAAGCAGCTCTTTCAGCCCCTCTTCAGCCAGTTTCTTGGCACGCCTTGGAGTAATCTTGTTACCAGCTTCAACCACAACTTCCCTGGTTTTGGCATTGACCAGATTGACTGTCGGTTTCAACCCGGCAAATCTATCGGGATCAAATGCCGTGCGCCAGCCATCTTTCACCTTCTTGTAGGTGATGTTGGTGTAAAACTGGTCCAGAATTTCTTCACTGTCCAGACCCAGAGCATAAAGCAGAGTGGTTACCGGCAATTTGCGACGCCGGTCAATGCGTACATGCAAGATATCCTTGGCATCAAATTCAAAATCCAGCCATGAGCCGCGATAAGGAATGATTCTTGCCGAGAATAACAGCTTTCCTGATGAATGGCTCTTGCCGCGATCATGATCAAAGAACACGCCGGGTGAGCGGTGCATCTGTGATACAATAACCCGTTCGGTTCCATTGACGATAAATGTACCATTATCAGTCATCAGCGGCATGTCGCCCATATAGACATCCTGTTCCTTGATGTCCTTGACTGACTTTGCTTCTGTATCCGGGTCAATTTCAAATACGATCAGGCGCAATGTCACTTTCAGCGGTGCCGAATAGGTCATGCCGCGCTGCTGGCACTCATCAGTGTCATATTTGGGTGGTTCAAATTCATATCGGACAAACTCGATCATTGCCTGCCCGGCAAAATCAGAGATTGGAAATACCGACTTGAATACAGCCTGAATGCCATTATCAATTCGTCCGCCTTCAGGCTCTTTGACTTGCAGGAAATTATCGTAAGATTCTTTTTGAACCTCGATAAGGTTAGGCATTTGTGTTACTTCGGCTATATTACCGAAAAACTTGCGAACCCTTTTGCGTCCCATGACCGTTTGCGACATTTTTATTCCTTCGTAAGTGAAGCGTCTATCTAACATTTGATGGCGGCAAAATCATTGGATCCATTCCAGAGAAACGCACCAACCGCCTGTAATTCTTAAATTTACAAACACATATTTTTCAGATGCGATGGACCCGCAAGCCCATCGCATCTGTAATCATTGAGAAAACTACTTGAGTTCGACTGTAGCGCCGGCTTCTTCGAGTTTCTTCTTGATTTCTTCTGCTTCTTCTTTCGGGCAGGCTTCCTTGACAGTTTTTGGAGCGCCTTCAACCAGTTCCTTGGCTTCTTTCAGACCAAGACCGGTGATGCCACGAACTTCCTTGATGACGTTGATTTTCTTGGCACCAAATGAAGCCAGAATAACATCAAAGTCAGTTTTTTCTTCTTCAGCAGCAGCTTCACCACCACCAGCGGCGGCCACAGCAACCGGTGCAGCGGCAGAAACGCCCCATTTTTCTTCAAGCATATTTGAAAGCTCAGCTGCTTCCATAACAGTCAAGCTGGAAAGATCTTCTACGATTTTTTCAAGATCAGCCATTTTTTTCTCTCTTTATAATATTGGTTTGAACCATTGGTTTGTTTAACATTTTCGCCTTAAGCGGCTTCACTCTTGTCAGCATAGGCCTTGATCACCCTTGCAAGCTGACCGGCAGGCGCCTGGGTAACCGCAGCAACGCGGGTAGCAGGTGTCTGGATCATACCAACAAGTTTCGCTCTCAATTCATCAAGCGACGGCAATGCAGCAAGTGCCTTGACGCCATTGTCATCAAGAATTGTGTTACCCATCGCACCACCAAGAATGACCAGCTTGTCATTTTTCTTGGCAAAATCCGCGATAGTTTTGGGAGCAGCAACCGGGTCTTGCGAAAACGCAAGGAAGGTTGGTCCCTCAAACAAATCCGTGATGCCTTCAGCATCAGTGCCTGCAAGAGCAAGTTTCACAAGACGGTTTTTGGCTACTTTAACAGTAGCTCCCGCCTCAGCCATCTTGCCGCGCAGATCATTCATCTGCATGGCAGTCAGACCAAGATTGTGGGATACAACGATCACACCAGCTTCTTTGAAGTTGGTGCCGAGCGATGCAACGAGCTCTTCTTTTCGTGCTCTATCCACTTGCTCTTTCTCCTTTTTGATCCCTGCCCCCAGAAATACTGGCTACAGGGAACCGTTTGGACTACCCGCTGCGCAAACTACTTACCAACCATTCAAGGCAGGCAAGACCGCTTGCAACAACGGAGCTCACTTGCCTGTCCCCCTTGCAACCCTTTTTAAGGTTGGTCAGGCGAATAACGAGGTTCAAACCGAAAAACCGGTCTGGACACCATCTCATGCAGGCTACTTGCTTTTAAGCCGATCAAATACTTGGTCAGCGCCTGCAATCTCGGACAGGTCTGCTGCAAAAGATACCCTTTGCAGCAAATCGCACCGGAAAGGTTTTAACACCCTTCCGGCCCGAAACTCTTTAACTTTTCAACAGCACCAGAACCAATCAGTCCGTAATGCTGCCAAGATCCACTTCAAGGCCAGGACCCATGGTGGAACTCATGGAAACTTTCTTCATATAAGAGCCTTTGGCTCCAGAAGGTTTGGCTTTAAGCACTGCATCAACAAATGCCTTCACATTTGCTTTGAGAGCGTCATCAGCAAAACTTGCCTTGCCAACACCGGCATGCACGATACCGGCTTTTTCAACCCGGAATTCAACTGAACCGCCCTTGGCTTCCTTAACAGCCTTGGTAACATCAGGTGTCACTGTGCCAACTTTGGGATTAGGCATCAAGCCGCGTGGCCCAAGCACCTTGCCAAGACGACCAACCAGAGGCATCATGTCCGGCGTTGCAATAACCCGGTCAAAATCAATCTTGCCCTTTTGCACCTGTTCAACCAGATCTTCGGCACCAACCACATCTGCACCAGCTTCAAGCGCTTCCTTGGCCTTGTCTTCGCGTGCAAATACAGCAACACGAACCGTCCGTCCAGAACCTGAAGGAAGCTGAACCACACCGCGAACCATCTGGTCAGAGTGACGTGGATCAACACCTAGATTCAGTGCAACTTCAATTGTTTCATCAAATTTGGCAGTAGCGCGTTCCTTGATCAGCTTGATAGCCTCTTCAACGCCATAAACCTTGTCGCGATCAAGACCTTCAATAGCCTTCTTTAATCTTTTACCAATTTTAGCCATGTCCGTTACCCCACTACTTCCAGGCCCATGGAACGGGCTGTTCCAGCGATAATTTTCGCTGCCTGATCAATATCACGGGCATTAAGATCAACCATTTTCTTTTCGGCAATCTCTTTGACCTGCTTCATGGTAACCTTGCCAGCCACTTCACGGCCCGGCTCGCCACTGCCTTTTTTCAGCTTTGCTGCCTGCTTGAGATAATAGGATGCAGGTGGTGTCTTCATCACAAATGTGAAAGACTTGTCAGCATACACTGTAATAAGTGTAGGGATAGGAGAACCCGGCTCGGCCTTTTGCGTTACCGCATTGAAAGCCTTGCAGAATTCCATAATATTAACACCGCGCTGACCCAGTGCCGGGCCAATGGGCGGTGACGGATTTGCCTGCCCCGCCGGGACCTGCAATTTGATGTAACCATCAATCTTCTTTGCCATTTTATTCCTCTTTGCCAAAAGGCTGTTTTGAGGTTAGTGGTCCGGTTTCAATTCCCGCTACAAAGAAATACGGGGTTATTGTCGCCTCCCACCAGTCAAGAACAGGTTGATCAACTGATTTTTTCGACCTGTCCATACTCCAACTCGACCGGGGTTGCCCGACCGAAAATAGACACGGCAACCTTGAGCCTGCCGCGTTCTTCATCAACTTCTTCTACCAGACCGTTAAACGAGGCAAAAGGACCGTCGGATACCTTGACCTGCTCGCCAATTTCGAAAGAAACCGTCGGGCGCGGTGCCTCAACACCTTCCTGTACCTGATTTAGAATACGGCCTGCTTCTGCATCACTGATAGGTTTGGGCTTGTTGTCCGATCCCAGAAATCCGGTAACCTTGGGAGTATTCTTGACCAGATGATAGGCCTGATCATTCATCTCCATTTTCACCAGAACGTAACCTGGAAAGAAACGTCTTTCACTGGCAACCTTGCGTCCGCGACGCATTTCAATCACTTCCTCAACAGGAACCAGCACTTCATCAAACGAATCCTGCAGGCCGGTGCTCTCAATCTGTTCCTTGATCGATTCAGCCACCTTTTTTTCAAAGTTCGAATATGCGTGCACTATATACCAGCGTTTCGCCATAATTTATTTAACCGCCAAGCCACATCAAAAAATTGAACCGCCAAACACAAATGTGTTTACCAGCCATCGCAAAATTGCATCCACACCAAGAAAGAAAAGCGCCGCGGCCACAACCATCATCAACACCATTATAGAGGTGATGAAAGTTTCATTGCGTGTAGGCCACGCAACTTTTGCCGTTTCAGAACGAACCTGCTGGATAAATTGCAGCGGATTGTACTTTGCCATCTTCTTTTCCTTTGCCATTACGGGCACCACAAAAACCAAAAACTGGCCTGAATGGCAGGGGCGGAGGGTCTCGAACCCCCGACCTACGGTTTTGGAGACCGTCGCTCTACCAACTGAGCTACACCCCTATACCTCAAGAAAGAGCGACGCGAATTACTATATTTTGGCATTCGCATCAGCTCTTTCAAGGTCTTGTTACTCAATAATTCCAGCGACAACACCGGCGCCAACTGTACGGCCACCTTCGCGGATAGCGAAACGCAGCTTGTCTTCCATGGCAATCGGGGTAATCAGTTCAACTTCAAAAGTCACATTGTCACCAGGCATAAC
>JALXCV010000096.1 GCA_026990765.1 Hyphomicrobiales bacterium | reverse complement strand
CAGCGCCAGAACCTTCATGATCCTTGCATGATGCCTTGATCGGAGCAGTGAAACCTTCAAGCCCCAGTTCTTTCAGGCGGGCTGCACTAATATCAAAGGCTTCCAGACCATCACGCATATCAGCGCCAGTAATTACCTTCTTGCCACTGATCTTCTGGGCAGCCCGGACAGCTTCAGATGTCACAACCGCATTGAACAGACCGCGATTATAAAGCACATCGCCAACCAGATCCTTTGACTTGACCTGTGACTTGCCCTTGTCAACCACATATTTGATCACATCCTGAACAGCCGGGAAGCTGGTGCCGATGCCGGAGAAATTGGCTGCCAGATAACCTTTGCCGGTAGCACCAACCGGGCGCAGGTCAGCATGGGCACCAGACCACCAGTTACCGATGAAATGATCAAGCGGGAAGCGAATTTTGGCCGCTTCCTTGATGGCAGTAGAGTTCATTGCACCCCAGCCCCACATGATCACCCAGTCAGGACGGTCTTTCCTGATTTTCAGCCAGTGTGAAGACTGCGACTGCATTTCTTTCACGCCAACCGGATATTTTTTCAGGCTGAAGCCCATCTTCTTGGACAGTGAATCCAGCAAGGGAATTGGTTCCTTGCCATAGCCAACATCAAGATAGAGGAAGCCAACCTTTTTACCCTTTATGCCACCTTTGGAATCAACATATTTGAGAATTGATGACAACTGGCTCCAATAGGTTGTCGGATAGTTGAACACCCATGGGAACTTTTCACCAATCGCTGCCGCCGACAGGCCATAGCCCATGGTCAAAAGCGGAATCTTGTCAACCGGTGCCTTTGGCACCAGTTGCAGGGTGATGCCGGTGGATAATGGAGAATAAACCAGAGCACCCTTGCCCTTGGTTGCTTCATAACATTCAACGCCTTTTTGCGATTTGTAGCTGGTTTCGCATTCCTCAACCACCACTTTAACCCCGCCAATACCGCCATCGCGTTCATTGAGCATATTCATATAATCGGCAAAGCCATTGGCATAGGGTGTGCCACCACCGGCAAATGGTCCGGTGCGATAGCTGAGCGATGGAATGTAAAGCATATCTTCTGCGCTGGCTGGAATGCTTGCTGCTGCAAAGGCACCAAGACAAGCCAAAGCCGTAGCCGTTGTAAGTAGTTTTTTCATTTCTTTCCTCCCGAGTTTATAGCCATTAAGGCCGGTTTATAATGAGAACAACCCTTTGGGATAAGCTGCACTCTTGAATGACCCCCGTTTTAGGCATAGGGGAATGGCCATGTTCGAAGCTTTTCCTTGGCGATCTTCCACAAACGGGCCAGCCCATGCGGTTCCACAATCAAAAAGAAGATAATCAGAGCTCCGACAATCATGAAATTAATATGTTCCAGAGTTGCCACAGATATGTCAATGCCGAAGCTTTCCGGTATAAGCCGCAGCAAAACCGGTAAAATCCAGATAAAGGCAGCCCCCATAAAGGAGCCCATCAAGCTTCCAAGCCCGCCAAGAATGACCATGAACAGGATTGAGAATGATTCATTGACATCAAAACTTTCAACTTCTGCTGCCCCAAGCCAGAAAAACACCATCATGGCCCCGGCAACGCCGGTATAAAATGATGAAACGGCAAAGGCCGACAATTTTGCATAAAGCGGGCGCACCCCCATCAGTTCAGCTGCTATATCCATATCCCTGATCATCATCCAGGAACGGCCTATGCGACCACGAATAAGGTTGGAAGCAACCCAGGTCATGGCAACTACCAGACACAACACCACCATGTAACGAGTTGTCGGGGTTGCTGAAGGTCCGGTCAGCACCAGACCAAAACCGGTTCTTTCAGGCACCTCAATCGCACCTGAATCATTGTAGTTATACAGCCAGCCAACCCTGATAAATGCCCATTCCAGAAAGAACTGCGCTGCCAGGGTGGTAACGATCAGGTAAAACCCCTTGATCCTTAAAGATGGCAAACCGAACAACATGCCGATAAAGGCCGAGAAGAACCCTGAACACAGGATCAGCAACACAATATTGACATCAGGAAAATAGGTGGTCAGCTTATAGCACGCATAGGCACCCACCCCCATGAAGGCACCGGTGCCAAGTGAAATCTGCCCGGTATAACCGGTAAGTATATTCAGCCCGATAGCTGCAAGGGCAAAAATCAGAAACGGAATCATGATCGAGCTTAAAAAGAAATCATTGCCTGCAAGCGGTATCACCACAAATGCCACAATCAGCATCAGGGCGATGCCTATCCGGTCCTGCAAAATAGGAAAGATCGATGAATCTGCCTCATATGAGGTCTTGTATTGCCCGGTTTCACGATAAAACATTATCTAGCCCCTCATATCCGCTCAATAATCTTTTCACCAAACAGACCTTGCGGTCTGAACAGCAAAAAGATCAGGGCAATCACATAGGCAAACCAGGATTCAACCCCGCCCCCCATCAGACCGCCCCAGTAGATTTCAAACAGTTTTTCACCCAACCCGATAATCATCCCGCCAACAATGGCTCCGGGAATTGAAGTGAAACCGCCAAGAATAAGCACCGGCAAGGCTTTCAGCGCCACCACCTGCAAGGCAAAGGAGACTTCTGATTTTGCCCCCCATAAAATACCTGTTGCCAGCGCCACAATCCCGGCAGCAAACCAGACGATCGCCCATATCTGGTTAAGCGAAATGCCAACCGACAAGGCTGCCTGGTGATCATCAGCCACCGCCCGCAAGGCCCGGCCAATCCGGGTTTTGGAAAAGAAGAACCACAAGGCTGCAACCAGCACCGCAGCAATTACTGCTGCTGCAATATCGCGGTTTTCCAGGATCAGCACCCCGCCAAACACCTCAAAATCCATTGAGCCGCCCGGCAGGCCCAGTTCATCAGCAATCATCTTTTTCGGCTCGCCGCCAAAAATGAATTCACCCAGCCCGATCAGGAAATAGGTAAGCCCGATAGTTGCCATGAACAGGATAATATCAGGCTGATTGACCAGTTTTCGCATCACCAGCCGCTCCACCGAAACCGCCAGCAATCCCATAACGCCGATAGTCAGCACCAGCGCCACATAGGCCGGCATTCCAAGTGAATAAAGACCAACCAGTGTCAGGGCAGCAAACACCACCATGATGCCCTGGGCAAAGTTGAATACACCAGAGGCCTTGAAGATCAGCACAAAGCCCAGTGCAATCAGCGCATAAAGTGTTCCCGAAACAAAGCCTTCCCACAAAACCTGCATGAGAAAGTCAGGTGCACCAAACATCTGCACGAACGGGTCGATGAATATATTATATAATGTTTCCATGCCTCACCCCCTAATGCGCCACGCCAAGATAGGCATCAATAACATCCTGATCAGCCGATACTTCAGCAGGTGTCCCATCAGCAATTTTCTCGCCATGATCAAGCACCACAATCCTGTCAGACAAATCCATCACCACCGAAATATCATGTTCAATCAGCGCAATGGTCATGCCGAACTCGTCATTCACTTCCAGAATATAGCGCGACATGTCTTCTTTTTCTTCCAGGTTCATCCCCGCCATCGGCTCATCCAGCAGCAGCAATTCCGGCTCCATCGCCAACGCCCGCGCCAGTTCAACCCGCTTTTGCAAACCATATGGCAGACGGCCAACCGGAGTTCGCCTGATATGGGCAATTTCCAGAAAGTCGATTACATGTTCAACCCGTTCACGATGCTGCATCTCCTCGCGCCGTGCCGGTCCGTAATACAGCATCTGCCACAAGAAATTCCTGTGCATCTTCAAGGTGCGGCCTGACATGATATTATCCAGCGTCGACATTCCCTTGAATAATGCAACATTCTGAAATGTCCGGGCAATCCCTTGGGTTGCCGCTACATAGGGCCGCATGTTTTTGCGGTGCACCCCCTTATAGGTGATGGTGCCTTCCTGGGGATGATAGAACCCGTTAATAACATTAAGCATAGAGGTCTTGCCGGCGCCATTTGGTCCGATAATCGCTCTTATCTCGCCCCTTTTAATATTAAATCCAACATTCTTGATGGCCCGCACCCCGCCAAATGACAGGGACACATCTTCAAGCTCCAGCAGCACTTCACCCGGTTTTATCTCCTGGCTCATTTTGCCACCTCCCCTGTCGCTTTCACAGGTGGATAAATTGTCATGTCACAGATTTTGACATCACCTTCAACCACCCCCTTGCGACCATCTTCAAATGTCATTTCAGTCTTGATGAACTGATTGGAAACCGCCTCGTCATAAAGTGCATCGATCAGCACCTTGTAGCGTTCAGCCACGGTCGGGCGGCGAACCTTGGCGGTACGGGTAATTTCACCATCATCAGGGTCCAGCTCCTTGTGCAGGATCAGGAACCGCTTGATCTGTGCACCGCAAACCAGATCTTCACCCGCCAGTTCCCGGTTCACCGCATCAACATTGGATTCGATCATTTTATAGACTTCAGGATTGGCCGCCAGCTCCTGATATGAGGCATAAGAAACATTATTGCGCTCAGCCCATGAACCAACCGCCACCAGATCAATATTGATGAAACAGGTAGCAAAATCGCGCCCGTCACCATAGGCAACAGCTTCCTTGATATTGGGAAAGAATTTCAGCTTGTTTTCGATATATTTCGGCGGGAACATGGTGCCGTCATTGAGATGTCCGACATCCTTGGCCCGGTCAATGATCTTCAAATGCCCGTTTTCATCAAACAATCCAGCATCGCCTGAATGCACCCAGCCATCTTCGGTCTTGGTATCCTTTGTGGCATCGCTGTTTTTGTAATATTCCTTGAATACGCCCGGTGAGCGATACATCACCTCACCTGATTCAGCAATCTTCACCTCAATCCCGTCCAGAGGTTTTCCCACCGTATCAGCATATATCTCGGCATCAGGCTGATTGGTAATGTAAACTCCCGCTTCAGTCTGGCCATAAAGCTGCTTGAGATTGATACCCAGCGAC
>JALXCV010000095.1:2318-4993 GCA_026990765.1 Hyphomicrobiales bacterium | reverse complement strand
AAGAATTAGGGCGGTGCCCTTTACATAGCGGAAGGAAAACTTCCGCGAAACAGGCCGCCCCTCACCGGGCGGCTTTTTTTATGTGGAAAGCAAAGGACAGGACAATGGAGAAGATAGCGTTTTTGGGGTTGGGCAATATGGGATGCGGCATGGCTGCATGCCTGTTGAAGGCCGGGTTTGACATGACAGTATATAATCGCACAGCTGAGCGCTGTGACGAGCTGGTCAAACAGGGTGCCAAAACCGCCAATACACCGCGTGAGGCTGTGCGCGGAGCCAAAGTCGTGTTTTCCATGGTGGCTGATAATGAAGCTTCACGCGCCATATGGCTGGGTGATGATGGCGCCCTGGCCGGTGCGGAACCAGGGGCTATGCTGATTGAATGTTCAACCCTTTCAAAAGACTGGGTTGAGCAACTTTCTGACTTGGCCAGACAAAGGGGTGTGAGCTATATTGATGCTCCAGTTACCGGTTTGCCCGATGATGCCGCAGCTGGCAGGCTGGGGCTGTTTGTCGGGGCTGACAAGAATGATCTGGATAATGCCCGAAAATACCTGATGCCTGTTGCTGGCCAGATAATACATTTTGGTGATGTGGGAGCTGGAACTGCCTTCAAGCTGATAATTAACCTGATGGGTGCTGTGCAGATTGCAGCTGCGGCTGAAGGTCTGGTTATGGCCGAGGCAGCCGGGCTGGATATGGATCAGGTGGTTGGAGCCATTGGAGATGGCCAGGCAGCTTCCCCGCAGGTTGTGCGCAATACGCAGCGAATGGTTGCAGGCAGGCATGGCAGCGACATTATCTTCACCGGAAATCTGAGGCTGAAGGATGCGCTTTATGGTGTCAGGCTGGCAGGCGGGCTTGGTGTATCTTCAGACTTTGGCGTATTGGCAGCAGACTGCTTTCAGGCGCTGGAATATGCAGGTGAAGGTGATCTGAATGAATGCAAGGTGATTGATGTCATGCGGCGCAAATCGGGGTGATGGTTTTGTTATTCTGATTTGTTAATATAACAATAGTGTTTCTGCTTCTTATGGAAGCAGAGGCTATAGTTTAACTGATTGATATTAATGCTTTTATTTTTGTGGTTGTAATTCAGACAAAATATGAAACACTACAGAAATAATCTGCCCTCAAGAATAATTATCTGATACAATCCAGCTCATGCACATGTGGATTACATTCGCAATTGTGGGCGCGGCGGTGGTTTTGTTTGCTACCGGGATCGTTTCTATTGAAGTAACGGCGCTGGCGGTTATTGCAATGTTGCTGGTGTTTTTCCAGATATTCCCCTTATTGTCACCTGCAGGTGAAAACCTGCTGGATGCTTCCGGCCTGTTGTCCGGTTTTGCCAATCCGGCACTGATAACCATTCTGGCGCTGCTGGTGATCGGGCAGGGGTTGCAGCAATCAGGGGCCATGGACGGGATTATGCAAATTCTGTCAGCATCGCGGCGCTCGCATGCAAAAAAGCTCATCTGGCTGATTATTGCCGCAGCGGGGGTTCTTAGCGCGTTTTTGAATAATACGCCGGTTGTGGTGATCTTTATCCCGATCGTATCAGCACTGGCCAATCGCTATGGGCCAGGTGCCAGTTCGATGCTGCTGCCCTTGTCATATATTACCATTCTTGGCGGTATGACGACCATGGTTGGTTCATCAACCAATCTGCTGGTGGCCGGGCTTGCCAATAGCCATTCTGGAATAGAAATAGGGTTCTTTGACCTGTTCATGCCAGGTATCATTTTGGCTGTTGTCGGCTCGCTTTATGTCTGGCTGGTGATGCCGTGGCTGTTGTCTGATGTCAAGGACAGGAAAAAACAGCGAGTCAGAAAATCCGGCACGCAGTTTCTGGCCCGACTGGATATCACCAATAATCATCCATTGCGCGGTGAGGAGAACCGGGGCGGGTTGTTCAAAAGTCTGATCAATGTTTCGGTGCTGAATGTCATCAGGGCTGAAAATGTGCTGTTGCCACCTTTTCAGAATGTAGTGCTGGAAGCGGGAGATCATGTGCATATTGCCGGCAGCCGGGATGCGGTAATGAAATTGCTGCGGTTAAAGGCGGGTGAGGAAAACCTGTATGTGGTGGAAGCTGCAATCGCTACCGGGTCCCGGCTGTCTGGCAGAATGGTGCGGGATGAGGCTTTTTTTGATCGTACAGGTTGCCATCTGGTGGGGGTGCAAAGGCAAAGACGAATGAAAAGGCTGGCCATGGACCGGATCAGGCTGCGCCCTGGTGATGTGTTGCTGATCGCCGGGCCGCGCCATGCCATTCGCAAATTGCGGTTGAATCGTGACCTGATGGTGCTGGAAGGTAATGTTACCACTATCAGGGCTTTCACCAAAGCCAACAAGGCCTTTGCAACATTTGTTTTGGTGGTGCTGGCGGCAGCTTTGGGGCTGGTGCCGATTGTGATTTCAGCGGTGGTCGGGGCGCTGGCAATGCTGATCTGTGGCTGTCTTAATATCGAGCAGGCATCACGGGCGATTGACCGCAAGATAGTGTTGCTGATTGCAGCCTCGATTGCCATGGCACAGGCTCTGGAAAAGACCGGGGGTGCGCAATATCTGGCTAATGAACTGGTAGTGTCACTGGATGGGAAAAGTGCGATTGTAGTATTGTCGTCATTATTCCTGATGACTGCTTTTTTGACTAATATTTTGTCAAACAA
>JALXCV010000095.1:0-2308 GCA_026990765.1 Hyphomicrobiales bacterium | reverse complement strand
GGCAAATGCGATGGGCCTGTCACCTGTAATCTTTATTCACGCAATCATTTTTGCCGCCAATTGCTCATTTGCCTCGCCAATAGGTTATCAGACCAATCTGCTGGTGATGGCGCCGGGTAATTACCGGTTTGCAGATTATTTGCGGGCAGGCGGGCCGCTGGTATTGTTGATCTGGGCGAGTTTTACCCTGATTGCCCCATGGTATTATGCGATCAATTAGAGCTCTGTGGGCATTTTCTGTTGATAAATATCAATATTTGCCATCAGGAATGATTTATTGCAAAATTTTCATGAATAATCTTGTCTTTACGTGATAGTGTGAGGTGATTGCGAACTATTCTCAGGAAGCGGTATGGTGCAACCGGTAACAGGCTATGAATATTTTACTCTGGATGTGTTTACCAAAGACAGATTTGCCGGTAATTCGCTGGCAGTGGTAAATGATGCAGATGGTCTTGATGATGAACAAATGCAAAAGATTGCACAGGAATTCAATCTGGCCGAGACGGTGTTTGTTCTGCCTCCAGAAAACAGTGAAAACAATGCCCGGTTGAGAATTTTTACTCCAACGCGCGAACTGCCATTTGCCGGTCATCCAACTCTTGGAGCTGCGGTCTTGCTGGCCCAGTTTTCTTCCATCAAAGGTGAATTATTGCTGGAGCAGCAGGTTGGGGTGGTTCCGGTCACTGTTGAGGTTGATGCGCAAGGACTGGCTTATGCAGAATTCACAGCTGCCAGATTGCCGGTTGAGATTGAAAATGTTCCTTCAAATTCGCTGATTGCTGATGTTTTGGGCATTGATGAGAATAATATCGGTTTTGGATTGCACAAAAGCTGTGTTTTTGATGCAGGTAATGCCCCCTTGTTCGTTCCGGTGAAATCGCGTCAGGTTTTGGCTGGAGTAAAACCGGGGCAGGACAAATGGGAAAGACTGGGCAGGGCCGGGGAGTTTGGGGTTTATATTTATTGTCGCGGGACAAACGGATTTGCCCAGTTTCATGCGCGACTGTTCAGCCTGGAAGGATCAATTGTTGAAGACCCGGTTACCGGCTCGGCGGCTGTGGCTTTTGCCGGGGTGCTGAATGAGGCGCTGATGCTGGAAGATGGTGAACATGACTGGATTATCTCACAGGGTGAAGATATGGGAAGACCCGGCAAGATTTATCTCAAATGCAAGGTTGAGCAGTCCAAAATTGTAACTGTAAAAATTGGTGGACATGCACTTAGAATGTCGCGCGGAGTTATTACTGTTTGACTCCTTTCTGCTTAAGGGTAAGTATTACTGACCTGTTTTTAGCCGAGAAGTCACCATGAAACTGAAATTCCATACGCTCGATGTTTTTACCAATAAAAGATTTGGCGGCAATCCTCTGGCAGTCGTAATGAGTGCTGACGGGTTGAGCAGTTCGCAGATGCGAAAGATTGCCCGCGAATTCAACCTGTCAGAAACGGTGTTTGTGCTGGAAGCTGAAAACGCAGAACACACTGCACGAATAAGGATTTTTACCCCGGTGCTGGAAATGCCATTTGCCGGGCATCCAACTATCGGGACGGCAATATTGCTGTCACAACTGGGCGGGGGTGAGAATATTGTGCTGGAAGAAGGCGTTGGTCCGGTTGATGTATCGGTCAAATCTGATGGCCATGGTCACCCGTTTGCCGAATTTACTGCTGCAAAGCTGCCTGTCAGTTCTGGAAAAGCCCCTGATGACCTGGCAATCAGCAGGGCTTTGGGGCTGGGGGTGGAAGATATTGGGTTTGATGATCACCGGCCATGCCTTTTTGATGCCGGGGTACAGTTCTTGTTCGTTCCGGTTGCCTCTCGTGATGCGCTGGCAGCATCTGTGGTCAATATGGCGGCATGGCCTGGGCTTGAAGGGGCTGATGGAGTTGGGGCCTATGTGTATTGTCGAGGAATTATTGATGGTGTTGATTATCACAGCCGGATGTTTGGACCGTCAGCCGGGGTGATGGAAGATCCGGCAACCGGATCGGCTGCAGCAGCGTTTCCCGGTGCCATTCATGCTGGCTCAGTGCTTGCAGATGGCAGACATGATCTGGTGGTGGCACAGGGTGAGGATATGGGAAGGCCAAGCCTGGTTTATCTGTCGGTTGACATTGGCAGTGCAGATATTTCGGCAGTTCGCGTTGGCGGTGGAGCGGTTAATGTGCTGGAAGGTGAAATCAGTTGTTAAAACCGGCCCGGAAAGCTTTTTTTGAGAACTTTCCGGGCACCTGTCAACCGGTTTGGGCTAACAGGTTCCTGTGAGAGAGCAGGAGCGGTTTTGTCTGGTTATTGCTGCAATGT
>JALXCV010000094.1:20799-52245 GCA_026990765.1 Hyphomicrobiales bacterium | reverse complement strand
AGTGCTGCCCATTATCTCAAACGGGTCAGCAGCGATTATCTCAGGGGCTACATCTTCATCTACAATCTGGTTGACAAAGGAAGAGTTGGCACCATTCTCAAGCAATCTGCGCACCAGATAGGCCAACAGATCACGATGCGCCCCAACCGGTGCATATATCCGGCAACAGATTTCCCCCATGCCCATAACCTGATTATATAGTGTTTCGCCCATCCCATGCAGGCGCTGAAATTCAAAAGCCTGGCCATCTTTTACCATTTCCAGAATAGCGCAAACCGTATGGGCATTATGGGTGGCAAATTGCGGATAGATGCGGTCTGCATAATCCAGAAGCTTGCGGGCACAGCAAATATAGGAAATATCAGTTGCAGCCTTGTTGGTGAAAACCGGAAAATCCTCAACCCCGTCAATTTGCGCCTGCTTGATTTCACTGTCCCAATATGCGCCCTTGACCAGACGCACCATGATAGTCCTGTCCAGTCTGATTGCCAGTTCATATAGCCAGTCAATTATTGCCGATGCCTGCTTGCCATATGTCTGAACTACAACCCCGAAGCCGCTCCAGCCTGCAAATTCATCGCTGCGCAAGACTGCTTCGATCACATCCAGTGACAATTCGAGCCGGTCAGCCTCTTCAGCATCTATATTGAAACCCATATGCGCCTGTTTGGCCATAATGGCGAGTTTTTTAACATCTGGCACCAGTTCTTTCATGATCCTGTCATGCTGGCTGACTTCATAACGCGGATGCAGGGCTGAAAGCTTGAGTGATATGCCCGGATTTTTCCGGGGCGATTGACAATCTGCATGCCGGGTCAGAGTTTCAATGGCATCACTATAGGCCTTGAAAAAGCTGGCAGCGTCTTTTGCCGTCAATGCAGCTTCACCCAGCATGTCATAGGAATAGGTATAGCCCTTTTCCTCTTGTGAACGAGCACGCTTTATAGCCTCATCAAGATCGCGTCCCAGCACAAACTGATGCCCCATTTCCCTTATCGCCTGCTTTACAGCAGTCCTGATAAGCGGCTCCCCAAGCCGGCGAACTGCTCCATGCAGAATATCAGCAATGCCTGAAGATAAAGGTTCTTTGAGAACCTTGCCGGTCAGCATCAGCGCCCAGGTAGAAGCATTTACCAGTGAGGAACTGGATTGTCCCAGATGCTTGCCCCATGAAGATGGTGCAATCTTGTCCTCTATCAGTTCATCAATAGTTTGGGCATCAGGCACCCGCAGCAATGCTTCGGCCAGACACATGAGCGCAACACCTTCATCGGTTGAAAGCCCGTATTCTGCCAGAAACACTTCCATCAGTCCTGGGTCATCAGCATTGCGGATTTGCCTGATCAACTCCGCTGCTTTTGAACAAACCCGGCTTCGTGCCGCCTCATCCAGACCATATTCATCGACAAGCCAGTGTAATGTCTCTGTTTCATCGGCCATATGCAGTTTCTGGATGCGGGTGCGCAAGGCAGCAAGTTTGTTCAAGACACAACTCCATGATCAAAATGGTTGGTTAGTTCAGCCCATTATACCATTGATCAAAAAGTAATATTTCCCTAGAATAGAAATAATGAAGGAATAAGAGCTTATTTTTATTATTTATCAGGTCAAATAAATGCTAAATAATGACAGTGACAGTAATATTGACCATATAGATCGAAAAATGCTTAAACTGCTTGCTGTTGATGGTCGCATAGCCGTCACCGAGCTTGCCAGAAAACTTGGAATGTCAAAAACCCCATGCGGGGTCAGACTCAAACGACTTGTGCGCGACGGGTTTATTTTGGGGTTCAGGGCAGTTTTGAACCCGGTCAAGCTTGATATGAGCCATGTTGCCTTTGTTGAAGTCAAGCTGCGTGAAACGACAGAGGCAACCCTGCAGGCATTCAATCAGGCAATTCAGGCAGTCCCTGAGGTTGAACAATGCCACATGATCGCCGGTCCATTTGACTATCTGCTGAAAGTCCGCACCAGAGATATAAGCGCCTACAGACGGGTTCTGGGAGAGCAGATTTCAACCTTGCCGCATGTGGCCAGCACCTCAACCTATGTGACAATGGAATCGGTAAAGGAAAATGGTAGTTGAGTGATCAGCTCTATCGGTGGGGGAATTTCGGACCATTATCAAGGTTTTGATCTTTTCCATATGCTGGTTATCAAAGCTTGAGTAAAACTCAATTAAAACCGCTCTTATGCCCGTTCAATGTAAATAGATCAATTTTGACTTTCAAAAAGTCATGGAAAGCTTCTTCTAACCGTTGCATTTTATTTTGTGCCTGCCTAGTGTAGGAAGGTTAGTGTTTATTAAACAAACAAGTTTCAGGGAGAAATTTATGAAGAAAACCCTTATCGGGCTCGCAGCTGCGGCCTCATTTACAGCAATCGCAACAACCGGCGCTTTGGCTGTTGAAAAACAATTTATCTCAATCGGCACCGGCGGTGTGACCGGCGTTTACTATCCAACTGGTGGCGCCATCTGTCGTCTGGTCAACAAGGACCGCAAAAAAACCGGTATTCGCTGCTCAGTGGAATCAACCGGTGGTTCGATTTACAACATCAACACAGTACGTTCTGGCGAGCTGGAATTTGGTGTGGCCCAGTCTGACTGGCAGTACCATGCGCTGCATGGCACCTCCAAATTTGAAAAGGCCGGGCCTTTCGAAGGTCTTCGTGCCATGTTCTCGGTACACCCGGAACCTGTAACAATTGTGGTCCGTGCTGATTCTGGCATTAAAGGCCTGGCTGATATTCCCGGTCATCGCTTCAATATCGGCAATGCCGGTTCCGGCACTCGTGGCACATGGGAAGTTATCGAAGAAACCATGGGCTGGAAACGCTCTGATCTCAAACTGGCATCAGACATGAAATCAGCTGAAACATCAGGCGCTCTTTGTGACAACAAGATTGACGGCTATTTCTGGCTTGTTGGTCACCCTTCAGGTTTGACACAGGAAACAATCGCTTCTTGCCCGTCAAAGCTGGTTACCGGCCTGACACCGAAAATCGTTGAACTGGTTAAAAGCAAACCTTACTATCGCTTTGCAACCATCCCGGGCGGCATGTATCCAGGTCATCCTGATGACATCAAGACATGGGGTGTTGGTGCAACCTTCATCACATCTGACAAGGTGAGCGATGCAGCAACTTATGAAGTTGCCAAGGCCGTACTTGGCAATCTTGATGCCTTCCGCAAATTGCATCCTGCTTTCCGTCACCTGAAAGCAGCTGAAATGGTCAAGGACAGCCTTTCTGCTCCTTTGGCCAAAGGCGCAATCAAAGCCTATAAAGAACTTGGCTTGATTAAATAATCAGCCAGATGGGCGGAGGGAATTGGTTTTCCTCCGCCCGCTCTCTTTTTTGAGAAAAACCGGTCCGCTACAAATCAATAATACCGGGGGCCGGCAAACATGATTAATCCTGGGGAGGATATTATGGCAGAGGCCAAAAACTCCATAGCTGCGCCCAGTGAAGCAGCTGATATGGTTGCCGACTTGGATGTCGGTTCACGAAATCCTGATAATTGGCAAGGTCCGATGCTGGCATTTGTTGGCATGGCATGGGCAATTTTTCAAATTTACACAGCATCAGACATCCCTTTTATGCTCAGGGAGTTGTCGGGTTGGGACGGGTTCCTGTTTAATTCAGACAAGGAACGCTATTTCCATCTGGCTTTTGCACTGTTTCTGGCCTGTACGGCATTTCCGCTGTTCAAGGGTTCCTCGAGAAACCGAATACCCTGGTATGACTGGCTTTTAGCCGGGCTGGGGGTTGCTGCCTGTATGTATCTGGTAGTTAACCGCGATGCGATTGCTGACCGGGCCGGTCTGCCTGAAACGATAGATATGATCGTTTCCGCCATAGGTATAATTGTCGTGCTTATTGCCACCTATCGGGCGCTTGGCCTGCCAATGGTTGTGGTTGCATCGGTATTTATTGTTTATGTATTTTTTGGCGACAAGGATTTCATGCCTGAAGTCATTCAGTGGAAGGGTGCTTCCTTTGGCAAGGCCATGTGGCATTTCTGGATGCAAACTGAAGGTGTATTTGGTAATGCGCTGGGTGTTTCAGCCTCAATGGTGTTCCTGTTCGTGTTATTCGGCTCCCTGCTTGAAAAAGCCGGTGCCGGTAATTACTTCATCAAAGTGGCATTTTCCCTTATGGGGCATATGCGCGGCGGTCCGGCCAAGGCAGCCGTTGTCTCATCTGCTGCAACCGGCCTGATTTCCGGTTCCTCCATTGCCAATGTGGTGACCACGGGCACCTTTACCATTCCGCTGATGCGCCGTATTGGTTTCCCGGCTGAAAAAGCCGGTGCCGTTGAGGTGGCATCATCGACCAATGGCCAGCTTACACCGCCAGTCATGGGTGCTGCCGCCTTCCTGATGATTGAATATGTCGGCATCCCCTATATTGACGTTGTCAAACATGCCTTCCTGCCTGCGATTATTTCCTATATCGCGCTGGTTTACATTGTGCATCTTGAAGCCTGCAAACTGGGGCTTGAAGGTATGCAGCGGTCTGGTGAAAAGAAAACCATTGCCCAACGAATGATGGGTGTGGCTCTTGGCTTTGCCATTTTCATTGGTCTTAGCCTCGCAGTCTATTATGGCCTTGGCTGGCTGAAACCAATTTTGGGTGAATATACCAAACCGGGCATGATGCTGCTGTTTGTTGTTGCCTATCTGGGACTGATCAAATGGGCAGCTTCTTATCCTGATCTGGAAATGGACGACCCGAATGCGCCAATTACTGAATTGCCACCTGCCGGGCCTATTGCCAAGACCGGTTATTATTTTGCCCTGCCGGTAGTGGTGCTGATATGGTGTCTTATGATAGAGCGTTTCTCACCTGGACTGTCGGCCTTTTGGGCAACCCTTTCAATGATCTTTGTCTTGCTGACCCAGAAGTCTCTGAAAGCATTGTTCAGGGGTGAGGGTGCAAAATTCATGGATGGTGTAAATTCCGGCTGGCAGGACCTTAAAGAAGGTCTGATCAACGGCTCACGCAACATGATCGGTATTGCGGTTGCAACCGGTACTGCCGGTATCATCATTGGTACTGTGTCCCTGACCGGTGCTCACCAGGTTATTGGTGAACTCATAGAGTTTATCTCTGGCGGCAGCCTGATCATGATGCTGATCTTTGTAGCAGTCTTCTCGCTGATTTTGGGTATGGGCCTGCCAACAACGGCAACCTATATCGTGATCACCTCGCTGATGGCGCAGGTTATCATCACCGTTGGTGCCAAATCCGGCCTGATCGTACCCTTGATTGCAGTCCACATGTTTGTGTTCTATTTCGGCATCATTGCCGACGACACGCCACCTGTGGGACTTGCGGCATTTGCCGCGGCAGCGATCTCCAAGGGCGATCCGATCAAGACCGGCCTTATCGGCTTTTCCTATGATATCAGAACTGCGGTTCTGCCGTTCCTGTTCATCTTCAACACCGAATTGTTGCTGATTGATGTCGGGCCATTTAAGGCGGTGTTCGTCTTCTGCATTGCAACCATAGCCATGTTGCTGTTTGCCGCAGCAACGCAAGGCTGGTTCATAGCACGCTCGAGAATCTGGGAAAGTGTAGCCTTGTTGCTCATTGCCTTTACACTGTTCAACCCCGGTTTCTGGCTGGACAGAGTGCAAGAACCCTTCAGTTTTGAAAAATCAACCGAGATTGCCAAAATTGCAGAGAACATCCCTGATGGTGGTTCTTTACGCATGAGGATTGCTGGTGAGGATTTTGCAACAGACAAGGAAATCGTTACCACTGTTGCCTTGCCCATGGGTGAAAGATCCATTGGCGATGCCATGGCACGGTTGAAGAAAGTTGCAGGTGTTTCCTTTAGAACCGAAGAAGGTAAATTGTTCATCGATTCTCTTGAAGACACAAAAACCACCAAGGCACTTCGCAAGCAGGGTATTGACATTGATTTTGAAGTTACCCGGCTGGAAATGCCAACCGATCGTATGCCCAAGGAAGTTTTCTACATTCCGGCCATACTGTTGCTGGCGCTGATCATGTGGCTGCAAAAACGACGTGAACCCGAAGACCGGGCCCGTGTCATTGCCGCGCGCAAGGAACGTGAAGCAAAAGCTTAAACCAAGGAGCCAAACAGAATGTATAAATCAATACTCTTACCGGTCGATCTTGGCCATGAATCATCATGGATCAAGGCAGCACCTGTTGCTGTGGATCTTGCCAGACAATATGGAGCAATCATCAATGTTTTGACGGTTATTCCTGATTTTGGCATGCCTATGGTTGGCAGTTTCTTCCCGGCAAATTTTGCCGACGATGCTCTTGCCAGAACCAAGGAGGAGCTGAAAAAATTCGTCAGCGAACATATACCAGCCGAGATGCTTGGCAAGACCCGGGCTATCCATGGCACCATCTACAAGCGTATCATAATCAATGCCGATGAATTTGGCTGCGACCTGATCGTTCTGGCATCACACCGGCCTGAAAAAGCAGATTACCTGCTCGGCCCCAATGCCGCGCGTGTAGTACGCCATGCCAATCAGTCAGTATTTATTGTGCGCTGACGGTTTTTAATTCAAAGCTCAAAGCGGGGCTGGGGGGTAACCTCAGCCCCGCTTTTTTTTGGTTTAACCGCAAGACCATTTTGCCAGCAAGGCTACAAAACAAACGGGGCGGAGTAAAACCCCGCCCCGCTCCTGTTCCGCTTTTGCGGAAAATTGTTAAAGGAATTTGGCCATTGCAATGGCTGTGTCAGCCATACGATTGGAGAAGCCCCATTCATTATCGTACCAGCTGAGAACCCTGCACAGATCACCGGCCATGACCTTGGTCTGGTCAAGGTGGAAGGTGGATGAATGCGGATCATGGTTGAAGTCAATGGAAACATTTGGCAGTGCAGTGGTGTTGAGAACACCTTTCAGCGCGCCATTTGATGCTTCGATCATTGCATTATTGATTTCTTCAACACTGGTTTTGCGTTCAGGAATGAAAGTCAGATCAACCACAGATACATTCGGAGTTGGAACCCGTATGGCAACGCCGTCCAGCTTGCCATTCAACTCAGGCAGCACCAGACCAACAGCCTTTGCAGCACCGGTTGATGTCGGGATCATGGACATTGCAGCAGCGCGTGCCCGGTACAGATCCTTGTGCATTGTATCAAGAGTAGGCTGGTCACCAGTATATGAATGAATGGTGGTCATGAAGCCTTCCTTGATGCCTACAGTATCCTGCAGAACCTTGGCAAAAGGTGCCAGGCAGTTGGTGGTGCATGAAGCGTTTGATACTACTGTATGATCAGCTGTAAGCTTGTCATGGTTGACACCATAAACCACTGTCAGGTCAGCATTGGCGCCAGGTGCTGAAATCAGAACCCGTTTGGCACCGGCATCAAGATGAGCGGCTGCCTTGTCGCGGGCGGTGAAAATGCCGGTACATTCCATGGCAATATCAACACCAAGCTCGCCCCAGGGCAGATCAGCCGGATTGCGTTCGGCAGTTACCTTGATCGGACCTGATCCAATGTCAATAGTATCACCATCAACCACAACTTCACCGGGGAACTTGCCGTGAACTGAATCGAACCGAACCAGATGGGCATTGGTTTCCACCGGTCCCAGATCGTTAATTCCAACAACTTCAATATCCTTGCGACCGCTTTCAGCGATTGCGCGCAAAACATTACGACCGATACGGCCAAAACCATTAATAGCAACACGTACTGTCATATGAGCCTCCTTGTTATCCCAAAATAAATACCGGATCACCTCATATGCGACCGGTTTGTAAATTTACACATTTCTTATATACGATATGTGCTATGGAAAAAGCCCCTAAAGGGTGGGTATATTGTAGCAGGTTGGCATTAAATGAGTTATGCGAAGGTTGACTGGCTGGTTTGCATAAACTATCTGCAGAGATACCAACATGGCTTCCAAGGATAACAAATGGCGCTTCTTGAGATTATAACTGTTCCTGATCATCGGCTGAAAAAACCATCTGTTGCGGTTGAAGAGGTAAATGACGAGATTCGCCAACTGGCTGATGATATGCTGGAAACCATGTATGCTGCACCTGGCATCGGGCTGGCCGCGGTTCAGGTTGGAGTTCTCAAGCGGGTCATAGTGGTTGATATTGCCCGTGAGGAGGAAGACCCCGATCCACTGGTGCTGATTAACCCGCAAATCATCTGGGCAGGCGATGAGTTGAGCGAGTATGAAGAAGGTTGCCTGTCAGTGCCGGAAATCTACGAAAAGGTGGAGCGACCTTCGGCCATCAAGCTGACATATCTCGATCGTGATGGCAATGAATGCGAGATGGAATGTGACGGTATGCTGGCCACCTGTATCCAGCACGAGATTGACCACACTAACGGCATTGTATTTATTGATTACCTGACCCGGTTAAAGCGTGACCGGATCGTCAAGAAATTCATCAAGGCAAAAAAACAGTCACAGGTGGCCTAGTAGTCTGATGAAACTGGTTTTCATGGGAACCCCGCAATTCTCTGTTCCGGCACTTGATGCCCTTTTAACCGCCGGTCATGAAATCTGCGCGGTCTACACCCAGCCACCCCGCAAATCCGGTCGTGGCATGAAGCTTACCCCATCGGCTGTTGAAAAAAGGGCGCGGCAGTTGGGGATCAAGGTTTTTACCCCGAAATCATTAAAGCAGGAAACTGAACAGCAAATATTTGCCAGCCATGATTGCGATGCGGCAATCGTTGTTGCCTATGGGCTGATCCTGCCCAAAGCCGTGCTGGAAGCACCGCACCATGGTTGTTTCAATATTCATGCCTCATTGCTGCCGCGCTGGCGCGGTGCCGCCCCCATTCACCGGGCAATAATGGCCGGTGATACGATGACCGGTGTTACCATCATGCAGATGGATGAAGGGCTTGATACTGGCGATATGTGCATCACTGGGGAAATGCCAGTCAGTGATCAGGTCACAACCGGTGAAATGCACGATAAACTGTCAAGGCTTGGTGCTGATCTGATGGTCAAAGCTCTCGGCCTGCTTGAACAGGGCAGAATTGAATTTACCAGACAGCCTGAAAATGGTGTCACCTATGCCGCCAAGATCGACAAAGCTGAAGCCCATACAGATTTTGATCGACCAGCCAAAGAAGTGCTTCGCCATATTCACGGCCTTTCGCCTTTCCCTGGTGCCTGGTGCATGTTGCCGGTTGATGGTGATGAGGCAAGAGTCAAACTGCACAATGTCGAGATTGTTTCGCAGTCTGGCAAACCCGGCACTGTTCTGGATGATCAATTGACCATTGCCTGTGCTGATGCTGCCATCAGGCCATCCCGCCTGCAAAAACACGGGCGCCCGGCCATGCAGCTTGATGAGTTCCTGCGCGGCAATCAGGTTGCAAAAGGTGCGGTGGCTGGCTGATGACCCGTTTTCGCCTGACTGTTGAATATGATGGCTCACCTTTTGTCGGCTGGCAGCGTCAGGATAATGGCCCTTCGGTTCAAGGCGCTATTGAAACGGCTCTTGCCGGGCTGGATGAGCCGAACACGCTGGTCTATGGGGCAGGTCGCACCGATACCGGAGTGCACGCGCTGGCCATGGTGGCGCATGTAGATTTGCAGCGCCAGTGGTTGCCACTTCAATTATGTGAAGCCATAAATTCCAAATTGCGCCCGCAACCAGTGGCAATCCTTGATGTGCAAGAAGTTGGAGATGATTTTCATGCCCGGTTTTCAGCAAAGGGCCGTGAATATCTGTACCGGATAATCAACCGTCGCCCGCATCTGACCGTTGACAAGGGCACTGCATGGCATGTCAAACGCCCGCTTGATGTGGAGGCGATGAATGCAGCTGCTCAATTGCTGATTGGCACCCATGATTTTACCACCTACCGGGCTTCACGCTGCCAGTCCAGATCACCGGTCAAGACTCTGGACCGGCTGGAAGTTGTGCGCCGGGGTGAAATTGTCGAGATAACCGCTGCCGCGCGCTCATTCCTGCATAATCAGGTACGCTCACTGGCTGGAGCCTTGCGTGCAGTTGGCGATGGTAGCTGGGATATAGAGCAGGTTGTTACCGCCCTTGAAGCCCGTGACCGCAAGGCCTGCGCCTCGGTTGCCCCGCCAGATGGTTTATATCTGACCAAAGTCACCTATTGATCAGCGCACCTCGCCATCAATGCTGGCAGCGGCAATAACCGCCTGGGTGCGGCTGTCTACATTGAGTTTTTGCAAGATAGCCGACACATGCGCCTTGATAGTGGCTTCAGATACTGAAAGCTCATAGGCTATCTGCTTGTTCAGCAGACCTTCTCGCAATAACATCAATACCCTTACCTGTTGCGGGGTGAGTGTTGTCAGCCTCTGGGCCAGATCGCTTTGTTCTGATGGTTCACCATTTGCAAGGTCAAGCCCGTCCGGCACCCACAAGGAACCATTGAGAACCGACTGTACCGCATTTTTCATATCAGCTGATGAAGATGATTTGGGGATGAACCCGGATGCGCCAAGCTCGATAGCGCGGCGTATGACGGCAGTTTCCTCACTGGCTGAGACTACTACCACCGGAATATTGGGGAATTGCGCCCGCATATAGACCAGACCGGAAAACCCCTGTGCTCCCGGCATTTTCAGATCCAGCAATAACAGATCAATATCATCGGTTTCTGTAACAATTTTCACCGTGTCGGAAAAATTGCCAGCATGGGATATTTCCACATCCGTTTCCACCGAAGCTACAGTTTGTGCCAGAGCATTACGAAACAGGGGATGGTCATCTGCTATCACAAAACGGTATCGCGCCATAAGCCCTCCTTTGCCCCCATGCAAATTAGCTGTTCATTTATCTTGCACATTAACCACGGCTTGACCAGTGAGCCAAGGCTTTTGCCACTGAATTGCCCGAAAGTTGTATATGTCATGCGTAGCACGCATATCTGACATGACAAAGATAGTCTTGCATATCTGTCAGGAATAACTATTTATGTTGCATCGCATCATTAATTGTGCAGCGCAGCAATGCCTCGTGATGAATGATTGCAGTTTCTTCCTCCCTCCTTTAACCGCCGGACCCGTAAGGGTTTCGGCGGTTTTTTTACTCTGACTTTTCTATAATGCCGCCAACCAGTGCCAGCATTGGAGGAATGACAATTATTGTCAAAAATGCAGATACCGTCAACCCGCCAACCACTACCGAGCCAAGTCCGCGATAAAGTTCAGAACCGGCACCGGGCAGAATAACCAGGGGCAGCATCCCAAACACGCTGGTAAGAGTTGACATGAATATCGGGCGTATGCGGTTGCGGCTGGCCTCAAGAATGGCATCATTAATCGCCATCTTGTCCTGCCTGACATGTATAAGCGTCTGATGCACCAGTAAAATAGCATTATTGACAACAATACCGATCAAAATGACAAACCCTAACATGGTCAGCATGTCCAGCGTTTGCTGAGGGCTTTTCAAAATCTGTCCAATTTCATTGACAAAACCTGCCATGCCACCAGAAAACAGCCCGGACATGCTCACCCCGCCCAGCATCATGTTAAGTACCAGCAACCCGCCAATGCCGCCAGCTGCCGCCAATGGCACCGAAGTCATGATAATTATCGGATAGACAAAGCTTTCAAACAAGACTGCCATCACCAGATAGACAATTATCAATGCTATCAGCAATTGCCTTTGCATTGCATTCCAGGTGACATTCAGCTTGTCAGCAGCACCAGACATGCCAAGCATGACATCATCGGGCAGTCCCTGGCTTTGCAAAACATCAATAATTTTCTCCTGCACAATCGCCAGAGCCTCCTCCAGCGGAATATCACCGCGCGGGGTAATCTGTAATGTGACCACGCGCTGGCGTTCCTTGTGGCGTATCTGGGTCGGGCCACTGGTCATTTTGATTGTGGCCAGTGAAGACACCGGAATAATCTGGCCGTTACGGGTAACTACTGGCAGATTGTCAATTTCCTGGGTTTGTTCAGAAAGGCGCGTTTCACCTTTCAGCACCAGATTCATCAGATTATTGCCAATAGTGATTTCACTGACCCGCAATCCGTCATTAAACGCATCAATTGCCTGACCAAATTCACGCGCACTTATTCCTGCATCAGCAAGGGCCGAACGATTGGGAATAATCCGTAATTCTGGCGCTCCTTGCGACAGGGCAGGGACCGGGCGCATTCTGTTGCCTTTTTTGCGCGGGAAAACCTTGCTAACCATCCCGGCAGCCCTTCCGGCTACCTGATAGATTTCATTCAGTTTTGATCCTGAAATAACCAGATCAACCTGCCGGGTCGAGCCAAGTCCGCGCCCGAACAGCGATGACTGCGAAACCCCACCCAGCATATCCGGCTCATTGGCAATCAGTATGTTCATCGGCATTACCAGCTCATGCGCCCGGGCCGGATCAGTGGCTGACAGGCCAATAAAGGTGCTGGTGCGGGTGGTGACAAAGAAAAACCGCTTGATGGTAGTGGTTTTGAGTTTCTTACCGGATTTCTTGACTTCACTCTCCCACATGGGCCGGGTGAGATCCTCAAACCGGTGGGCAATTTTCTCCATGGTTTTCAGATTATAGCCGGGAGGTGGCACCAGAATACCGAACATCAGGTTGCGATTGCCATTGGGCAGATAATCGCGCGGCGGTATAAGTGCCCAGGCAAAGACCGACATGGCAGCGATAATCCCGGCAACGACAAGCATTGCCAGCAGCTTCCAGCGACAGACAATTCTTACATAGGCTGAAACCATCGCCGCAAAGCCCCGGCCAAGCTGATCAATTCCCGGCAATGGCAAATGCCAGATTGTCGACTGGTTGGCCAGCATTCTGGCTGACAGGGAGGGAATGACGGTGATTGACACCAGCATCGATAAAATAACCGATACTGAAATTGCCACCGCGATATCGCGGAACAGCTGGCCTACCTCAAGCTGCAATACCAATAGCGGAATAAACACCATGACCGTGGTTAGAACCGATACGAAAACCGCACCCCAGACCTGCCTTGCCCCTTCATAGGCTGCCTGTTTGCCCGGCATTCCCTGTTCACGCAGCCGGAATATGTTCTCCAGCACCACAATGGCAGCATCAACCACCATGCCGACTGCAAAGGCAAGCCCTGCAAGCGATATCACATTGATCGACCGGCCAAGTGCAGCCATTGCCACAAATGATCCAATCACCGATACCGGAATGGCAAGGGAAATGATCAAGGTGGCACGGATAGAGCGCAAGAATATTGCCAGCACCAGTGCTGCCAGCGAGCCGCCAATCCAGATATTCTGGCGCACCAGATCAACCGCTGATGAAATATAGACGGTTTCATCATAAACCTGCACCATCTTTAGCCCGGCCCGGTCAAGCACCCCGGTCTTGATGGCTTCGGCCTGTTTGCGTATTGCCTTCATCGTCTCGATAACATTGGCCCCGGTCTCGCGGGTGATGTTAAAGGCCAGTGCATCCTCACCCAGCTGGCGTATGCGCGCGCGCGGTGCCGGATAGGCAAAACTTACCTTGGCAATATCACCAATACTTACCCGCCCAACCCCGCCGGAACCGGCAGCTTCTTCAGTTCGAACCACCACAGAGCGCACAGCATCAATGGAATTGAGTTCAGCCTCGGTGCGCACAATATAGCTGCGCTTGCCTTCTTCAATGTCGCCAGCACTGAAAGAGGCATTTGCCCGGCGCAAGGCAGTAACCAGATCAGCCACGGTCAGGTGGTAGGCTGCCAGTCTTTGCGGTGATACAACAATCTGCAATTGCCTGTTGGTCATGCCGCGCACTGACACTTCCGATACCCCGGCAATGCGCTCAAACCTGTCAGTCAGCACTTCTTCCAGCAAGTCACCATATTCATGTATCGGGCGGGTATTGCCAGGCTTTCGGGTTACAATGAACCACGCAATTGGCCGGTCTTCAGACCCGGAAAGAGATAATGTCGGCTTGTCAGCTTCATCAGGATAGGAATTCACCCTGTCCAGCCGGTTGGCCACCAGCAACAGGGCCTTGTCCATTTTGGTTCCAACTGAAAATTCCAGTGTAACCCTTGCCGAGCCTCGCGATGAGGATGAAGATATATGCTCAAGCCCGGTAATGCCTTTCAGCACATCTTCCTGACGATTGGTGATTTCGCGCTCGATCTCGACCGGTGCGGCACCGGGCCAGCTGGTGCGGATTGACACTACCGGCCTGTTGACATCAGGGGTCAACTGGATCGGGATGGTTTTCAGCGCCAGCCAGCCAAACAGCACGATCATGATAACCGCTGAAATAACCGCAGTTGGCCGGTCTATGGACAGGCGAATAAGGTTCATGTTCCCTTGCTGATTTCAACAGCAGTCCCTGGCCGCAACCGTTCATTGCCGCGAACAACGGCCTTGTCACCAGCTTTTAGTCCAGCCAGAACTTCAATCCGGCCACCAGTGGCAACACCAAGCCTGACCGACCTGCTTACGGCCTTTCCCTGATCAACAATAAACACATAATTCTTGCCTTCCTTGTTGATGATTGCATCCTTGTGGACGGTGACAATCTTGCGTGGTGCTCCTATGGGAAGATAGATGGTTACTGTCTGGGCATGAGCCAGCCGGGTTATGTTCTTTGGCCAGTCAGGTACAAATCGCACCGCTCTGGTCCGGGTTCTGGGATTTTCAACCGGCAAACTGGCGCGCATTTTTGCGGTAAATTTTACCCCGTCATCCAGAACAGCTTTGACAATCGTTCCCTTTTCCAGTCCTGCCAGTCGCAATGATGGAACATCAGCTTCAATTTCCAGCATGCCATCGCCAATCAGCTTGACCACAGGATCACCCGGGCGAAGATAACTGCCCTGTTCAGTTTTACGCTCAACCACGATTCCGTCATAAGGCGAGATGATTTTGCCACGCGCAATCTCAAGGTCAAGCACCGCAATAGCTGCTATTTTGGCTGCAATGACAGCTTTTGAACGCATGATGGCAGCTTCAGCTCTTGCAAATTTCTGCTGGGTGGTTTCATAAAGAGACCGGTTGAATGCTCCGGTTTTTTTTAGGTTGCGCTGGCGTTCCATATTCTGTCTGGTCAAAACCAGCTCAGTCTTGACCGATTGCAGCTCAGCGCGTGCGCCTGCAAGTTCAGCTTCCAGAACCAGTCGGCGTGCCTTGCGCGATTTTACATCCACAACTGCCAGCACATCGCCTTTTCTTACATGATCACCAACGGCCACATTGACCTTTTCAACCCCGCCATCAACTAGTGCCGCCACATAGCCATTGCGCCGGGAAACCAGACGGGCAATCACCGGCACTCTCTGGGTCAGGGGTTCAAACCGGACCTGATCCACCCCGACAATGGTCTTGCGATGTGATTGCGCCATAGCTGGTGTTGCTGCAAGCAAAACAGCAGCCATTGTCAGCAGGATAAATTTTTTGAAACTTGAAAACATATATGCGGATCCTTTATCCGCCCTGATTATAGCACAATCAGGCTGTTTCTATGGCATTGGCAGTTCATATGATGAATCAGGTACTTTCACCCCGCGCTGTACACCATCGCGAGCAGCCATGGTTTTGTACCAGCGCAAGATATTTTCATAATTATTCAGATCAATACCATGCCATTCAAACCGGGCAGCCCATGGGAAAATGGCAAAGTCGGCAACTGATATGTCACCGGCAATAAACTCATGTTTTTCCAGTTGTTCGTCCATCACATCATAAAGCCGGCGGGTTTCAGTGGCAAAGCGGATTTCTGCAGCTTCTGAAACGCCCTTGTTGAAGTGCATAAAATAATGTGCCTGACCAAGAATCGGACCAAATCCGCCCATCTGCCACATCAGCCACTGGGTAACCTGCCACTTTCCTTTTGTCTCAGCGGGTATGAACTTGCCGGTTTTTTCCGCCAGATATAACAAGATTGCGCCTGATTCAAACAGCGACACACCCGTATCATGGTCAACAATAGCCGGGATTTTATTATTGGGGGCAATCTTTAGAAAATCAGGTTCAAACTGCTCATCCTTCATGATGTTAACTGGATGGACCTTGTATTCAAGCCCCATTTCCTCCAGCGCAATAGTTGCCTTGAAGCCGTTTGGTGTGCGCCAAGTGTAAAGATCAATCATGTTTCTGCCCTTGTCTGTTTTAATTTATACGTCAGCTACATTTTGGGTTTTGCCGGCATTAAATCAAGGACAAACAATCAATTGCAAGCTATTTTCCTATGGCTCTGAAGCCTGGACTTTCAAAAATTGCCTGATCAATATTGGCGCTTTCCGCATCTTCGCCGCTGGCCATGCCTTTGGCAGTGACAATCGTGGCTACAACTACAGCAACCCCGGATGGCTGGCGACCAATCGAGTAATGAATGGTGAAGTTACCCTTGTTGCCGGAATTTGAACATACAGTAAACAGGCGACGGCCCGACCAGTTGGCATCACTTTGTGACTGGCGGAAACCGGAAGCAAATTTGCCTTTGCAATTGCGGGCATCATCACCAAGGATTTTTGCTGTCTGGGTATCCATAAAATCTTTTTTTGACCGTTTGAAAACCGCAAGTGCTCCAAGAACACCCTTTGAATAGCTCCAGGCTGACTGATAACCACTGGATTCCAGCGGGTTTGTCTTCAGGAATTTGTACTTGCTGATACCGGCACCCGATAACAGGTTGATCGAATAAATAAGTGCCTGTTGCTTGCTTGCCGCAGAGCTTTTCGATACAGGGTTTTTGGGCGGCAAGTCTGCAACTTTTGGTTCATCGACACTGCGCGGCTGGTCCACTGCTTTTGGTTCATCCACTGCAAATGGAGAATCGCCCGGGCGTGGCTGGTCAAATTTTGCTTCCCGCAATTTTTTCCTTGTGCAGCGCAATGTGGCATTAAGGGCCGCAGATGTTCCACGCAAACTGTAATTTCGCGCCAGCCCGTTAGCCCTGATCCGCAAGGTGCGGCCCCGTTTGACCCAATTATAAAAAGTGACCCGGTCATCTACCGGAATTGCCAGCTGGATGGCTGAAACTGCAACAGCTGTGCGTTTTAGCGGAGTGTGCCGGTCCACCTGCAGGCTGACCTCATAGCGCGAACCCTTTTTCAGATTCCAGCGATCATCAGCTATGCCAACAGAGAACCGGTATTTGCTGTTTACTGAAAACAGCAATCGGTCGCCGCGCTTGTATTTGGCTGAAACCACACAATGGGAGAACTCGCCAGTCTTCAAGTTATCATAAGAACCACCGATCCAGCCGCGAATTTTGATTGTGTATTTGCGGGCCAGTGCCTCGCTGGTAATATTTGTGAGAACAAAAACTGCTGCGGTTAACAACAGGCCTGCTTTTTTCAGCATCTTGCCTTCTCCCTTTTGTCTGTTCTTGTATTTTCCCTAAGGTTATCGTGATAAATTAGGTTTGACAAATAAAAAAACCGGCGAAGTTGCTCGCCGGTTTTGTTATTCAGGTTTGCTGATTGTCTGTCAGTTGTCTGTCAAATTCTGTCTTACAGGCGACGGATGCGGTAGATCCGGCCATTTCTTGATCTCATGTGGATTCTGTACCAGCGACCATGTTTCTTTGCGGTAAAGCTGTAGGACTTGCCGGTGCAGTCACGTGCACGAACACGATAATAACCACGTGCGCGAACAATTCTGCGGCCTCGTGCACAAGAGATTCTGCGATAGGAGCGGCGCGGGCGAACATAGTGTCTGCGGCCATAATAAGGACCGTAATAATAAGGCCCGCCATAATAAGGTCCACCATAAAAGAATGGAGCACCAACACCAATATGAACATTCACCCTGGCATCAGCTTGTTCAACAGGCTGGAACACGAAAATAGCTGCTAAAAGAGCGCTGGCAATAATAAATGATTTCTTGAACATTGGTCTTCCTCCATTTGCGGTTTGAAAGGACATATGCCGTTACCCTTTCTCATCATGTGTACATTATCGCATTTCCGGTGTTAACCGCATCCGAACCCTCCATTCATGCCTTGTTCATAATTTACGTAAAGGAAAATTAAAATAATTGATCTGAATCATTGTTGTTTGTTTGGTATCTTACTATATAATGTCACATTCGAATAGCAGGATATGTTCATATGAACCTGGCAACAATAATTGATACAATTGGAGCACCGATTACCGTGGCAATGGGCGGTTTGCTGATCGGCATGGTTTTTGGTGCCGCAGCCCAGCGCAGTAAATTCTGCCTGCGCGCTGCAGCCATTGAATTTGGCCGGGGCCAGATAGGCAAGAAAGTCTCAATCTGGCTGCTGGTATTTACCGCAGCTGTCACCGGCACCCAGTTTCTGCTGGTAACTGATACTGCCAATCTGCACGAATCGCGGTTTCTTTCAACTACCGCCTCGATGTCCGGGGCAATTCTGGGCGGTGCCATGTTTGGTGCCGGGATGATATTATCGCGTGGTTGTTCATCAAGACTACTGGTGCTGGCAGCTACCGGCAATTTGCGCTCGGTGCTTTCCGGCCTGGTATTTGCAGTCACGGCCCAGGCTTCACTGCATGGGGTTTTATCGCCATTGCGTGGCTGGCTTGCCGGATTGTGGACCATTGCCCCTGAAAACCAGAATATAATTACTTCTCTGGGGCTTCCTGAAGGCTCAGGTTTCCTGATTGCGGCCCTTTGGCTGGCCGGAGCATTTGGTTTTGCCATTTACAACAAGCTTGAAACTTCTGTGTGGATAGGGGCTGTGCTGGTTGGTTCCATGGTAATGGCTGGCTGGTATTTCACCAATGCCATGTCAGAAAATTCCTTTGATATAATCCCGATTGAAAGCCTGACCTTCACCGGCCCGTCAGCTGATACGCTGATGTTCTTTTTGTCACCACCTGACATATCGCTGTTTGATTTTGATATTGGTCTGGTTCCTGGCGTTTTTCTTGGTTCATTTCTGGCGGCATTTTTTACCAATGAATTGAAAATTGTCGGCTTTACTGGTGGCATGTGCATGTGGCGCTATCTGATTGGCGCAACCCTTATGGGCTTTGGCGGCATGCTGGCCGGTGGTTGTGCGGTTGGTGCCGGTGTAACCGGTGGATCAGTTTTTGCCCTGACTGCCTGGGTAGCCCTGTTCTCAATCTGGCTCAGCGCCATGGGCGTTGACTGGCTGATTGACCGCAATGAGGAAGAGAACAAGAATTCAGGCTCAATGGCCCTTAATGCCAGATAATAAACACCCAACCGGGTTTTAGCCGCCGGTCAGGCTCATATGACGGTTGACTGCCGGAGTGCTGTCATCCCGGCCAATCATGAAATCATGGCCTTTTGGCTTGCGGGCAATTGCCTCATCAATAACCCTTGAAACCAGATCATTATCGGCACTGGCTCTAAGTGGTGCCCGCAGATCAGCTGCATCATCCTTGCCAAGACACAGATAAAGCGTTCCTGTACAGGTAAGCCTTACCCGGTTACAGCTTTCACAGAAACTATGTGACATCGGGGTGATAAAGCCAATTTTGCCACCGGTCTCTTCAACTTCAACATAACGGGCCGGACCGGCAGTCTTGTAGGCAATGTCCTTTAAGGTGAATTCCTTGCGCAGCATGTTGCGCACATCGCTCAATGGCAGATATTGCTCATTTCGATCACCATCAATCTCGCCAAGTGGCATGGTTTCTATCATTGTCAGGTCCATGCCCAGATCATGGCACCATTTCATGGTGTCGATAATCTCTCCATCATTAAATCCTTTAAGCGCAACCATGTTCACCTTGATTGCCAGCCCGGCCTTGCGTGCTGCATCAATACCGGCCATTACCTTGGCCAATTCTCCCCAGCGGGTGACATCGTGAAATTTTTGTGGATCGCGGGTATCAAGTGACAGATTTATCCGCTTCACCCCATAATCAGCCAATTGTGATGCAAAGCGTGAAAGCTGGGTGCCATTGGTGGTTATGGTTATTTCATCCAGATCACCTGAACGCAAATGCCGGGATATATCCTTGATAAAATTCATCAGGCCGCGCCGCACCAGCGGTTCACCCCCCGTCAAACGTAATCGCCGAACGCCCTTTTCCACAAATACCGAGCAAACCCGATCCAGTTCTTCCAGACTCAACAGGTCTTTTCTGGGCAAGAATGTCATGTTTTCAGACATGCAATATACACAGCGCAGATCACAGCGGTCAGTAACCGAGACGCGCAAATAATCAACAGCCCTGCCGAATGGATCAACCAGTTCAGTCGTTTTTTTGTTATCTACCATCAAAACCATTCTCGTTAATTGCGCAATACTGAATGAATGTGACTCCGTTTACTGCAAACCGCAAGGGTGTTTCTTGACCTATCTCAAGCAATGGAATGTTGAGTCCAGTCTGGTACAGATTATTGGTCCTGTTGCGGCATCCATATATAAATGGTTGACGCGATTGTGGATTCTATTTTAGTTTGTACGCCACATATGGCAAAACTGTGCAATATGTCGTTGCTGGCGTTTGACAATGTGAGGGTATTTGTCAAAGCTCCATGAAAAACAATAAGACCGAACCGGGAAAAGCCGGTAACGGACTAATGGGAGGAAGTATGGCAGTCACTGCAAGCGACAAGCCAATGGTGCGCTTTGATGGCGTACAGAAATCTTATGACGGCGAAACACTGGTCGTAAAGGATCTCAATCTTGATATTGCCGAAGGTGAGTTTGTCACCATGCTCGGGCCGTCAGGTTCAGGCAAAACCACCTGCCTGATGATGCTGGCCGGGTTCGAACCGGCAACTCATGGCGAAATTTTTCTAAACGGCACCCCAATCAATAATGTGGCCCCCCACAAGCGCGGCATCGGCATGGTGTTCCAGAATTACGCCTTGTTTCCTCATATGACGGTTTCTGAAAATCTGGCCTTCCCGCTTTCTGTGCGTGGCATGAGCAAGGCTGAACAGGCCGAAAAGGTGAAACGCACTTTGGAAATGGTTGAACTGCCCCAGTTTGGTGATCGTCGCCCGGCCCAGTTGTCAGGTGGCCAGCAACAGCGTGTGGCCGTTGCCCGCGCTCTGGTGTTTGAACCCGATCTTATCTTGATGGATGAACCGCTGGGCGCACTTGACAAGCAATTGCGCGAACAGATGCAATATGAGATCAAGCATATTCATGAAAATCTCGGTGTGACTGTAGTTTATGTTACCCATGATCAGTCAGAAGCTCTTACCATGTCAGACCGTATTGCCGTGTTTGAAGATGGTGTTATCCAGCAGATATCAACCCCTGATGATTTGTATGAAAAACCGCAAAATTCATTTGTGGCCCATTTCATTGGCGAGAATAACCGCTTGCTGGGTGAAGTTGTGGAAACCTCAGATGATGGCAACTGCAAGGTGAAGATTGAAGGCGGCCATGTGGTCAGTGCTGCTGCGGTCAATGTTTCAGCTGTTGGTGAGCGTACCATGATGTCGCTGCGCCCGGAACGGGTGGAGATCAACCCGGATGAAGGCTCAGTACCAAATGTGCTGGAAGGAACGATCAAGGAACTCATCTATCTTGGTGACCATATTCGCACCCGCCTGGAAGTTGCCGGTCATGATGATTTTATTGTCAAACTGCCTAATACATATGGTCATAAATCACTTGAAGAGGGCAGCACAGCCATGGTTGGCTGGCACACAGAGGATTGTCGGGCACTTGATGTCAATTGATGAATGAAACTGTTTTCCGAAGGACAATAAAGTTCCAAGGATTAAAAAGCTGGATGAAAAACTATCCGGCAAAACTGTAAGACAGTATTTGCTGTCAGGAGTGGAAAAAGGGAGAACCTGTAAAATGAAACACTCAATAAAGCTTGGCCTGTATGTGGCCGCTGCTGCCATGTTCGGCATTGTATCCAGTGCTGGTGCAGCAGAAATCAATGTAGTTTCCTGGGGTGGTGCCTACACCAAATCTCAGGTCAAGGCCTATCATGAGCCATTTACCAAAAAAACCGGCATCAAGATCAATTCAATCGACTATTCCGGTGGTCTGGCTGAAATCAAGGCCCAGGTAGAAGCCAAAAACGTAACCTGGGATATTGTTGATGTGGAAATGTCAGACGCTATTCGCGGTTGTGACGAAGGTCTTTTGGAGCCTGTCGATGCCTCTATCTTGCCACCGGCACCTGATGGAACCCCGGCCTCAAAGGACTTTATTGATGGTGCTATTCTTGAATGCGCTGTTGCAAATATCGTCTGGTCAACAATCTTTGCCTATGACAAGACCAAGTTCAAGGGTGACAAGCCAACAACAATGGCTGACCTGTTTGACCTGAAAAAATTCCCGGGCAAACGCGGACTGCGCAAAGGGCCAAAGGCCAATCTTGAAATGGCTCTGATTGCTGATGGCGTTCCGGTAAAGGATGTCATCAAGACCCTTGAAACCCCTGCTGGTGTTGATCGTGCATTTGCCAAGCTCGACACAATCAAGGATTCAGTGGTCTGGTGGGAAGCTGGCGCCCAGCCTCCGCAACTTCTGGCTGACGGCGAAGTGGTCATGACCACTGCCTATAATGGCCGTATCTTCAATGCCATGGCTACCGAGAACAAACCATTTGAAATCGTCTGGGACGGCCAGATCTTTGACATGGATCTGTGGGTAATCCCCAAAGGTGCCAAGCACAAGGATGATGCCATGAAGTTCCTGGTATTTTCAACCGAAACTGCACAGCTGGCTGAACAGGCTCGCTGGATTTCATATGGCCCGGCTCGCAAGTCATCAAATGCCCTTATCGGCAAGCATGCAACAGCTGGCATCGATATGAAACCTCATATGCCTACAGCTCCTGAAAACTTCAAAAATGCCTTGCAGAACAATCAGGATTTCTGGGCTGATAATCAGGACCAGTTGAACGAACGTTTCAACGCCTGGTTGTCAAAATAATCTGACGATATTTTTGCAGGGAGTGGCATGAGCCTGCTCCCTGCAATCTTGAAAATAACAAGATATTCAAGGCGGACAAACCGTCATCAAAGATTTTAAGGGACGGGACAATAATGAGCGATACTACGGCCAGCCCCGGTCAGATTACAGCCAGTGACGGTATGTCATTAAAGGCAAAACTGGCAAAGGCGACGAGGCGTTCAAAAATAAAAGCACTATTAATGGTTGCCCCGCTCGGAATCTTCGTTCTGATCTCATTTCTGGTTCCCATTGCCATGATGTTGACCCGGTCAGTCTATGATCCGGTTGTCAGTGAAACCTTTATCAATGCCGGTCCCCTGCTTGCCCGCTGGGATGGCAAGGGTCTGCCTTCCGAGCCAGTTTGGGAAGCTTTTGCCAAAGACCTGAAGATCGGCAAAAAGAACAAGACCATTGGCCGAGCTGCCACCAGAATCAATTTTGACCTGCCCGGTTCACGTTCAGTCTTCACCAAAACAGCCCGCAAGATTAAACGGGTCAAGACCGGTCCCTATAAAGAAGCGATGCTGAAAATTGACAAACGCTGGTCAAATCCTGAATTGTGGATGACTATCAAGCGTAAATTATCGCCAATTACAGCCGGTTTCTACCTGAACGCAATAGACATGAAATACACCGGAACAGGCGAGATAGTCTCCCAGCCCGATCAACGCCAGATCTATATAATGCTGTTCAAGCGAACCTTGTGGCTGAGTTTCCTGGTGACAGTTTTTACAATAATTCTGGGTTACCCGGTCTCCTATCTGCTGGCAACCTTGCCGATGCGCTATTCCAACCTGTTAATGATCATGGTGCTGTTGCCATTCTGGACATCCCTATTGGTGCGAACCACCTCATGGATTGCCCTGTTGCAGAAACAGGGGGTAATCAATGATCTGGCAGTCTGGCTGCACATCATTTCTGATGAAAACCGGTTGCAGATGATGTTCAACTCAACCGGTACACTCATTGCCATGACCCATATATTGCTGCCATTCATGATACTGCCATTATATTCGGTAATGAAAACCATTCCGCCAAGCTACATGCGTGCTGCCCGCTCGCTGGGCGCTGATCAGTTTACCGCCTATATAAGGGTTTATCTGCCACAAACCCTGCCCGGTATTGGTGCCGGCAGTATTCTGGTATTCATTCTGGCTATTGGTTACTACATCACCCCGGCACTTGTTGGTGGTCAGGATGGTCAGCTTATTTCCAATATCATTGCCTATCATATGCAAAAATCCCTGAACTGGGGACTGGCAGCGGCTCTTTCATCAATTTTGCTGGCCGGTGTTCTGGCGCTGTACTGGCTGTATAACAAGCTTGTCGGCATCGACAATATGAGTTTGGGTTAAGGGGAAACATCTATGGCACTTCCATCACATGTCAGCCTTGGCGAACGCCTGTGGTTCTATTTCTTTCGGATATTTTGCGCACTGGTATTTATCTTTCTGATCATGCCGATCTTGCTGCTTGTCCCGCTCTCATTCAATGTCGAGCCGTATTTCTCATTCACTTCCGGCATGCTGTCGCTTGATCCCAAAGCGTTTTCCATGCGCTGGTATCTGGATATTCTGCAAAATGGTATGGTAAACCCCGAAGCTGCATTCAGCTGGGACTGGATCAAGGATTCATGGGCCAATGGCCAGTGGATACACTCGATCAAGAACAGCTTTATAATTGCCTTTTTCTCCACCATAATAGCAACCACTCTGGGAACAGTTGCAGCGCTTGGTCTTAGCCAGTCAAATATGCCGGCCCGCAATCTGATCATGGGTCTGCTTATAGCTCCGATGATCGTGCCGCTTATTATTACCGCTGCCGCGCTGTTTTTCTTCCTGTCCAGCATCGGTCTCAGCCAGACCTATACCGGCATCATTCTGGCACATGCGATTTTGGGCACTCCATTTGTGGTGATAACGGTAACGGCAACGCTAGTCGGATTTGATCGCTCACTTATCCGCGCCGGTGCCAATCTTGGCGCCCCCCCGCAGACTGTTTTCTTCAAGGTGATGCTGCCGCTGATAACACCTGGTGTCATCTCCGGTGCCCTGTTTGCCTTTATCACTTCATTTGACGAAGTCGTGGCGGTTATCTTCCTTGCCGGATATGAGCAACGCACCATTCCGCGCCAGATGTGGTCCGGTATTCGCGAACAGATTTCACCAACGATTCTGGCTGTTGCCACTATCATGGTGATTATTTCAATCACCTTGCTGGCAACTCTTGAATTACTGCGACGCAGGTCCGAACGCTTGCGCGGCATAACTCCGCATTAGGATGGGAAAGGGCGCAGACAATATATACAAATTTCTGACAGCCCTTTTCCTGTGCCTCATCACAAGCAGCAGCCAGAATGCCGGGGCCAAAGCCATTGTAGTTGATATGGCGCTGGTGCTGGCAGTTGATGTTTCATATTCAGTCGATGCAACCGAATTTCGCCTGCAAATGGATGGAATTGCCGAAGCCTTCCGCCAGAGTGATATTCACAAGGCAATAAAACAGGGAATTCATGGCCGCATAGCCGTTGCAGTCATGCAGTGGTCTGATGAAAAAAGCCAGATTGTAGGTATTCCATGGGTAATAATCGACAGCCCGCTAGCAGCTGTAAAATTTGCCGGGCGCCTGTATAATGAACCCCGCCGCGCCCCGCAAGGCCCGACCGCCACCGGTGCTGCCATGTGGGCTGCAGGTACAATATTGAAAGCCGCTCCGTTTCAAACTTACCGGCGGGTTATGGATATATCCAGTGACGGGCGCCGCAATGTGGGTGTTCGAACCCGAAAAATACGCGACAGACTGGCCGCCGACAAGATCACCATCAATGGTCTGGCAATTCTCAATGAATGGCCAACTCTTGATATTTACATGCGGGCAACGATTGCCGGGGGGCCGTTCAATTTCGTCATGGTGGCCAATGATTACACCGACTATATTAAGGCAATACACCGCAAATTGCTGAAAGAAATAACCGGGCCGGGAGTATCCTGAATATTCTCTAAAGGTTGATCATTGCCTGTCAGCAAACATCACCTATTGCTCGATAATACCCTCATCAGGTGCTTCAATATCAAATGCTGCTGCCATAAGCGCCCTGGTGTAATCCTCTTTGGGGTTTTCAAAAATCTGTTTGGCTGATCCCTGTTCAACAATATTGCCACGCCTGAGTACAATCATTTCATTGGCCAGCGCCCGCACCACTTTCAGATCATGGCTGATGAAAATATAGGATAAATCATGCCGGGTTTGCAGATCACGCAGCAGATCAACAATCTGGGCCTGCACCGACATGTCAAGAGCGCTGGTCGGTTCATCCAGCATGATGAATTTCGGCTCCAGCACCACAGCTCTGGCAATGGCTATCCGCTGGCGCTGTCCCCCGGAAAACTCATGCGGGTAGCGATCCATGGTAGCTGGATCAATGCCGACTTCCTCCAAAGTGGAAGCCACCCGTTTGACCCGTGCTTCATAGCCAAGATCAGGTTCCTGGATTAACAAGCCTTCCTCAACAATCTGGCGCACAGACATTCTGGGCGACAGCGAGCCATAAGGGTCCTGAAATACAATCTGGATGTCCTTGCGCAATGGCCTCATGGCCTTGGCATCGTAATTCTCGATCGCCAGACCATTATAATTGATCTCTCCTTCAGACTGGATCATCCGCAGCATGGCCAGCCCCAAAGTGGTCTTGCCGGAACCTGATTCCCCCACCACTCCCAGCGTCTGGCCTTCACGCACCATGACATCAATCCCGTCAACTGCCTTGACATATCCGACAGTCTTGCGGAAAAACCCGCGTTTGATCGGGAACCAGACCTTAAGGTTTCTGGCAACCATTATCGGTTTGGCCGAATAATCAGTTTCTGGCGGATTGCCACCAGGTTCAGCATCCAGCAGCATCTTGGTATATTCATCTTGAGGATTGTTGAAAATATCAGCCGTTACCCCGCTTTCAACAATTACCCCATGCTGCATGACGCAAACTTCATCAGCCACATTGCGCACAATCCCCAGATCATGGGTGATAAGCAAAATCGCCATGCCATACTGGTTCTGCAAATCTTTCAACAGTGCCAGTATCTGCGCCTGTACCGTTACATCCAGCGCCGTTGTCGGCTCATCGGCAATCAGCAGATCAGGCTTGTTGGCAAGCGCCATGGCAATCATCACCCTTTGCCTCTGGCCGCCTGATAATTGGTGCGGAAAGCTTTTCAGTCTTTCTGCCGGGTCATGAATTCCAACCTGCTCCAGCAGTTCCACCGTGCGCTCGCGTGCAGCACTTTCCGACATGTTCTGGTGAATTTGCAGGATTTCGCCAATCTGCTGTTCAATCGTGTGCAGCGGGTTAAGCGAGGTCATTGGTTCCTGAAAAATCATGGTGATGTCATTGCCGCGAACCCGTCGCAAATCGCGTTCATCGCTGTCCAGCAATTCTTCACCCTTGAACAATACAGAACCTGATGGATGTTCAGCGGCTGGATAGGGCAGCAGTTTCAGGATCGATAATGCGCTGACAGATTTGCCTGAGCCTGATTCCCCCACCAGTGCCATGGTCTGGCCGCGCTGAATAGAAAACGATATGTGCTTTACCGCTTCTGTCACCTTGCCACCCTGACGGAAATTTACCGACAGGTCGCTGACTTTCAATAATGTCTTGTCATCGCTCATTTGAAAGTCTTTCTTGGATCAAACGCATCGCGTACTGCTTCGCCGATGAAAACCAGAAGTGTCAGCATTATCGAAACGATAACAAAGCCGGTAATACCCAGCCATGGCGCTTGCAGATTGTTTTTGCCCTGTGCCAGCAACTCGCCCAGCGATGCAGAACCCGGCGGCAGCCCGAAGCCTAAAAAGTCCAGTGCGGTCAGGGTGGTAATCGAACCGGAAGTGATAAACGGCATGAAAGTCAAGGTGGCAACCATGGCATTTGGCAACAGATGCTTGAACATGATCTTGCTGTCGCTCAGCCCCAGCGCCCTTGCTGCTCTTACATATTCAAAATTACGTCCTCGCAAAAACTCCGCCCTGACTACACCAACCAGCGCCGTCCATGAAAATAACAGCATGATCGCCAGCAACAGCCAGAAACTTGGCACCAGAAACGCCGCCAGAATGATCAGCAGATAAAGCGTTGGTATCGATGTCCAGATTTCAATGAACCGCTGAAACAGCAAATCCGTCCAGCCGCCAAAATAACCTTGTACCGCGCCGGCAACAACTCCGATCATCGATGATAAAATGGTGAGCGCCAGACCGAATAATATTGATATTCTGAACCCGAATATAACCCGGGCGACCACATCGCGCCCCTGATCATCCGTTCCCAGCCAGTTCATATTGCCGGCAACGCAATTTATATCATCCACACCCTTTGGATAGGCATTGCATGCCTGCTCGCGGCTCATCATGAATGCCGGGCGTGACGGGGCAGGGCTTGGCAATTCATTATTTACCGAGCGATAATCATAGCGGATCAACGGCCAGATCATCCATCCGTTTTTGGCAATTTCTTCCTGAATGAACGGATCGCGAAAATCGGTTATTGCCAGAAACCCGCCAAATTTTTCTTCTGGATATTCATTGATGATCGGCAGCAGGATTTCACCCTTGTATGAGGCTATTATTGGCCGGTCATTGGCAATCAGTTCGGCAAACAGCGATAAAAGGAACAATGACAGAAACAACCAGAATGAGATATAGCCGCGCCTGTTGGCCCTGAACAGTTTCAGCCGGCGCTGATTGAGCGGGGAAAGCCGTGAATGCTTGGTTTCTGGCATTTACAGCTCCCGCTTTTCAAAATCAATGCGCGGGTCAATCCAGGTATATACCAGATCGGTAATCAGCCCGGTCACCAGCCCCATAAGCGAGAAAATGTACAGCGTTGCAAATACCACCGGATAATCCCGGTCAATCGCCGACTTGAAGCCTAATAGCCCCAGCCCGTCAAGCGAGAATATCTGTTCGATCAATAAAGATCCGGCAAAGAATGCACTGATAAAGGCACCGGGAAACCCGGCGATCACAATCAGCATTGCATTGCGGAATACGTGGCCATAAAGCACCTGTTTGTCGGTCAGTCCCTTGGCTCTGGCGGTGATGACATATTGCTTTTTAATCTCGTCCAGAAACGAGTTTTTGGTAAGCAGTGTCAAAGTGGCAAAAGCTGAAATTGCCAGTGCGGTCAGCGGCAGCACCAGATGCCAGGCATAATCCATGATTTTGCCCATCAGGGATAATTGCTCAAAATTATCCGATGTCAGCCCCCGAAGCGGGAAGATATTCCAGAATGACCCACCGGCAAACAACACGATCAGCAATATGGCAAACAGGAATGAAGGTATGGCAAAACCAACAATCACCACGCTGGATGTCCATATGTCAAAGGCCGATCCATCGCGTACTGCCTTGCTAATCCCCAGCGGTATCGAGATCATGTAGGAAATGAAAGTCATCCACAGGCCAAGCGATATTGAAACCGGCAGTTTTTCCTTGATAAGGTCAATTACCGCCACATCACGAAAATAGCTGTTGCCGAAATTGAATGTTGCGTAGTTTTTCAGCATCATCCAGAAACGCTCAGGCGCCGGTTTGTCAAATCCAAACTGTTTTTCCAGCGATTTGATAAATTCCGGATCAAGCCCCTGTGCACCGCGATATTTTGATTCAAATCCACCACCCTGCATGGCTCCGCCAGCTTCACCGGCCCCGCCGCCACCGCCGCCTATACGTGCGGTTGCCCCGACATCGGTTCCAGCCAGTTGCGCCAGCACCCGTTCAACCGGCCCGCCGGGTGCAAACTGGATAAGGGTAAAGCTGATCAGCATGATACCAAGCAATGTCGGCACCATAAGCAGCAGTCTTTTAATTATATAAGTGCCCAAAGTGATTCGTCCTTTTCTGGCAGCTTAGACTATTTTGGATTTTGCGCAAAAGGGGCAAGTACCACGTAAATTATCATGGGCCTTTTTTAAGCTTTTCAAGTTTTTCCCGGTCAATCCACCATGTATCAAATACACCGCGATCAAATTTCGGTTTGGTCTTTGGCCAGCCAAACATGTTCCAGTGAGCAATATTGTGAGAAGCCTTGAACCAGTGCGGCACCCACATATGTTGTGCCCGCAAAACCCGGTCCAGCACCTTGGCGGCAATATTGAGTTCACTGCGTGATTTTGCCTGAATCATTTTATCTATTATCTCGTCAACCAGCTTGCTTTTAAGCCCCGACAAATTGTAACTGCCATCAAGATCAGCTGATCTGGAACCAAAAAACGCCCGCAACTCCACCCCCGGTGTCTGGTTCACCGTGTAGCGCTGGGTGAGTATGTCAAAGTCAAAACGTTTCAGCCGTTCCTGATATTGTGCCGCCTCGACAAACCTGATTTTGGCATCAACCCCGAGCAGTTTCAGATTTCTGACGAAGGGAGAAATTATCCGCTCAAAAGTTGGTGAATAAATAAGAAATTCAATGCTTAGCGGCTTGCCGTCCTTGTCCACCAGTTTTGTACCTTTTCGCACCCATCCGGCAGCTTTAAGCAATTGCGAAGCCTTGCGCAATAATGCCCGGTCCTGACCGGATCCGTCAGAAACCGGCGGTGAATAAACCTCACCCAGAATATTTTCCGGCACCTTGTTATGCAGTGATTTTATCAGTGCCAGTTCATCAGCCCCCGGCTTGCCGCTGGCTTTCATCGCTGAATTTTCAAAAAATGAGGTAGTTCGCTTATACAGTTTGAAAAACAGATTCTGATTGGTCCATTCAAAATCAAAAGCCAGATCAAGCGCCATACGGGTGCGAATATCACTGAATTTGGCCCTCCGCATATTGATGAAAAACCCTTGCGCGCCAGAGGCTGTATCATCACTGATAGTCGACTTGATCAACCGGCCATCCCTTACCGATTGCAGATCATATTCAGTTGCCCATGATTTGGAGGTAAACTCCTCGCGCAAATCCAGAATACCGGCCTTCAGCGCTTCCAGTTCAGATGTCCGGTCACGGAAATATAGCAGCTTGATTACTGAAAAATTGTGACGCCCGATATTTACCGGCAGCGCCTTGGCCCAGTAATCTGGTCGCAATTCATAAGTTATCTGCTGGCCCTGTTTCAGACTGGCAATCCGGTATGGCCCTGATCCCAAAGGCGGTTTAAGGGTGGTTTTGGCAAAATCATTTTTCTTGTAAAAGGCTTTGGAAAAGATTGGCAATGTGGCAACGATCAGCGGCAGGTCACGCACATTCTTGCCCTTGAACCGGTAGCGGACAGTATATTTGTCAATAATATCAACGCCGGCCACATCGTGAATGGTTATCTTGATCCGCTCATGGCCTTTTTCGCGCAACAGCTTGAAGCTCTCGGCCACATCGGCTGAGGTTAGCGCTGTGCCATCAGCAAATTTTGCCTGTTTGCGCAAACCGAAAGTCACACTCATATGATCATCAGCAAGATCTGCCCATTCGGCCACCAGACCATAAACCGCATCCGGCTCGTCATTGGCCCGCACCATCAGGGAATCAAATAACAAATCAAGCTTTTGTGCCGGTTCACCTTTAAGAATATAGCCATTAAGACTGTCAAAGGTGACCCGTCCCTCAGTGCCCAATGTGGTCAGCGTGCCGCCTCTTGGAGCATCAGGGTTTACAT
>JALXCV010000094.1:0-20789 GCA_026990765.1 Hyphomicrobiales bacterium | reverse complement strand
AAACCGGTTCCAGCGGGCGGTGCGGTCATAGGGTATATGCCACATCGGCACCACAAAATGATTCCACAGCAACACCCGGTCAAGCGCTTTGGTGGCAACTATCAGATCAGCCCGGCTTTTGGCAAAGATGATACGGTCAATCAGCGTATCGATTGCCTCATCCTTGATGCCGATATAATTGCGCGAACCTTCACGATCTGCCGCTTTTGATCCCCAGTAATTGCGCTGTTCATTGCCCGGTGACAATGACTGTCCCCAGTTTGCTACAATTACGTCAAAATCAAAATTCTGAACCCGGCGCACATATTGCGCTGCATCAACCGTCCTGACTCGTACCTTGATGCCAAGTTTCTTCAATTGCTGGGCATAAGGCAGGACGATCCGCTCAAATGCGGGTGAAACCAGCAATATTTCAAAGCTCATTGCTTCACCTTGTGCATTGCGCATCACCCGGTCCTTGCCCGGCTTCCATCCGGCTTTTGCCAGCATCCGGGCTGCCTTGCGCATATTGTTGCGTTTGTCATTGCGGTTGTTATTTACCGGGTTTTTGAATTCTTGGGTAAACACTTCATCTGGTATTTTGCCGCGCAATGGTTGCAATATTTCCAACTCTTCCTTTGATGGCAATCCGGTTGCTGCCAGTTCGGAGTTGGAAAAATAGCTGGCAGTGCGCTTGTACTGGCCAAAAAACAGGTTCTTGTTCGACCATTCAAAGTCAAATACGTAATTGAAGGCATGGCGAACCATCGGGTCCCTGAACAGTTTGCGCCTGGTGTTGAAGCAGAATCCCTGCATGCCGGTGCCATTTGCATTGGGGATTTCTTCAACAATCACCCTGCCATCCTTGACCGCCGGGAATTTATAGGCAGTAGCCCAGATTTTGGAATTGTTTTCCTCGCGCCAGTCATACTGGTCACCCTTGAAAGCCTCAACCGCTACATTCTGGTCACGAAAGAAAATCTGTTTTATTTCATCAAAATTATGCTGGCCCCGGTTTACTGGCAGATCAGCTGCCCAGTAATCCTTGACCCGCTCAACCACCACCCAGTCACCGGTTTTGAACTCTTTGACCTTATAGGCCCCATTGCCAAGCGGTATTTCCAGAGTGGTCTTGCCAAGGTCGCGCTGCTTGCCATTTTCATCCCTGCCGGTCCACCATTTTTTGGGCAGCACGGTCAACTGGGCCGTGATATGCGGCAATTCACGATTTCCCTTGACTGAAAAAAAGAATGTTACTTCATTATCACCGGTCTGCTCGGCCCTTTCAATGTTTTGATAATAGAACGCCTGGCGCGGATTTGCCTTGCGCAGCGCCTGCATCGACCAGATTACATCTTCAGGGGTAATTGGGGAACCATCATGGAACCGGGCCTGTGGGCGCAGGCGATAGGTGACCGATGAATAATCTTCCGGATATGCCGCTTCACTGGCAATCAGCCCGTAAGAAGTGCTCGGCTCATCCAGTGCAGATGCAAACAGACTGTCATAGGTCATCCCCACCAGACCGGCAGGCGAGCCTTTGAAGGTGAAAGGATTGAGGCTGTCAAATGAAGATAGCCCATACATTCTGACCCGTCCGGTCTTGGGTGCATCGGGATTGACATAATCGAAATGTTCAAAGCCTTCAGGGTATTTCAGATCACCAAACAGCGACATTCCATGCAACCATTTTCTTTCATCAGCCCTTGCCGCAACTGGCCACAATCGGGCAGTCATCGGCATCATGGTGGTGAATGCAGTAAGCTTGATCAGGTCGCGGCGTTTCAATTTTATCACTGGGCTTGTTTCCTGAAATAGTGATTCCGGTATTTGATATTCTATCATGCCACAGGTCAAACCCTGACCGAAAGGGTTTGACCTGTGAATTCTTGGTAATATTGCCGATTAAACGGCGCTTTTATGGCACATAATGATGATTGCCTTCTCAAGGCAACTTCGTATAAGAATGGCTGAAAACGATCACAAACCTGAACGGGCATTTACATGACTGCACCCATGCCGGATAAAAACAACACTGTAGTGATAATTCCAGCCCGCATGGCATCGTCTCGGTTGCCGGGAAAACCCCTGGCCGATATTGCCGGATTGCCCATGATTGTCCAGGTCTGGAAACGCGCCTGCGAGGCTGATATTGGTGAAGTTCTGGTCGCAGCTGCCGAGGCTGAAATCTGCGCAGCGATCACGGAAGCCGGGGGCAGGGCCGTGCTCACCGATCCTGATTTGCCATCCGGTTCAGACCGGTCAGCTGCCGCCCTTGCCCTTGAAGACCCTGAGCGCAAATATGAGTTTATTGTCAATCTGCAAGGCGATCTGCCAGCCATTGATCCAGCCGCCATTTCAGCTTCCCTTAGCCCCTTTGCCAGTTATGATGCTGATATTACCACCCTTGCCACGAAGATTGATGATGAGGAGGAAATAACCAACCCCAGCGTGGTAAAGGCCATAACCAGTTTTGAAGGCAATCAGCCAACAGCTCTTGCAACGGACTTTCAGCGCATACTGGATGCAGATATAAAGCCGCCCTTCTGGCATCATATCGGCATTTATGCCTATCGCCGGGCGGCTCTTGAAAAATTCGTTAGCCTGCCGGTCAGCAAACGTGAAGCTGAACGCTCGCTTGAACAGATGCGGGCGCTGGACAATGGCATGCTTATTGCCATAACCGCTATTGACACCATACCTTTTGGCGTGGATACACCACAAGACCTTGAACGCGCCCGCAAAATACTGGAAAGCTGAAGCCCGATGAAGAAAATTGCCTATCAGGGAGAACCTGGAGCCAACTCGCATATTGCCTGCAAGCAGGTATTTCCAGATGATAAAGCCATGCCGCACCACACTTTTGAAGGTGCCTTTGCCGCCATCACCAATGGTGAAGCTGATCTCGGCATGATCCCCATTGAAAATTCGGTTGCCGGCAGGGTGGCTGATATTCATCACTTGCTGCCCAAGTCTGACCTGCATATTATCGGTGAATTCTTTTTGCCCCTGCATCATCAGTTGCTGGGCATCAAGGGTGCAAAAATCTCGGATATCAAGACTGTGCACAGTCATGTACATGCACTTGGCCAGTGCCGCAAACTGATTACCAGGCTTGGCCTTGAAGCTGTCAATGCAGCTGATACGGCAGGTGCTGCCAGACAACTGGCTGAAAGCGGAGACAAAAGCCAGGCGGCAATTGCCTCATCGCTTGCCGGTGAAATTTACCAACTGGATACATTGCAGGAAGATATTGAGGATGAACAGCACAATACCACCCGGTTTATCATCCTGTCGCCGGATGAAAAACGTGCTTCGCGCAATGAAGGTGAGGTTGTAACCACCTTTGTTTTCAGGGTGCGCAATGTGCCTGCTGCCCTGTACAAGGCTATGGGCGGCTTTGCCACTAACGGGGTCAATATGACCAAGCTGGAATCATACCAGATTGGCGGCCAGTTCAGCGCCACCCAGTTTTATGCCGATATTGAAGGCCACCCCGATGATCGCATGGTCAGGCTGGCGCTGGAAGAACTGGCTTTCTTCACTGATTATTTGCGCATTCTGGGCGTCTATCCAGCCGACAAGATGCGCAAAAGGCTTACCTCAAACGGAATATGATTCAACAACCTGTCTGATCAGCTCATGTGCGATTGCCATTGGCGGTGGCAGGATGATGTTTTCGTGGTGTTTGCCTTCCAGCATCAAGCGCACATCATCCATGTGAAACCAGCGGGCATCGGCAAGTTCGGTTTCATCAAGCACTATGTCTCGGCTAATGGCCTGACAATTCATCCCGATCATCATGCTTGAGGGGAACGGCCATGGCTGGCTGCATACATAGTCGATCTGGCCAAGCCTGATGCCGGTCTCCTCAAAAGTCTCTCGCGCAGCTGCTGCTTCCAGCGTCTCGCCCGGTTCGACAAACCCGGCAAGGGTGGAATACACATTTTCACTGAAATCAATCCCCCGGCCCAGCAGCAGGTCATCACCATGGCGAACCAGCATGATTACCACCGGATCAACCCTTGGAAAATGACTGGTATCACATGTGGAGCAATGGCGCCGGTATCCGGCATCCACCATTTGTGTAATCGAACCGCATTTGCTGCAGAACCGGTGATCATCATGCCATGCCAATAATGATTTTGCCTGCGCCAGCATTCCAAGTTCTTGCATCTTCTGTTCCCCGGCCATGGCCAGAGAACGCAAATCCACTGTTTCGGCAGCCATGTTTGATCTGACGGCAAAAACAGCATTGGATTTTGCATCAAGATTAAGCAATATAGCCTGTCTGGTATCTATCTGCTTACGGGTAAACCGGACAACCTTGCCAGCATCCATGACCGGCTGACCATTGACAAATGCAATGAACCGGCTGGATTCATCGTTCAGTTTTTGCCTGACCCAGTCAGCATTGCCCCTTGATTGGCTTGCCCGGTCCATTGGCGCTCCGGTAAAGCCGAGTTTTATTTGCTGCATGCTGCAATCCTGTTTGTGAGTTCATTACTTGTGAAAACATGGGATTTTCATGTTCGCCAAACAACCAAAATCTGTTTAAAGCGATTAAAAAATCATCCAGCCCCCTTGCAATCATGGTCACAACAGATGATATAGTCGCCTTGGAAGGTTGGCGATGGGCGTGTGCCTCGCCCACCGGGTCAGATCCGGAAGGAAGCAGCCCAGACGAGTTTCTCACGGGTCAACGTTCAGCCTTCCACTCAATTTCATTTATTGGGCGATGAATTTGGTACAATCAGAAACAGATACCAGCGACAATAATATAACGCCTTATCGCGTATTGGCGCGCAAATATCGCCCATCCACCTTTGAAGAACTGCTAGGTCAGGCACCAATGGTGCAGACCTTGACCAATTCCTTCAAGGCAGGCCGCATCGCTCAGGCCTATATGCTGACCGGAGTTCGCGGTATCGGCAAGACCACGACAGCCCGTCTGATCGCCCGTGCCCTTAATTACAAATTGCCAGACAGTGATGATGGCCCGACAACAAGGATGGACCAGATTGGGGTGCATTGCCAGGCGATAATGGAATCAACCCATGTCGATGTGATCGAGATAGATGCCGCCTCCAATACCAGCGTGCAGAATATCCGCGAAATAATCGATTCAGCCCACTACAAGCCGGTATCGGCCCGCTATAAGGTTTATATTATTGACGAAGTGCACATGCTGTCAAAATCAGCCTTTAATGCGCTTTTGAAAACCCTTGAAGAACCGCCCGAACATATCAAGTTCATTCTGGCCACTACTGAAATCCGCAAAGTCCCGGTAACCGTATTGTCACGCTGCCAGCGTTTCGACCTGCGACGGCTTGATGTCTCGCTATTGTCAGAACATTTTTCCAATATCGCCAAAAAGGAAAATATCAATATTGATGCTGATGCACTGGCGATGATTTCACGTGCCGCTGAAGGCTCGGTTCGCGATGGCCTGTCTCTGCTGGATCAGGCAATTGCCTTTGGTGGCAGTGAGGTTACCGGCGATGAAGTCAAGTCCATGCTGGGGCTGGTTGATCGCTCACGGGTTATCCAGCTGTTTGAAATGGTGATGCGCGGTGATGCTGCCGGTGCGATAACAGAAGTGGAAGCCCAATATACCAGTGGCGCTGATCCGCAGACCATACTTGCTGATTTTGCCGGATTTGTGCACTGGGTGACCAAGGTAAGGGTTATGCCTGAAGCCCTTGATGATGCAGCCTATAGCGAAGCAGAACGCAATGCTGCAAAAGAACAGGCCCAAAAGCTTTCCATGCCGGTATTGTCGCGGGCCTGGCAAATGTCTTTGAAAGGTCTTGATGAAGTTAAAATGGCAGCAAATGCGCTTATGGCAGTGGAGATGGTATTCATCCGGCTTGCCTATGCCGCCGAACTGCCCACCCCGGACAAGCTGATCAAACAATTGCAGGATAACCCGCCAGCCCCGTCAAATGGCAATGTTACACAGATGAGCCGCCCGGCACCTGCTGGCAATCGGGTATCCATGCCACCGCGCGGCCAGACACAGATGGCCGCCCCGCAACCGGCAAGTGATCAGCCAGGTCCAGCTGATAATTCCGCCGACTTTACCTCAATGCGCGATGTGGTGGCACTGGCTGGCAAGATGCGCGATATCAAGCTGAAAACCTCGCTGGAGCGCATGGTGCGCCCGATCAGGGTATCACGTGGCAAAATTGAATTTGCGCTTGAACCGCGCGCACCACAAGGCCTTGCCGGTGAATTATCGCGCAAGCTGGAGGCCTGGACCGGTGAACGCTGGATGGTTATGGTGGCCCGCGATGGTGGTGATGATCCTTTGAGCGTGCAGGATCGAAATGAAAAAGACAATCTGTTCCGCCAGATGCAACAAGACCCGCTGGTGGGAAAAGTTCTTTCCATGTTTCCCGATGCGCAAATAACCAATGTGGTTGAAACTGCCCCGGTGGAAATGGATCCGTTTATTGATGAATAATTTTGGAGATTGAGATGAAGAACCTTGGCGAGATGATGAAGCAGGTTCAGCAGATGCAGGCAAGAATGCAGGAAATGCAGGCAAAGCTGGAACAGCAGACAGTAATTGGTGAATCAGGTGGCGGGCTGGTCAAGGTAACCTTGAATGGCAAGGGGGCCATGACCAGACTTGAAATCAGCGAAACCATGATGGTGCCTGCCGAAAAGGAAATCGTTGAAGACCTGATCATGGCAGCCCATACAGATGCCCGCGGCAAGCTGGAAAAAATGACGGCTGAAAATATGAGTGAAGTAACCGGAGGCCTGCCTTTGCCACCCGGCTTCCAGATGCCGGGAATGTAAATGTCGAGGCGGGTTGCAGGCTCTGAAATTGAGCGGCTGATACAGCTTCTGGCCAAATTGCCAGGTTTGGGTCCGCGCTCGGCCCGCCGTGCCGCCCTCAATCTGATCAAGTCAAAAGAAAAGCTGCTGGGCCCGCTGGCCCAGGCCATGGCTGAAGCCTATGAAAAGGTTACAGTCTGCTCGGTTTGCGGCAATGTTGACACGATCGATCCATGTACCTTGTGTTCAGACAATCGGCGCGACCGTTCGCTGATCTGCGTGGTGGAAGAGGCCGGTGACTTATGGGCGCTGGAGCGTGCCAGTGCAGTTGGCGGCCAGTATCACGTACTTGGCGGCACCCTGTCAGCCATTGAAGGTATCCGCCCGTCCGATCTTAATATCAGCAAACTGATTGAGCGTGCAGCAGATGATCATGTCACCGAAATAGTGCTGGCAGTAAACGCCACCATAGACGGCCAGACCACCGCCCATTACATCACCGAACAACTGGCCGATTGTAATGTCAAAGTATCAAGGCTGGCCCATGGAGTGCCGGTAGGCGGTGAACTGGATTATCTCGATGAGGGGACATTGGCAGCAGCGATCAAGGCAAGGCGGCCTTTTTAGAGCGAGATGTAGTAAACCTACCTGAATAAATCGCTATGGGTTCCGGTTCTGCGAAGAATAAGCTCATTTTCCGCATATTCATATATTAACAGCCAGTCAGCTTCGATATGGCACTCCCATGTGCCGATATAATTGCCAACAAGTTTGTGAGGTCGGGCGCTTTCGGGCGGGGCAACGTCATTTGCCAGCGCTTCAACAACAGCCCTTAATTTACCTGTATTGAGGTGACGTTTTGAGATGCGCTTGTAATCTTTTTTGAAGGCATTCGTCCAGACTACCGCCCTCATGGAGTATCGTTGGTCTCAAGATCTGCGAACATTTCATCAAGATCAGTATAGCGTTTTGACTTGCTTACATCTTCATCAAGAGCTTTGATCGTTTCATCATTTGGAATATGCAAATCAAGAGGCAGGCCACGCTGTCTTACAATTTGCTTGTAAAACATGGTTATTGCCTGAGATGGCTTGATACCTATCTCGGCAAGAATAGCTTCACTCTTTTTCTTCAGGTCAGGATCAATCCTTGAACTAATGCGAGCATCTTGAGTCATGTTTTTGGCAATCATGGATAGTTGAATTCGTACAATGTACCCCATTTGGCGTACATCTGCAAATTATTCAAGCCCCGAAAAAATGCTACCCCAAATAAGCTCTCTTTCAGTCATGAATGAGAGCTTATATATCAGGGGTGTTCTTACTCTGGGTTAAAACAGCTATCGCAATTGTTTCTTCAGTGATCTGGTAACAGCCTTGTCGAAAGAATCCTTGCGTGTTGCACCAGTATCGGCCTTTTTCCTTGCAATAACATATTCATCGCGTTGCCTGACCAGCGCTGACATTTTCTTTTCCAGCTTTTTGCGGGCATTGATCCGCGCTTTCACATAAGCTGCACGTTTTGCCGGGCTGGCAGATTGCAGAGGCTTGGGTAATTGTTGCTTCTTGATCTTGTCCAAAGACACAAGCCCGTTGCGAATATCACCAATCAGGTCGCCACCACCGGTTATCACCTCGCGGGCATATTTGCGCTTGGAATAGAATTTGGAATTTTCCACCCTGACAGCAGAAGGCGCCATTGCCTTGGTGCGCATTTTGCTGCGGACTGCTGATTGCCGCTTCATTGATCCATATGGTATCACCGTCTCGTCAATCTGTTTTTGCAGAATGATGATTTCATCATCAAAGGGTGTTTCAATAACCACCACTGTACCGCCATCTTGAGGTATGGCTATATAATCACCACCGCCATCAAGGGCTATTTTCTGCCAGATTTGCCGGGTACGCCTGCTGTTTCCGGCCTGCACAGCATTGACAATTATGCCTGCCCTGTCAGCCTCTTTGAGGATTTCAGGATATTGCGGGCCATTATAATCCATATGCGGCGGGGCATCGCCAACCAGAAAGATTATCTTGCGCACATTCTGGTTTCGTGACCATTCAAGCCGGTTTACCGCCTCATTAAGCGCTTCATTTACCGCTTCGGGATTATCACCGCCACCTTTGGCCCTGAACTTTAGCAGATTGCCATAAAGTCCCTGGACATCCCGGCTCATATCATATTTGCGGATTACATAATCATCGCCAAAATCACGATAGCCGATCAGTGCCATATGAATATCCGCATCCGGGTTAATGTCGATAATAGTATTGGCAATTGACCATATTTTGCGTTTGGCCCCTTCAATCAGTCTGGCCATTGATCCGGTAGTATCAAGCACAAAGGCAACTTCAATACGTTCATTGGCCGGCATGCTTTTGGCTTGTACAGCCGGTGCGCCAAGTAACAGGGCAATAGAAAATATGGTAAAGGTGAGAATATGAAAAAATCGCAGCATAACGGTTTCCTATGGCGTTGTTTCTATAATCCAATGCTCAACCAGTATTGTGGCGACATAAAGGAGCAAATACGCTAGTTTTAAGGATGTCTGATTTATCTATCCTGCAAATATTCTTTTTTGTCCTTGCTGCTTTCATCACCGGTTTTACCAAAACCTCGGTCGGCGGCATGGGGATTTTGGCAGTGTTGTTGATGGCAATGTCATTTCCCGGCAAGGCATCGCCCGGCATATTGCTGCCAATGCTGATCGTGGCTGATATTTTCGCTGTTATCTATTATCGCCGCTCGTGCCAGTGGCATATAATTGCCAGAATTTTTCCGCTTACCGCTATTGGTGTGGTTATCGGCTATTTCATTGTTGATGTGATACCGGTCGCTGTATTTGAAATGGTGCTTGGCATTGTCATTCTGCTGATGCTCGCCCTTTCAATGTTTTTGGAATATCACCGCACCGATATTTCCGGCAATCTTGTCTTTGCCTGGGCAACCGGCATCACAGCCGGGATTGCCACCATGATGGGCAATGCGGCAGGGCCGATATTTGCTGTTTATGTGTTGCAGATGGGGTTGCCGAAATCTGAATTTGTTGGCACCCGCAGCTGGTTTTTCCTGATCCTCAACAGTTTCAAGATACCATTTTCCGCCAGCCTTGGACTGGTGACATTTGAAACCCTGAAACTGGATTTAATAGCAATCCCGGTGATCATGGTCGGCGCTTATGCCGGTTATGTGTTTTTGAAAATGATCAACCTTAAACTTTTCAAATGGCTGATCCGTCTGGCCGTACTGGTGGCTGCCATACGTCTGATTGTATTTTAGATCATGACATGCTTTCGGGCACGCCATGATCTGGAAATCACCTATTCAGGTTTGGCCACCCCGACCATGGCCGGGCGCAATACCCGTTCGCCGATCTTGTACCCAGGCTGGACAACCTGCACCACGGTGCCCTTTTCAACAGAGTTGTCAGGCACTTCAAACATGGCCTGGTGCATGTTCGGATCAAATTTTTCACCCATCGGGTCGATCTTCTTGATATTGTGTTTCTCAAACGCATTTTGCAATTCGCGCTGGGTCAGTTCGATCCCTTCCAACAGATTCTTGAATGACTGGCCAGCCAGCGCGCGAGCATCATCGCTAACGCTTTCCAGCGCCCTTGCAAGATTGTCACTTACGCTTAGCAGATCGCGGGCAAAATTGGTGGCTGCATATAAAGTGGCTTCAGACTTTTCGCGATCCGCCCGGCGGCGCAGATTCTGCTGTTCGGCCAGTGCGCGCAAAAGCTTGTCATTCAACAGATCGATTTCAGCTTCGGCAAGTGCCAGAGGATCCATTTCCCCGGTCGTGTCTTGCGCTTGTGAATCGCTATCGTTTTCGCCATTTCCCGGTGTTGGAACAGCCGGGGCTGCATCTTCATTTTCCGTTTCAGCGGTAAAGTCAGGTTTGGAAGTCATAGGTCACCCTTAAAATAGATTTTCGCTTATCGATATCATGTGTGCAAAGGCAAAATTCAAGAGATAATCTGCCCAATAATTTTTGCTGTATAGTCCACCATTGGAATGATTCTCGAGTAATTCAGTCTGGTCGGTCCAATCACTCCCAGAACTCCTACGATCCTGCCGGCGGCATTTTCATATGGTGACACGATTACCGATGATCCAGACAGGGAAAACAGCTGATTTTCCGAACCGATAAAGATTCGCATGCCTTCACCATCTTCAGCATGTTCCAGTAACTCCACCACATCCTTTTTGGTCTCAAGATCGGCAAACAGCATCTGGATGCGCTCAAGATCTTCAAGTGCAGACGGGTCGGCAATCAGATTGGCCTGACCGCGAACAATAAGGTTCTTGTGCGATCCACTCTCATTGCCCGCCCATGTCGCCACTCCAAGTTCAACCACACGGGCCGTCAAGCCATCCAGTTCCTTTTTTATCTTGTCAAGCTCACTGGTAATCAGTCGCTGCAACTGGCCAATGGTCTTGCCCCTTGCCCGGGCATTGAGATAATTGGCAGCCTCGATCAGGTTTGACACCGGAAAATCATCGGGAATATCCAGCGCCCGGTTCTCAACCGACCCGTCTTCGGCCACCAGTACCGCCAGTGCCTTGCCGGTGGACAGTTTCATGAATTCAATATGTTTCAGCCGCAAATCATGCTTGGGGGTAACCAGGACCCCGGCACAATGCGACAGTCCCGATAACAGGCTGGTTGCTTCTGACAAGGCCGTATCCATGGAATCCTTGTGATCAAGGCTGGCAATCTTGCGGTCAATTACCCGGCGGTCATCGACATCAAGTGGCCCCTGTTCCATCAGTGCATCGACAAAAAACCGCAAACCGATTTCGGTCGGAATGCGCCCGGCACTCTTGTGCGGGGCAACGATCAGGCCGCTTTCCTCCAGATCGGCCATGACATTGCGCACCGAGGCCGGTGACAGGCTGTGCGGCAGGCTTTTTGAAATAGTGCGCGAGCCAACGGGAACGCCGGTTTCAATATAGGCGTCAACCAGATTTCGAAATATTTCCCGTGACCGCTCAGTAAGTCCGGCCAGACCTGCCAGTTGTTTGTTCATGGATACTCAAATTTTCTGATCGTACTCTCCAACTTCCTCATAGCTGCCAAGATAGTCATCAATTTCTGCAAACATGGCACGCATTGCCTCTTCACTTACAGGGCTTTCACATACTACCACCAGATTTGGGGTATTTGATGAAGCTCTGACCAGCCCCCAGGTGCCATCCTCCAACACGATGCGGATACCATTGACGGTAATCAGTTCGCGTATTGCCTGACCGGCAATCCTGCCGCCATCTGCCGCTATCTTTTCAAAATGCGCAACCACCTTGTCCACCACCTCATATTTGGCTTCATCGGCGCAATAGGGCGACATGGTTGGTGTGCCATAAGTCTTTGGCAGTGCGCGATAAAGATCAGCCATGGTCTTGCCCTTGGCGTGATCAAGCATCTCGCAAACCATGATCGCTGATACCAGCCCGTCATCATAACCAAGCCCGTAAGGTGCCCGGAAGAAATAATGGCCTGATTTTTCAAACCCGGCAATGGCATCAAGTTCAGTGGTACGAGCCTTGATATAGGAATGACCGGTCTTGTAATAATCGGTTTTGGCCCCGTATTTTTTCAGTACCGGGTCGGTCATGTAAAGCCCGGTGGACTTGACATCTGCAACGAATACCGAGCCTGGGTGCGATGCTGAAATATCGCGGGCAATCATAACCCCGATCTTGTCGGCAAATATTTCATTGCCCTCATTGTCTACCACCCCGCAGCGATCGCCATCACCATCAAAACCCAGCCCGACATCGGCACCAACCTGCCTGACCTTGTCGGCCATGGCATGCAGCATTTTCATGTCTTCCGGGTTGGGGTTGTAATTGGGAAATGAATGGTCCAGCTCACAATCAAGCTCCACTACCTCACATCCAATGGCCCGCAAAACCTGAGGCGCAAACGCCCCGGCAGTACCATTGCCGCATGCAGCCACAATTTTCAGCGGGTTCTTCAGCTTCTTGCCTTTGACAAGATTGGCAATATAGCGATCAGCCATGTCAGTAACATGCACCAGCGCCCCGCCTTTGCGCTTTTCCCATTTGCCATTCAGCACAATATTTTTAAGCGCAGTCATTTCATCAGGGCCAAAGGTCAATGGGCGATCGCAACCCATTTTGACACCTGTCCAGCCATTATTATTATGGCTGGCCGTTACCATGGCAACGGCTGGCACATCAAGTTCAAACTGGGCAAAATAAGCCATTGGCGATACGGCAAGACCAATATCATAAACCGTACAACCTGCCGCCATCAATCCGGTTATCAAAGTGTTCTTGATGGATGCGGAATATGAGCGAAAATCATGCCCGACCACAATATGCGGCTTGATACCCTTTTGCTGCAAATAGGTGCCAAGCCCCATTCCCAGAGCCTGAATTCCATAAAGATTGATATCTTCTTCAAACAGCCAGCGGGCATCATATTCGCGAAATCCGGTAGGCTTTATCAGCGCCATGCGTTCATAATCAGCGCTATTTGGCTTAAGGTCGGTGCGGGGTTTTGCAAGCATGATATTCAGCCCTTTTTGAGTTATTCGGGTTGGTTGATCTCTTTCATTCTTTCAGGCAGTATTTTCATGATTTTCTGCTTGTCAGTTGCAGCCATTGACAGCCATCCGGCAATCTCGTCACGGGTGCGTCCGCATCCGTAACAATATCCGGTTGTATTATCAATTACACAAATATTCTTGCATGGAGTGAGCGGATCAACATTCATGCCCCGGTTTAACAGGCAAACCCGGCACCGGGCAAGCTGTTATTGGTCCAGATCACCAGTTTCAGTGTCGCTGGTTGCAAAAGCGGTCCTTGGATCATATTCAAGCCCCTGACGCTGCAGGAATTTGGCAAAACGCCGCTTGTCGTCATCATTGGGCTGCCAGTCATCTGCAAGTCGTGATTCTTCGGAACTGAAATAATTCTTGATAGCTTTTTTCTCACCAAAAATATCAGCCAGCTTGTTTTCCGGGTCAGTTGTGACGATTGTTTCTTCCTGATTCTGATTTAAGGCATGCGGCCTGTCGCCATTATCATAAACCCGTTTGACATGTTTTTTCGGTTTCACCGGATTATCGGCCACGATCTGTTCTTTCACAAGCTGTGAAGCTGGAATTGATCTGAGATTGATTGAAAAAATGGCCAAAAGCGCAAACATTGAAGCCCATACTGATGCCTGCCGGGCGATAGTCCATTCAGGGGTTGCCACAGTCAGATTCATAGCAATGACAAGCGCCAGCGCCAAAGTGCCGGAAAATGCCACTCTGGCAGAGTTTGGATCAGCAATTCCATAAATACCGTATCTGGTGGCAAATAATGCAACCAGACCAACTGCAAGTGATATTGTGGCCCCGTACCAACCTTTCATGGATACTCTCCCTTGTCCCATAATCATCGATCAGTATAGCCAGGAGAATAAAAAGATCAGTGAACTGAAAGGTTACAGTTTTATATAATCAGGCCGAATATTATCATTATTTCGCTTAGCTGCTGCAATGCTCCAAGCACATCGCCGCTATAGCCGCCAAGCTGCCTGTCGGCCAGTTTTCTTGTGATGGTAAAAGCCCCATACGCCATGACAAGGGCAAATAATGTGCTGATAGGACCGGCGGTCAACACCAGACCGGCAGCGCCCCCGCCAGCTGCCACTGCAATTGCCTGTCGTGCCATTGAATATGATGGCCTGCCAGCCTGTACGGCGGCACCATCAATGCGGGCAAGTGGCGCTGAGTGCATCAGCATGGCCATGCTGGAGCGGCTAAGTGCGCCAATTGCAGCAAAAATGATAATTGATTCGATCAGCGAGGAATCAGAACCCAGTATCTGCCCATAGCCGCCAACCCGCAATCCGGTTGCAAATATCAGGGCCAGCACCCCGTAAGAGCCAATATTGCTGTCGCGCATTATCTCAAGCCGCTTTTGTCTGGTCCAGCCGCCAAACCCGTCAGCACAATCCGCCAGCCCGTCTTCATGCAGGCCGCCGGTCATGATGACCATAAACCCAACGGCGATTAAACCCGCCAGAAGACTGCCAGTTCCCATGGCTGTGCACAGGGCAAAAACCATACCGGCCAGCGCCCCGATAATTGCGCCGACTATACCAAAGCCACGAGCAGCATCGCTTAATTGCCGACCATGATTATTGTCAAACCTGATCGGTATCCGGGTTAAAAATGCCAGGCACAATTGAATATCATCCCACCATGAAAAGCTGCCGGGGACTGTTGTGTTATCCTTTTGCTGATTATGCATTTTGTTTGTTGCCTGCCTGCCAGATTCATGTATGTACAAGTTCAAAACCAACTCTAATGCTTCAGGTGGACAAATGGCAATTGATGAGACAAAAAAACCCTTTGATGATATTCGCAATCTTATCGCGCATCTGCCCATGATTGATGAAGATGCGGTTGCAAGAGTAATCGAACGTGATGCAAGTCTGACCAAACCGCCCGGATCACTGGGCAGACTTGAAGATATTGCCCAGTGGCTGGCTGGCTGGCAGGGCAATTATCCACCTTGCATTGATAATTTTCAGGCAATTGTTTTTGCCGGCAATCACGGCGTAACCGCACAGGGCGTTTCAGCCTTTCCAGCTGAAGTAACCGCCCAGATGGTTGCCAACTTCCAGTCAGGCGGAGCAGCGGTAAACCAGATATGCAAAACCTATGGTGTGGGGCTGAAAGTGTTTGAACTGGCGCTGGAAGTGCCAACCGGGGATATAACCAAGGCTCCAGCCCTTTCTGAACGCGATTGCGCCGCCACTATTGCCTATGGCATGGAAGCAGTGGCCCAGTCGCCTGACCTGTTGTGCCTTGGAGAAATGGGGATCGGCAACACCACCATTGCAGCGGCTATCTGTTATGGCCTTTATGGTGGTGAGGCTTCTGACTGGGTAGGGCCAGGAACCGGTGTCGATGCTGCCGGGATTGAGCTTAAATGCAAGGTAATCAGCCAGGCGGTTGAGTTGCACAAACCACATCTTGATGATCCCCTGGAGTTGCTGCGGCGGCTGGGCGGGCGGGAAATTGCCGCCATGGTCGGGGCAATCCTTGCTGCCAGAATGCAAAATGTACCGGTAATCCTTGATGGCTATATCGGTACGGCTGCAGCTGCCATTGTTCACAAAATGTCACCGGACGGGCTTGACCATTGCCTTGCATCACATTGTTCAGCCGAACCGGCGCATAAATTGCTGTTACAAAAAATCGGCAAGCAACCATTGCTTGATCTGGGCATGCGTCTGGGTGAGGCATCAGGTGCGGTAATGGCTGCAGGGGTGGTAAAAGCTGCCGCCAATCTTCACAATAATATGGCAAGCTTTGCCGAAGCCGGGGTCAGCGACAAGCAGGACTGAACGGGCATAAATATATCAGGAGGTCAGGGCGATAAGCTGGCGCTGGGAAGCTGTTGCATTGGTAACGGTTTTCAGCACGGTTTTCTGGCCTTCTCCCAATACCCTTGATGGCGGGAAGATTACTGAAACCTTTGTGCCGGCACCTGATTTGCTTTGCACCTGCATGCTGGCATTATGCAGCTTTGCCAGACCATTGACGATAGGCAATCCAAGTCCTGAGCCATCAATTGCCTTTTTCGATGCCAGATTGCCGCGATTAAAGGTTCCCAGAACCTCTTTGATCTCCGCCTTGTCCATGCCAGGCCCATTATCAGCCACATAGATTGACAGTGAACCATTGGCCAGGAGTTTGGCTCCCATATTGATGGTTGCGCCATCATCGGAGAACTTGACAGCATTTGACAAAAGATTGACCCATATCTGGCGTATCGAGCGCTCATCACCGCGCAGACACGGAATATTGCTTGCTATGTCTGAAGCCAGCTTTTGATGCTTGCTGTCCAGCTTCATATGCAGCAATTTGGCAGCATCTTGCCCAACCTTGAACAGGTCAACCGGTTCATCTTCAATTTCGTGCTTGCCCGCTTCAATGCGTGACAGGTCAAGAATATCATTGATCAGATGCAACAGGTAATGGCCTGAATGATGGATGTCGCTGGAATAACTCTTATAAGCTTCCACCGAATGCGGCCCCATCATCTCATGGCTGAGGATTTCTGAAAATCCCATAATTGCATTAAGCGGTGTGCGTAACTCATGGCTCATGGTTGCCAGAAACCGTGATTTTGCCTTGGTTGCCGCCTCGGCCTTTTCCCGGTCGGCCTCGGCCTGAATGCGGGCGGTCTCAAGCTGACTGATCAGTTTTTCACGCTGTGCCTTGAAAATCAGCATGTCTTTTGCGGTTTTCTGCAGTCGTTTGGAAAGCTGGATAAAAAAGATTTCCGTCAATATGGCCATGGCGCCCAGCGCAATCGATAATGTATCAGCTTCAAGCGTGCAGCGTATCACTATGTTCAAGGTTATGAACCCAGTACCTGCAATGATGATCGGAGTGTAATTGCTGGCAATCATGATGCGAACCGCAATTACCACCATCAACACAGCAATCAGAAATGTATGCTGTAGCGGATTGCCATTCACCCAGAACAGATATAACGGCATGGACCAGCAGGTTGCAAACAGGAATTCTGATGCAGCCAGCATGCCGACCCAGTCCTTGATGCCTTTGAGATTGCGGTGATTGTGCTCATAAGACTTGCATAAATACAATTGCACTGCCTGACAGACAAACACACAGGCCAGCCATGCAATGGCATTGACCGGGCTGGTCCACATCATGCTGGACAGGGCAAAGATCACCGCCAATAGCGGCAGGGCCAGTGAATTTCGCAACTGGTTACGCGAAAATAATAACAGCAGATCCTTTTCGCAAACTGTTTGCTCACCATCCAGCCAGATATTTTTCTCAGAACTTTCCGATTTACCGGAATCAGACACAGTGCTGCCAAGCTCCTGTTCCAGTCTGTTCAGTTCATCTTTGTCTTTAAAAAACATTGTTTTACCCACATATGCTGCTGGTCAATCATGCCGTTTTACACTTCAATTCCCTGCAACCCCGGCTATAAACTACATGCGAACAATTAAAATCGGTTCAGGAAAGCTGGTAAAAATTTATTTAACATTTATTCGGGTGCATGCTGTAATAATGCCATCATGACTGAGTTTGACAAATTGCTTGCTGATATCAGGGCCTGCCGTATTTGCCTGGATGAGCCTGAACGTTTTGTGCTGCCGCATGAGCCTCGCCCGGTTCTGCAAATCAGTAAAACTGCAAAAATCCTGATCGTTGGCCAGGCACCGGGAGCACGCGTTCACCAGTCAGGCAAACCGTTCACCGATCCATCCGGTGACAGGCTGCGCGACTGGATGGGGATTGATGAGGATATTTTTTACAATGATCAGCTGATTGCCATTGTGCCCATGGGCTTTTGCTTTCCCGGCAATGATAATAAGGGGGGTGATCTGCCACCGCGCCCTGAATGCCCCCCCAAATGGCGATTGCAATTGTTGCGTCATCTTGAACAGCTTGAATTGATATTGCTGGTTGGTCAATATGCCCAGCGCTGGCATCTTGGGGGACTGTGCAAGCCCACTTTGAGTGAAACGGTGTTTGCATGGTCAGAAAGCTTTGAACAATCAACTCCCCCTATATTGCCGCTGCCACATCCATCCTGGCGCAATAATAACTGGATCAACAATAATCCGTGGTTTGAACGCGATGTCTTGCCGGTGTTGAAATCAGAAGTTGAACGACTCGTCAAATAGTGCATAATTCCAGATAGTGCAAACAGGTTCCGTAAAGTGGAACAACTTGTCTCATTGAGATTTAATCCGGGTATCCCCATATTGTCGAATATATCAACCAGTATTCTTGTAATGGAAACAACATGACAGGTCGAAACAAGGACCAGGCAGGCCAGATGGATGACAATGCGGATCTGCGCGTTGCCAGCAAGGCTTCGCTTCGCGCTTCCGGTCAGGTGCAGTCAGTCACCCGCTCGCTTGGCCTGTTGAATGCTCTGGCCCGCTTCCCGCAAGGTCTCACATTATCGCAGGTTGCCAAAATGGTCGGTCTTGCCAACTCGACCACCCACCGGCTTTTGACCACCTTGCAGAATGAACGCTATGTGCGCTTTGAAGCAGAACGATCAGCCTGGATCATCGGGGTACAGGCTTTCAGGGTTGGCAGTACCTTTATTCGCTCGCGCGATCTGGTGGCAACCGCCCGCCCATTCATGCGCCGCTTGATGATGCAATCAGGTGAAACCGTGTCACTTGGAGTGGAAAATCGTGGGGAAGTTATCTATCTGGCCCAGGTTGAGACACAAAAAATGATGCGGGCAATTGCAGGACCAGGTGGCAGTGCCCATATTCATGCTTCAGGTATAGGAAAAGCGATCTTGGCCGGTATGGATGATGAAACCCTGCCGGACATGATTGCCAGCCTGAACTTTGAAAAAGACACTCACAGAACTATTGCGCGGCCACAGGAAATGGATATTGAAATAGCCGGAATTCGCCAGATTGGCTATGCCACTGATGATGAGGAAGTTGCCATCGGTTTGCGCTGTGTGGCAGCTCCGGTATTTGATGAGCATGGCTCAGTGATTGCCGGTATTTCTGTCTCTGGTCCGCGTGCCAGAATTTCCAAAGAAAGAATATCAATTCTGGGGCCGGCTGTTGCCAAAACCGCCCTTGATTTGACCAAAGACCTTGGTGGAACCCCGCCTGAATTTATCAAGACTGATTACGAATAAAACAATTAATGAAATCTACGGAGTAAAAAATGTCTCAAATTACCAAGCAACAGATAATGGACGCCTTATCGCAGGTTAAAGGTCCAGACCTTGAAGGTGATCTGGTATCAAGAGGGCTGGTAACCGAAGTTGTAATTACCGGTTCAAATGTCATGTTCGGCCTGCTGGTTGATCCTGACCGTGCCAAGGAACTGGAACCCATGCGGGTTGCTGCTGAACGCGCTGTCAGTGAAATTGAAGGCGTTGACAAGGTAATGGTTGCGCTTACTGCTGAACAGAAACCGTCAAACGGGGCTGATACTGCCAGCGACGCTCCAGAACAGGGCAAGGCTCCTGCATCTGGTGCCATTCCCGGTGTCAAGCATCTGGTTGCCGTTGCCTCTGGCAAGGGCGGTGTTGGCAAATCAACCACAGCCATCAATATCGCTCTTGGTCTGGCAGCTTTGGGACTGAAAGTCGGGGTTCTGGATGCTGATGTCTATGGCCCGTCAATGCCGCGTCTGGTTGGCCAGCCAACCTTGCCTGATCAGGACCCGCATTCACAGGAAAAATTGCAACCGGTTACCGCCTTTGACATGAAGGTCATGTCCATGGGCTTCATGGTTGAAGAAGATACACCTATGATCTGGCGTGGCCCCATGGTCATGAGCGCCCTGCAACAGATGCTGAATGATGTTGAATGGGGTGAACTTGATGTGATGATCATCGACATGCCTCCAGGCACCGGTGATGCCCAGCTTACCATGGCCCAGCAGACACCTTTGTCAGGTGCGGTTATTGTTTCAACCCCGCAGGATCTGTCTTTGATCGATGCCCGCAAAGGTCTCAACATGTTCCTGAAAGTATCGGTTCCGGTGCTGGGCATTGTTGAAAATATGAGCTACTTCAAATGCCCGAACTGCAATAGCCGACATGAGATTTTTGGCCATGGCGGGGCAAAGGCTGAAGCTGAAAAGCTTGAACTGCCTTTCCTTGGTGAAGTCCCGCTGGATATGGAAGTCCGCCAACGCTCAGATGCCGGTGAACCTATTGTAGCTTTTGACCCGGATAATGAAATCAGTGCCGTCTATAAGGATATAGCTGCAAAAATTTGGGCAAGCATTGAAGGCGATAAAGTGCAAAAACCAAAAATTGTCATGGAATAGTTGCTGTTTTTTGCATATTGCCGCATAGTTGCGCATGAACATAAAATCGTCTGGAATATAATAATCCAGACGAGCGACCTGTGAACAGGCATGTGAAGCTTTTTCAAGTTTCAGCAATGGGTGGATATGCAGTCAAACACGTCACCAGAAGATATATTGCGGGCAAACGTCTATCGTTTGCTCG
>JALXCV010000093.1 GCA_026990765.1 Hyphomicrobiales bacterium | reverse complement strand
GTGATGGATTCAACACCTTTGAGCACCTGTGCCCGGTTGGGATTGAGACAGTCAAAAGCCCCGGCCTTGGCCATGCTTTCAAGGCAGCGTTTGTTAATGGCATGACCATCGATGCGGCTGGCAAAATCTCCAAGCGACTTGAAGGGGCCGCCCTCATCCCTGACCTTTACCAGATGCTGGATTGCAGCTTGGCCAACATTCTTTAATGCAGCCAGAGAATAGAAGATTTTTGAATCCCTTACAGCAAATTCATCATGTGACAGATTAACATCAGGCGGCACGACTTCGATACCAAGGCGCTGGCTTTCGCGGACAAACACCGACAGCTTGTCGGTATTGCCCATATCAAGTGTCATGGATGCGGCCATGAATTCTACCGGGTAGTTGGCTTTCAGATAGGCCGTCTGGTAGGCAACAAAAGCATAGCAGGCCGAATGAGCCTTGTTGAAACCGTAGCCTGCGAATTTGGCCACCAGATCGAAGATGAAATTGGCGTGACCATCATCAACACCGTTTTTGACAGCACCTTCAACAAAACGGGTGCGCTGGGCATCCATTTCTTCCTTGATCTTCTTGCCCATGGCCTTGCGCAGAATATCAGCTTCGCCCAGTGAATATCCTGCCAGCACCTGCGCAATTTTCAGCACCTGTTCCTGATAGATGATAACGCCATATGTATCTTCCAGCACCGGGGTGATGGTTTCATGCAGGAATTCAGGCTTTTCCTCACCGTGCTTGCAGGCCAGATATTTAGGGATGTTCTCCATCGGGCCGGGGCGGAACAGGGCAACGATGGCAATCAGATCTTCGATGTTTTCAGGCTTTGCCTTGCGCATCAGATCCTGCATGCCTGATGATTCATACTGGAACACGCCAATGGTTTCGCGCTTTTGCAGCATATCAAAAGTCGGGCCGTCATCAAGCGGGATGGTTACCGGATCAAGCTCGATATTGCGGGCTTTCAAGTGATCACAGGCTTTCTTGATCACGGTCAGGGTTTTAAGACCAAGAAAGTCAAACTTGACCAGACCTGCCTTTTCCACCCACTTCATGTTGAACTGGGTCACCGGCATTTCCGAGCGCGGATCGCGATATAGGGGCACCAGCTCATCCAGCTTGCGGTCACCAATCACCACCCCGGCAGCATGGGTTGAGGCATGGCGGTACAGGCCTTCCAGCTTCTGGCCATATTCAAGCAATGTGGCAACGGTCTCATCACCGGCGGCTTCTTCATTAAGCCTTGGTTCAATGATAATGGCATCGGCAAGAGTTGTGGGGTCTGCCGGGTTGTTGGGTATCATCTTGGACAGGCGATCAACCTGGCCATAGGGCATTTGCAGCACCCGGCCAACATCACGCACCACGGCGCGGGCCTGCAACTTGCCGAATGTTATGATCTGGGCAACCTGATCATAGCCATATTTTTCCTGAACATATTCGATGACTTCCTCGCGCCGGTCCTGACAGAAATCAATATCAAAGTCAGGCATGGAAACGCGTTCAGGATTGAGGAAACGTTCAAAAATCAGGTTGAAACGCAACGGATCAAGGTCAGTAATGGTCAAGGCCCAGGCGGTAACCGAACCGGCACCCGACCCCCTGCCCGGCCCGACCGGAATATCATGGTCTTTCGACCATTTGATGAAATCGGCAACGATAAGGAAGTAACCGGGGAACTTCATGTCTATGAGGATTTTTAGCTCATATTCCAACCGGTCCCAATAGTCCTGTTCACTGCGCCCTTCTGCCAGCCCATGCTGCTCAAGCCGCTTTTTAAGCCCGGCTTTTGCCTGTTCGCTCAAGGCTTCAGCTTCGGTTTTGCCAGTGTCACCTTCTATGGTGAATTTTGGCAATATGGGTTTGCGCGGCAGCGGGCGATATGAACAGCGCAGCGCTATTTCTATGGTGTTTTCAACAGCTTCGGGAAGATCGGCAAACAGGGCCGACATTTCCTGTGGAGACTTGAAATAGTGTTCAGGGGTCAACTGGCGGCGATCATCCTGCGATACTACTGCGCTTTGCGAGATGCACAGCAACGCATCATGAGAGGCATAATCATCGGCACTGGCAAAATAAGGCTCGTTTGATGCCACGATTGGCAGTTCCATCTCATAGGCAAGTCGCAACAATCCCGGTTCTGCCGCCTTTTCCAAATCCAGTGAGTGGCGCTGCAATTCCACATACAAGCGATCAGCGAACAGGGTTTTCAACCTTGTCAAAAGCTGGCGGGCTTGTTCATCATGATGGTTGGCCAGCAGTTGATATAACGGGCCTTCAAAGCCTCCGGTAAGGCAAATAAGGCCTTCATGAAATTGCTCAATATCTGAAAAATTAACATGCGGGTCGCTGGTGCCAGCCGTTTCAAGGAAAGCCCTGCTGGACAGTTTCATCAATGAATTATAGCCAGCCTCGTTTTTGGCAATCAGGGCAATTGATGGAAAATCATGGACTTGCTCGACTTTGCTGACAGATTGATTCACATCATCAAAATTAACCGCAAGGCTGCAACCGATGATTGGCTGGATACCGGCAGCAGCCAGTGTTTCTGAATATTCAAGCGCCCCAAACAGGTTGTTGCTGTCAGTAACACCAATGGCAGGCATTTTGTGCTGGTTGGCCAAAGCCACAAGCTTCTTGATCGGCAAAGCCCCTTCTGACAGGGAAAAGGCGGAATGCACCCTTAAATGGATGAACGGGACATTTGCATATGCAGTGTCGAGCATCACTCTGGCGCTTCAAAACCGGTGAGGAAGTTTGCCAGCGTATCGCCCAGATACGGGGTCAGGTAGCCGCCTTCCTGAACAATTACAGTTGGCAAGTTCAGTGAGCCGATCAGGCCTCCTATAAGTCTGTAGCCCTCGGTTGAAACATCACCGCCACCCAGCGGGTCATGGCTGTGGGCATCAAGGCCAAGTGCCACCACCAATGCGGTCGGGGCAAATTCATCAATTGCCTCCAGCGCCGATGCCAGAGCATTGCCCCACATGGCATCATTACTCTTTACCGGAATTGGCAGGTTCAGATTATAGCCCTTGCCTTCCCCGATACCGGTCTGGTCGGAAAATCCGTGATAAAACGGATAAAAATCATCCGGATCGGCATGAATGGAAACGGTGAAAACCGTGGGGTCAGCATAAAATATCGACTGGGTGCCATTACCGTGATGCACATCTATGTCAAGAATTGCCACTTTCGAATTTGAAGCACGCAGCAATTTTGCCGCAAGCGCGGTGTTGTTGAAATAGCAAAATCCGGCAGCGCGTTCGTGCATTGCATGGTGGCCTGGCGGGCGACACAGGGCATAGACAGCACGTTCACCGGCAAGCACCAGTTCAGCGGCGGTCAAGGCGGTGTCAGCAGATGCCTTAGCAACCTTGAATGTATCGGCAACAACCGGGCAGGAAAAATCTGAAAGGTGCCAGCCTGCCCTGCCGATAACTGATTGTGGATAGGCATTCAGACCTGGAACCGGGCGGGTTGATGGCATCACCTCATCAAAGGCATTACCCAGAGTTTTCCATCGCTGATGTGCTGTTTCCAGAAAATCCACATAGCGCGCGGAATGAACACTTAGCAAATCTGATTTTTCATGTTTTCTGGCGGCGTGAATATTACATTGGGCCTTGCGCAGCCCATGCAGAAGCCTTCTGACGCGCTCAGGCTGTTCGGGATAATGCACCATCCGGCCCTTGCTCATATAACGTGTGGGTTTGTGGCCGAGTTGAACGGCGTTGAAAACAGCCTTCATTATATTGCCTTCTGGTTTCCCTTTATCTCATATCGCCGCAACCAGGCGCCCTGATTGAAGGTTTATCATTCTGTGCATTCGCTTGGCAAGCTCAAGGTTGTGGGTTGCAATCAGGGCGGCAAGACCCTCATCTTCAATCAGATGCAGGAATTCATGGTGCACCTGTTCTGCTGTTTTTGGATCAAGATTGCCGGTTGGCTCATCAGCCAGCAGCAACAAGGGCCGGTTGGCAAGGGCGCGGCAGATTGCTACGCGCTGCTGTTCACCTCCTGACAGTTCAGCCGGTCGATGTTCGCCGCGATGTGACAAGCCCAGCTTGTCCAGCAATTGCAGTGCTCTTTTTTTGGCTTCGCCTTGTGATTTGCCGGCAATCAGTTGCGGTATCACCACATTTTCAACAGCGGTGAATTCTGGCAAAAGATGATGCGACTGATAAACAAAGCCGATAGCATAACGGCGAATTTTGGTACGGGCATCATCTTTCAGCTCAGAGCAGTTGCGCCCGGCAATCATCACGGTTCCAGAAGTCGGCTTTTCCAAAAGACCGGCAATATGCAGCAATGAGGATTTACCGGCACCGGAAGGGCCAACCATGGCGACGATTTCGCCGGCTTTCACCTCAAGATTGAGCTGCCGGAAAATCTCCAGTGTTACTTCTCCTTGCTGGTAGGTGCGGGTTATGTCCTTTAGTTGCAAAACTGTTTCATTCATAGCGCAACGCCTCAATCGGATCGAGCTTTGCAGCTTTCCATGACGGGTAAAGCGTTGCCAGAAGTGAAAGCAACAAGGCCATAAGGGCTATCATGGTTGTTTCACCAACATCCATGTCTGCTGGTAATTGCGACAGGTAATAGACTTCTGAGGGAAACAGATTCTGGCCGGAAAGCCATGACATGAACTGGCGAATGCTTTCAATATTGAGACAGACAATAATTCCCAGCACCACCCCGGCAATGGTACCTGAAACCCCGATTGCGGCACCGGTTAAAAAGAATATACGCTGAATGGAACCCTTGCTGGCCCCCATGGTGCGCAAAATCGCAATGTCTGCGCCCTTGTCTTTTACCAGCATGATCAGGCCGGAAATGATATTAAGAGCTGCCACCAGGATTATCAGGGTCAGTATCAAGAACATGACATTGCGTTCAACACCAAGCGCATTGACAATTGAGGCGTTGGAGCGTTTCCATGATACAAAGCGCAATCCGGGACCAGCGGCACTGGCATATTGTTTCAGATAAGTATCAATCTTGTCCGGCTTGTCGACTTTTAGTTCGATGGCGCTGGCTCCGTCTTCCTGAGCAAAATATTCCTGCGCCTCGGCAAAAGACATATAAACCACGCCCTTGTCATACTCCGACATGCCAATTTCAAATATGGCCACCACCGGATAGGGGCGAATACGCGGGGCACTGCCGAAAATGGTGGCAGGGCCTTCCGGCGAGATCAGGGTGATATTATCGCCCAGTGTCACCCCGTGCTGCCATGCCATCTTGTAACCAATGGCGACACCCTGGGATTTGTCGAAACCATCAAAACTGCCCTGCAACTTGTCATTATTGAGACTTTTCAGGGTTTTTATGTCAGCTTCGGTCAGGCCGCGCACCATGGCCCCGGTATTGGCCCGCCTTGATGAGACCATAACCTGTCCTTCGACAAACGGAATGGCGCTTATTACCCCTTTTTGCTTTTTCAGGATTGCTATGCGTTCCTTGTAATCGGCAATCGGATAGCCTGATGCCACCGGCAGCACCATGGCATGACCGTTAAAGCCCAAAACCTTGTCCAGCAATTCAGCCCGAAAACCGTTCATTACCGCCATGACAATAATCAGCGTGGCGACACCCAGCATGATGCCAAGGAAAGAAAACCCGGCAATTACCGAGATAAAGCCTTCCTTGCGGCGGGCTCTGAGATAACGCCCGGCTACTGTCCACTCAAAGGCGGAAAAGGCTCTGGTGCTGGTTTCGTTGTTTGCGGTCATTGCGAGATGAACTTGCCTACATCAGAAAACGGAACATCTGTTTTTTCGCCACTCTTGCGGTTCTTGACTTCAGCCATGCCGCTTTTGACACCGCGCGGACCAACAGTGATTGCCCATGGAAGGCCGATCAGGTCCATGCGGGCGAACTTGGCCCCTGCACGGTCGTCCCTGTCATCATACAGGACATCAAAACCGGCAGCTTGAAGATCGCCATAAAGCTGCTCGCACTGTTTGTCGGTTGCTGCATCACCTGATTTCAAATTTATGATGCCAACATCAAACGGGGCCACGGCCTGCGGCCAGATTATGCCGTTTTCATCATGGCTGGCTTCAATAATACCGCCAACCAGTCGTGATACGCCAATACCGTAGGAACCTGACTGCACAGGCACCTGATTGCCTTCTGCATCCTGAACCAGAGCGCCAAGCGGTTTTGAATATTTGGTGCCAAAGAAGAAAATATGACCAACCTCAATGCCGCGACCGGAAACCTGGCGATCTTTTGGCACTTTGGCGTCAAATTCTTCCTGATTGTGGATTTCTTCAGCAGCGGCATATTTGCTGGTAAAGTCATCTACCACAGATGCAACGGCCTGTTTGTCATCATAATCAATTTCAAAGGTTGACCAGTCCATGTCGTAAAATGCCTTGTCAAAGAACACTTCACTTTCACCAGTATCGGCCAGAATCAGAAATTCGTGTGATGAATCACCGCCAATCGGGCCGGTATCAGCGCGCATAGGAATAGCTTTAAGGCCCATACGGGCATAGGTGCGCAGATAGGCAACGAACATCTTGTTATAGGCGTGTTTGCCTTCTTGCGGGGTCATGTCGAATGAATAGCCATCCTTCATCAAGAATTCACGGCCACGCATAATGCCAAAACGCGGGCGAACCTCATCGCGGAACTTCCACTGGATATGGTACAGATTCAAGGGCATGTCCTTGTATGACTGGACACCGCTCTTGAAGATGGAGGTGATCATTTCCTCATTGGTCGGTCCATACAGCATATCGCGGTCATGGCGATCGGTTATGCGCAGCATTTCCTTGCCATAATCCTCATAACGCCCGGATTGTCGCCACAAATCGGCTGACTGGATGGTTGGCATCAGCAATTCATTGGCACCGGTCTTTGCCTGTTCTTCATGCACGATGTTTTCGATTTTTTTCAAAACCTTCAGCCCCAGCGGCAACCAGGAATAGATACCGGCGCTCTCTTGGCGGATCATGCCGGCACGCAGCATATATTTGTGGGAAACGATTTCAGCCTCTTTGGGATCATCCCTGAGGATGGGCATGAAGAATTTACTTAAGCGCATTGGATAAGCCTTGTTGATTCACTTATAGTTATGCGGGAGTTTTAGGCGAATTTTCGACATATACAAGAGGCGGTTTTCAAGTTTGTTCACGAAAAGCACTATGGCAACACTGACAGTTGCATGTTAGAGAATACTTACAGATAGTTTTTTCAGGTGAATCAGATGAAGTATGACATCATCATTATTGGTGGCGGTCCGGCAGGTTTAAGCTTTGCCCGGTCATTGGCAGATACCAGCCTAAAACTGGCTATTATCGAAAAATCCGACGAGAAAACCCTTAGCCACCCGCCATATGACGGACGCGAAATTGCTCTCACCCATCTTTCATACAAGCTGATGAATGACCTTGGCATGTGGCAGCAAATCCCCGATGACCAGCATTCGCTTATCAAGAATGCCAAGGTGCTGGATGGAAATTCCCCCTATTCACTGGATTTTGATTATCATGAGACCAGCCGGGATAATCTGGGCTTCATGGTATCCAATAATGTGATTCGCAAATCGGCCTATGATGCGATGAAGGGGCAGAATAATGTAACTGTGCTGGCTGATACTGAAGTTGAAAAGGTTGGAACTGACGCGGCCATGGGCTGGGTTGAGCTGAAAAATGGCAAGCGACTGGAAGCACAGCTGATTGTTGCCGCTGACAGCCGGTTTTCTGCAACCAGAAGGCAAATGGGCATTTCAACCTCCATGCTGGATTTTGGCCGAACCTGCATTGTATGTACCATGTCATGTGAAAAATCGCATGAGGAAACAGCGCGTGAATGTTTCCACTATGACCGGACGCTGGCAATTTTACCGATTACCGGCAATAATATTTCAGTAGTGATTACTCTCCAGTCTGAACAAACCGACAATGTGCTGGCCATGTCAAAGGCTGATTTTGCCCGCGATATTCAAAGGCGTACCGAAAACCAGCTTGGCAAGCTGGAGCTGACAAGCGAATTATTTACCTATCCGCTGGTGGCAACTTTTGCCCGCAAGTTTCATTCAAACCGGTTTGCAGTGATTGGTGATGCAGCTGTTGGCATGCACCCGGTAACTGCGCACGGGTTTAATCTTGGCCTGCAAGGGGCAAACCTGCTGGCAGTTGAGATAAAAAAAGCCATAAGCAAAGGCGATGATTTTTCAGCTGAAGCTGTATTGTCACATTACACCAGCCAGCATCAGCGTACCGCTGCCCCAATATATCACGGCACCAATGCTCTGGTTCGGCTTTACACCACCACCACCGGGCCAGCCAAATTTGCCAGACGTGCCTTGTTGCATCTGGGCAATATTATCAAACCGGCAAGAGGTTTGATAATGGACCAACTCACAGATATCAAATCAGTTGAACAAGCTTGAAACCTGACAATTGTCAGATAAACCGGAGACCCCATAAATGCAGAATCTAAGAAACATCGCCAATCAGGCAGTTGATGATGTAAATGCTATCCTGAAATCCAAATTCACCAAGGAACAGGAAGAACAGGTTGCAGCGATCATTGAAAAAGCCGTTATCAAAGCACTGCTAGAAGGCCAGCACCGGGCTGTTGATGCCGCGCTTAAACATACAGAAACCGAACAGGATATCGCCCACAAGATTGCCAATTCCATTCGCCGGAAAAATGATCTGCTGATCGCCAATCTGTCTTCGCTCAGATAAGCGACACGGCAATCACTTTAATACTTGTTGAAGTAGTTCTTGGATCATCAGTATTATTTTGATTACAGGCAAATCAATCAGTTACCAGAAGACTGGATCATCATATCTGCTGTGCAGAAATGACGGCCAAGGACAGGATTAATGGGCCAAGCCCGGTTTGTTACAATAAAAACGGGATAAATTGCGGATACTGTTAGTTGATTGACGTGCATACTGACAGTTTTAATTGTAGCAATCATTAAAATATGCTATGAAAGTCCAGCTGATCGCTATGACTGCTCATTCAGAAGCAGTCAACGGTCCAGGTCTGGGGAGACTAAACTGCAACGGGGCATGGCTGGTTTTCCAGCATAAACAAAGCAAGGCTTTATTGCCTTGCTTTTTTATTTGCATGATCAGACCTGTTCGAGTTCCACCAGAGTACCGCAGAAATCTTTCGGGTGCAGGAATAGTACCGGCTTACCATGGGCACCGGTTTTGGGTTCACCATCTCCCAGAATGCGGGCGCCTTTTTCTATCAGATGATCGCGGGCGGCAATTATGTCTTCCACCTCATAACAGATATGATGGATACCGCCTGCAGCATTCTTTTGCAGAAACGCCAGAATTGGCGAATTGTCACCCAGCGGTTCAAGCAGCTCTATCTTGGTATTTGGCAGTTCAACAAAAACCACAGTCACACCATGATCAGGTTCAGCTTGTGGTTCAGACAGTCTGGCACCCAGCATATCTTGATAAACAGCCATGGCGGCTTTCATATCTGGAACGGCAATTGCTACGTGATTGAGGCGGCCAAGCATGTCAGTTTTCCTGTTGTTTGAGATTATCAATTATCCACTGGCGCGAATCCGGCATTTCCAGCCCGCGCGGTTCATATATATGGCGCATCAGGAAATATCCGGTCAATTGATAGCCCAGAATTATCTGTGATCTGGTCGGGATTGAGTTGCCACGTCCTGCCAGAAATGGTGGCAGGACAAATAATTTGTCCTTATAGGGTTTGCCAGCCCCGGCGCTGACCGCCCTGCCGGTTTTGGGGGACACATAAACCAGTTGTTCGGTTGAGCCGGTAGCTGCGCATTTATTGAGATCAAGACCAAAGCCCAGCTCTTCCAGTAGGCCGGTTTCCCAGCGCACCAGCAAGGCTGGCCAGATTTCACTGTCTTCAAGCGCTTCCAGTACCAGACGGGTTGCCTGATATATGCGCGGATGTGGTTCGCGTTCAGGTAATAACATGCACATGCTGGTCAGACAGTTCAGACCTGCCAGCCGGAAACGATCGGTCATATAGCTGGCAGCTGCCAGCCTGTCAGCTTCAATGGTAAAATTACCCAGATGATCTTCCAGACGGGCGCGCCAGGTTGCATGGACAAAATTTCCCTGCTGCAACACCGGACGCATACGTCTTGAGCGTCCACCTCTTACCAGACCGCTGGAGCGTCCATGGTCACGGGTCAGCACATCGACAATAGCACTGGTTTCCCCGTGCCGCTTAACTGAAAGAACTATGGCGTTTGCAGACCATTCCACCTTATTTAGGGTCCAGTCCCATCATTGCCAGTCTTTCAGGGTCTTTTTGCCAGTTGGCGCGCACCTTGACGAATAAAAAAAGGTGGATTTTGGTTCCCAGTATTTCGCCAATCTCCTTACGGGCCTCCTGCCCGATTGCCTTGATGATCTTGCCTTTATGGCCCAGAACTATGCGGCGCTGACTTTCGCGTTCAACGAAAATTACCTGCTGGATGCGTATAGACTTGTCGCGGCGAACCTCCCAGGTTTCAGTCTCAACTGTTGAGGCATAGGGCAATTCATCATGCAGTTTCAAATACAGCTTTTCGCGGGTTATTTCTGCGGCCAGCAGTTTGGATGGTATGTCAGCAAGCTGGTCTTTGGGATATAACCATGGGCCTTGCGGCATTTTTTCAGCCAACCAGGTTTTCAGATGCTCAACGCCAGAACCGGTAAGGGCAGAAATCATGAAGGTTTCAGAAAACTTGTGGATGCTGTTCAGCTTTTCAGTCAGAGCCAGCAGATTTTCGTGCTTGACCAGATCAACCTTGTTGAGAACCAGAATGGCCTGACGGTTTTCTTTTGCCAAACCGTCCATGATGCGCTCGACATCCGGTGTTATGCCTTTGCGGGAATCAATAATCAGGGCAACTTCATCAGCTTCTGAAGCACCGGCCCATGCAGCTTCAACCATGGCTTCATCAAGTTTGCGCCTGGGAGAAAAAATGCCGGGCGTATCAACAAAGATTATCTGGGCATCATCCTTGATGGCAATTGCCCTGATTCTGGCTCTGGTGGTCTGGACCTTGTGGGTAACAATGGCAACTTTTGATCCGACAAGCTGGTTCAGCAAGGTCGACTTGCCGGCATTCGGGGCACCGATTATGGCGACAAATCCACATTTCATCTGTTGAGCACTGGTCATTTATTCTCGTTCATTATGTCATTTATCCTGATAAATTCTTCGGCTGCGGCCTGTTCGGCCTGACGTTTGGAGGGGCCTTCACCATCGGCCTGACCATTATCCAGAACGGTTACAGTCATAACAAATAGTGGTGCGTGGTCAGGTCCGGTTCTGGATTTTTCTGTATAGGCTGGAACCGGCAGGCCTCGCCCCAGCGCCCATTCCTGCAAATAGCTTTTGGGATCCTTGCTGGCAGCATGGCCCTGGGTGATAAACTTGTCCCAGTGCTGCAAGATGAACTGCATGGCACCATCAAGCCCGCTATCCATGTAAATTGCAGCAATTACCGCTTCGCAGGCATCACCCATGACATTGGTGCTGTCAAATACATTATCATTTACCTTGCCCCTGCCCGGCACAAGATCACGCATCAGACCGCCAAGATCAAGCGACACTGCAACTTTAGCGCAGGTTTCCTTGCGCACCAGTGAATTGAGTCTTCTGGCAAGCTGGCCTTCGCGTTCCGTTGGAAAACGCCTGAACAGCTCTTCAACAATCACCAGAGCCAGTACCCGGTCGCCAAGAAACTCAAGGCGTTCATTGTCAAGAGATGATGATCTGGCAAAGCTGGAATGGGTCAGTGCGGTTTTCAGCAATGACGGATCATTGAAGCTTACACCACTTCGTTGCTCAAACCTTTTGGCAAGATCGCCCGATTTCACTAACCCTGCACCCATTTGAACAGGCGCGACCAGCGAATATCAAATGGCCAGCGCCAGAATTTCCAGATTGAGGCATCAGGACCATGTGAATAGAAAATAAAGGTGGCCTTGCCCACAAGATTTTCTATTGGCACATAGCCAACATGTGACAGAATACGACTGTCAGAAGAATTATCCCTGTTATCACCCATCATGAACAGCCTGCCTTCAGGCACTACATATTCACGGGTATTATCACCGGGTGAAAAGTCTGTCAGATTCAAGGTGTTGTAACTGACACCATTAGGCAGGGTTTCACGGAACTGCTGGATGGGTCTGCCATGGCCTTGACCTTTTGGATCCACATAATCGGCAATGCGTACACGCTTGACGGCCTTGCCATTGATGATCAAAACCCCATGGACCACCTGAATATGATCACCGGGAAGTCCTATGATGCGTTTGATGAAGTCGGTTTTATTATCAGTTGGTGTTTTGAACACCATGACATCACCGCGCTCGGGCATGGAGGCAAATATCCTGCCCTTGATAGGCACCTTGCTGACGGAAAACAGTTCATTGCCAAAAATCCCGGCAGTGAAATTGAACGAATATGGTCCATAGCCATAGCTGAGCTTGTTAACAAACAAATAATCACCGATACGCAAAGTCGGGATCATCGAGCCTGATGGAATGTTAAAAGGCTGGAAGAAAAACATCCTGATCACAAATGCAATGATCAGTGCCTGAAAAATGACCTTAACAGTTTCCCAGATGCCATCTTGAGCTTCTGTTTTTTTATCAACGTCTTTTGACATGGTGTTCATTATTTTCCCGCCGGTTGCCTGCACCAGTCAATGCAGACCTAAAACGCCTTGATAGACTTGATTACTGCACAGTGCAATGTCAGTCGGGCATGAAAAGCTGGTTTCAGTACGATAGTTGCAACTATGTCTCACTAGGATGATGTAGAAATATACGAAATCACGACCATAGCCTGTGCATAAGGTGGTTCATCAGACATGCTCAGATGAATAACCGGCTCATAACCTTCCGGCACCATGGAATTGAGTCTGGCTTTGGCTCCACCGGTCAGCACCATAACCGGGCGGCCATGTTCGTCATTTTCAACACCCAGATCATTCCAGAACACTCCTTTGGCAAAGCCGGTGCCAAGAGCTTTGGCACAGGCTTCTTTTGCAGCAAAGCGCTTGGCATAGGATTCAGTTTTTGTGGCACGCCTTAGCGATACGGCCTGTTCGTTTCTGGTGTAGATGCGATTGATAAAGCGATCACCATAGCGGGCAATGGTTTTTTCAATCCGCCTTATATCGACAATGTCATTTCCGATACCTATTATCATGACTGGCGGATCGTGTTATTGTCACGTGCCCTGGCAAGGCGGTTGCGGCGTCTTTGCTGATATGAAGCAATCAGGGTTCGCATGAGAAAATACAGGCTGAAAAAACATATCAGACCAAGCGGAATTGAGCCTATCAGCATGGGGATGAGATATGGACCAATCACCTCCCAGATAACCTCTCCAAACCTTGAGGGGTCGGTAAGCAGCAGGGCAAATGTTCCGTGTGGCAGTGAGATGTCAATCGAGCTTTTATGCTCCATTCCCAGAATAAACCCGCCCAGATTATAAGTTGCAATCCAGATAAATGGAAAGGTGAAAGGATTGCCGAAAAAGGTTCCAAATGCTGAGGCTATTATACTGCCGCGAATGAAAAATGCGACGATGGCGGCAAGCAGAAAGTGAAAACCGATAAAAGGGGTCCATGAAACCATGGCACCTGCAGCAATGCCCATGGCAATGTAATGCGGGGAGCCGGATATGCGGGCAATCCGGTGCCAAATATACAGCGTCGATCTTTTCAGGCCGGCTTTTGGCCAGAAAAAATTGCTGACTTTCGTTGAAAGTGTTGGCTTGTTTTTGCGTTTGAACATTTATCGATACTGGCTTTACTTACTACTTCAAGTTACGACTTCCAGGTTTATCTATGGTTAAACCAGCCAGTTGTTCAGGCAATTCATCAGCTTTGTATACAGGTATTTCCAGTTCAGCCAGTGAAATCAGCGGCGCACCGACTTCGGCCTTGCCACCGGTTCTGTCTATCAGGCAAGCAGCAGCAATTACATTGCCACCTTCATTGTTGATGGCCTCGATACATTCACGCGATGATAATCCGGTTGTTACAATATCTTCCATCATCAGGCATTTGGCACCTTGTGGAATGTTGAAACCGCGGCGAAGGGTCAAGGTTCCATCAACCCGTTCAAAGAATATTGAAGGCACTTCCAGCTGCCTCCCCATTTCATAGCCGACAATCACCCCGCCCATTGCCGGGGATGCTACCAGATCAAATTCTTCATCAATTGAGGCCAGAAGTTTCTCTTTCAGAGCAGAGCACAATCTGGCGCCGCGCGCTGCATCCATCATAACCCTTGCGCATTGCAGATAGCGCGGTGAATGCAGGCCGGATGACAGGACAAAATGGCCTTCCAGCAATGCCCCAGCCTGTTCAAACTCACTGATTACCTGTTCCTGACTTAACATGTTTTTATCCCTGACATCTGGTTGCGCTGCTGACAAAGGTACTGGCAGACAATTGGTGCAAAACTTTGGTTAAATGTTTAATTCCGTTCACTTCGACAATTATATCAAGATTATAAAAGTCACGGGCTCTTGTCTCCATGGACAGATTTTCAATATTTGCGCCATTTTTGCCAATCACCCTTGTTACATCAGCCAGAGCGCCAATTTCATTATGCAAAACAATATTTATGCGGGCCGGGTACATTCTGGTTGAGGTGTCACTATACCATGCAAGATCTATCCATCTTTCTGGCTGTTCTTCATATTCCTGCAGCTTTCTGGCATATACCGGATAAACGGTAACGCCCTGCCCCATCGTATAGATACCTACAATACGCTCTCCTGGCACCGCTCCGGTATCTCTTGAAATAGTCAGTGGAAGATTTGGGCTTGCACCTCTTATCTCCAGCTTGCCCTGCTCTATTTCATCCTCCGGGGAGATGAAAGGTTTTGCCGCGGTTTCAGACGGCTCAATATCCATAATGGCCAGGAAATCAACACTTTTGATCTCACCGCGCCCCAGAGAGGCCAGGCTGTCTTTAACATTATCATAACCCAGCCTTTTGGTCGCAAGTTCCAGCTCTGCCTGAGTATATCTTGAATTGGCCCGTTCAACACAATGATCAAGAATTTCCCGGCCAAGACCGGCATATTGATCACGGACTGCAAGTTTGGTGGCGCGGCGGATGGCGGAACGGGCCTTGCCGGTAACTGCTGCATCAGCCCAGGCAGCAGGTGGTGTCTGGGCACTGGATGTTATAATATCAACCTCATCACCATTTTCCAGCGCCCGCATCAAGGGTGCATGACGACCATTGACCCGGCAGCCAACGCAACTATTGCCAATATCAGTATGGACTGAATAGGCAAAATCAATGGCATTTGCACCGCGCGGCAGGGCAATAAGGTCACCTTTGGGGGTAAAGCAGAATACCTGATCCTGAAACAGCTCCAGTCTGGTATGTTCAAGAACTTCGCGCGGATTGTCAGCGGCAGAGAGATCATCAACCAGTCGGCGCAACCAGCGATAGGCATTTGAGGTGGCGGTTGGAATGGCAACTCCGGCCTCGGCGCTTTCCTTGTCCTTGATATCCTTGTAAAACCCATGAGCCGCCACACCGCGTTCGGCAATCCTGTCCATTTCTTCAGTGCGTATCTGCAGCTCAATACGGTTATGCTGCGGGCCGATTACTGTAGTGTGAATGGACTGGTAGCCATTCTGCTTGGGATTGGATATGTAATCCTTGAATTTTCCCGGCACTACCCGCCAGCTTTGATGGGCAACTCCCAGCACCTTGTAGCAGTCAATCGGTTTGGCAACGATAATTCTGAAAGCATAAATATCTGAAAGCTGGCCAAGTGACAGCTGTTTCTGGTTCATTTTTGACCAGACTGAATAGGCCCGCTTTTCTCGCCCGAACACATGGCCCTTTATGCGGTTTTTCTTCAGTTTCTTGACCAGACTGGCTTCGATTTTGGCAATGACATTGCCATTTTCCTCGCGCAGGGTTTTCAATTGTTCGGTCAGGGTTTCAAAGGCTGTTGGATCAAGGATGCGAAAGGCAATATCTTCCAGCTCATCACGTATGGTCTGAAGCCCCATGCGACCGGCAAGGCCTGCATATATATCAAGGGTTTCCTGAGATATTCTAACCCTTTTCTCCGGCTTCACAAAATCGATGGTGCGCATATTGTGAAGGCGGTCAGCCAGTTTGATCAGCAATACCCTTACATCGCGCGAAATGGCCAGCAAGAGCTTGCGAAGATTCTCTGCCTGTTCTGCTTCCCTGGTAAACAGATCCAGCTTGCTGATCTTGGTCAGGCCATTCACCAGTGATCCAACATCATCCCCAAATTTCTGGTTGATTTCTTCTTGTGATATATCGGTATCTTCAACCACATCATGCAACAGACCGGCAGCTATGGAAGCATCATCCAGCTTGAAGGTTGTGAGAATTTCAGCAACTTCCAGCGGATGGGAAAAATATGGTTCGCCAGATGCGCGTTTCTGGTCGCCATGGGCCTTCATGGCAAACACATATGCCCTGTTGAGCAGATCCTCATCTGCCTGGGGATCATAAGAGGTGACCCGTTCAACAAGTTCATACTGACGCATCAGTCAAATTCCGTTTAGCAACAAAAAAGGCCAGCATGCTTTAACCAAGCACACCGGCCATTTGATAATTCTTCAAAGC
>JALXCV010000092.1 GCA_026990765.1 Hyphomicrobiales bacterium | reverse complement strand
CCCGGATTATACCGCCAATCTTCCTGTTTGTTTCAGCCTATCTGATAAACATGATCATGTCGCGGCTGATAGAGCTGGAACGCGAACAGATAGGATTGTTGAAGGCTTTGGGGTTCAGCGGGTTTGAAGTGGCGGTGCATTACCTCAAACTGGTTTTTATCATTGCCATGTTTGGGATAATTATCGGCTTTATTGCCGGAACCTGGCTGGGCCGGGGTCTGACCAATATCTATGCCGACATATTCAAATTCCCGTTCCTGATATTCTTAACCAACCCGGCAATTTATGTTCTGTCGGCATTTGTGGGTATCTTTGCCAGTCTGGTCGGGGCATTCAAATCAATAAGGGCTGCGGCAATCCTGCCTCCAGCGGTTGCCATGAAGCCCGCCGCCCCGCCGATTTTTCGCAAATCAGGAATTGTGGGACGATTGTTTGATTCCATGTTCTCACAGCTTACAATCATGGGCTTGCGGCAGATGATCCGCTGGCCGATCCGGGCCGGACTGACCATTCTTGGCACCGCAATGGCCGTATCTTTGCTGATTACCTCAATGTTTATCGCCGGATCGATCAATTTCATGATTGATACGGTGTTTTTCTCCAATGAGAGACAGGATGCAACCATCAGCTTTACCCAAAGCCTGCACCCGCGGGCAGAATTTGCAGTAAGGCAATTACCGGGTGTTGAGGCAACAGAACCATTTCGCATAATGCTTGCCGAGATTACATTTGGCTCGCATACACAAAGGCTGGCGATTACCGGCAAGACGGATAATCCGCGCCTTAGCCGGGTGCTTGATCTGAATCTTGACCCGGTCTCACTGCCGACAAACGGTTTGATGCTGAATGAAAGAGTGGCGGCTAAACTTGGAGTAAGGCGCGGTGATATTGTTTCTGTGAAGCTTTTGGAGGAAAGTGGATATGAAACCACCTTACCGGTAGTTGATATTGATCAAAGCTATGTCGGCATGGGGGCCAGCATGAATCTTGCGGCGATGAGCCGTTTGTCAAAGCACGGCCCGCGCATCTCGGGAGTATATGCAAAAATTGATTCCAGCCAGCGCAATGCAATTTATAAAATATTGAAAACCACACCCAATGTGGCATCTATCGGGCTGCAGGATGTTTCGCTGAAAAAAATGCGCGGCACGATTGAACAGAATATCAAGATCATGACCAGGGTGTATTTTGTTCTGGCTGTGATTGTGGCTTTCGGGGTGGTGTATAATACGGCCCGGATATTGCTGTCTGAACGCGGGCGCGAGCTGGCCAGCCTCAGGGTTTTAGGGTTCACCCGCTGGGAGGTTTCAACCGTACTAATAGTCGAAATGACAATGCTGGTTTTGCTGGCACAACCAATCGGCTGGCTGCTGGGTTACGGGTTTTCATGGGTGGTAATATTGGGGTTCAAAAGCGATTTGTTCAGAATACCATTTGTGGTGCAGACACAGGCTTTTGGCTGGGCAAGCATGGTGGTGATCATTGCAGCAATAATATCTGCAATTTCGGTCTTATGGCGGGTTCGCAGGCTCGACATGATACGGGTTCTTAAAACCAGGGAGTAGACAATGCTGGTAAAATGGATAAAGCGGTTATTGCTGTTGGCGGTTGGGGTTGCCATAGTTTTTGCCGGTTCGATTATGATCAAGCCAAAACCGGTTGCAGTGGATATGGTCAGCATCAAACGCGGCTTGATCGAGACAATAATCTCTGAAGAAGGCAAGACCCGGGTTCGCGATGTTTATCGCATATCCACCCCCATTTCCGGCAAGCTGGAACGGCTTACGGTTGATGAGGGCGACATGTTAGAAAAGGGCCAGCGAATTGCTCGTATTCGTGCAACTGACGCCCCGATCAGGGATGTCAGAACCCGGCGCGAAATGGTGGCGGCCAGCAAGGCGGCAAGGGCATCTGTGCAACTGGCAAGGGCAGAATTATCCAAGGTTATGGCAGCCCAGCGTTTTGCAGTCAGCGAGCTTGAACGCGCCAAACGCCTGTCGCGATCAAGGACCATTTCCAAACGCGCCATGCAAAAGGCCGAGCTGGAACTGTCGCTTAAAAATGCCCAGGTTGAAGAAGCAAAGGCCAATCTGGAACTGGCCAGACGGCAATATGAAACCGCAACTGTGCGCCAGTCACTTCCAGGAAACATTCCACAGACAAATCTGGAAGACCAGTGCTGCGTCGGGGTTATAACGCCGGTATCGGGCACCGTGTTGAAGCTTTTGAAGGAAAGTGAACAGGTGGTTCATGCCGGAACGCTGCTGGTAGATGTTGGTGATTTGCGCAAACAGGAGATTGTGGTTGATCTGTTGTCAGAAGATGCAGTTACAATTGAGCCTGGAACACAGGCCCGAATTACCGGATGGGGCGGCAAGGGTGTACTTGCAGCAAAGGTGAGACGGATTGATCCGGCAGCTTTTACCAAAGTATCAGCGCTTGGCATTGAAGAACAAAGGGTCAATGTGGTTCTTGATATTACCGATAATCCTGATCGCTGGAAAAAACTTGGCCATTCATTCCGGGTGACGGTAAATATCATAACCAGCAGCCATAATGATGCCTTGAGGGTGCCGCTGGGGGCCTTGTTTCGCAAAGGGGATCAATGGGCGGTATATAAAAATGTTGATGGAATCGCCAGATATACCGCTATAAAACTTGGCACCATGTCGCAGGAATTTGCTGAAGTTACAGATGGTCTTGCAGAGGGAGCGCAGGTCATCATCTATCCAAGCGACCGGATAAAGGATGGCGTTGCAGTGATAAAGCGATAGGATATTGACCCTGACAGCACCAGCTAACGCCAGGCCAGTAATATCTTTTCCGCCCGGCCAATCACCCAGGCAAAAGCAAGACCCATCAGTGACAAGATCGCTACTCCCGCGATCAGCTGGTCAGTTTGCATCAGGCTGCCGGCAAGCAGAATATAGGCCCCTATTCCATATTCAGCACCAATCATTTCAGCAGCAACCAGCAGGATGATCGCTATCGAAGCGGAAATGCGAAAACCGGACAGGATGGCGGGCATGGCGCCGGGTATGATGATTTTGCGGACAATTGAAATCCATGACATGCCAAAAGACTGGCCCATGCGGATAAGGCTGCGGTCAATATTGTCAATGCCGCTATAGGTGGCGATGATGGTCGGGAAAAATGTGCCAAACAGAATGGTTGCAACCTTTGAACCTTCACCAATACCAAACCAGATTACAAATAGTGGCAGCAGGGCTATTTTGGGAACCGGAAACAGCGCTGATACCAGCGGCAGCAGGCCGGAACGGGCTAAAGAAAACAGGCCGATGGATATCCCGGCCAGAACTCCCAGCGATGCTCCAAGGCTCCAGCCGATCAGCACACGTTGCAATGATGCAGACAAATGCTTTACCAGCATGCCAGAGCGGGCCAGTTCCATAAAAGCTGCAAAGGCTTCTGAAGGGGCAGGCAGCACCAGTGCACTGATAAAACCGGTTCGCGAACCAAACTCCCAAAATGCTATCAGTACGGCAAATACAATCAGCCCGGTAAAACGTATCTTTTTGGGGGCAAAACCACCACCACGGAATTTTACCGGGGCATTTATCCTGTCAACCATGAACCAGCTCCCTGTCAGCCGCCAGTGCCTCATCCCGCATCAGTTCCCATAACTGGTTGCGATATTGTGTCATTTCCAGCGGGTAATTGTCACGCTCGTCAATAGATATATCAATGCTGACTATTTCCCTGATGCGACCTGGCCTTCGAGACAGAACCACTATCCGGTGGCCCAGCCTTACCGCTTCATCCAGATTGTGGGTAACATAAAGGGCGGAAAACTTTTCGCGTGTCCATAGCGAGACCAGATCATCCATCAATATGGCGCGGGTCTGGGCATCAAGCGCCGATAATGGTTCATCCATCAGCATTACAGCAGGGGTGACACTCAAGGCGCGGGCAATGGCAACACGCTGTTTCATGCCGCCTGAAAGCTGGCGCGGCCAGGCATTGGCAAATTCGCCAAGCGAGGTTCTGGACAGAACATCATCAATGATTTCATCCCGCTGAGTTTTTGAAAGCCTGTGATCTTCCAGAACCAGCGATATGTTGCCCCTGACCGTGCGCCATGGCAGCAGGGCAAAATCCTGGAAAATATAGGTCAGCGGGTTGAGCGAGCCTTGAGGCAGCTTGCCGCTTTGCAGCACCTTGCCGGAACGGGCAATTTCCAGCCCCCCTGCCAGCCGCAGCAAGGTGGACTTGCCACAGCCGGATGGACCAATGATGGTGATTATCTCACCTTCACTGGTAGCAAAACTGATATCGCTTAATACTTCCACATCATCATATTGATGGGAAATCTTTTCAAAGTGCAGTCGCATCTGACCGCCTATATGCCCGGGCGCATTAGCGGGTTTTCACAAAGCTGGTATCAACCAGTTGATCAATCGAAATATTGCCTTTCACCAGCTTTTCGCTCTGGAACCAGTCCATCTGCGCCTTGACGCTGGTCACATCCAGTTCGGCATCTTTCGAAATACGCATGGCACCATTTCTGATAGATGGAGCGGCTTTTTCATAAGGCCTTGAAGCATAAACATATTTATGGATAAGCCTGACGATCTTTTCTGCTTCGGCATCACCGGCAGTCTTGTCGACAAGAGCGGCATTGAAGTCAGCGCCTCCTTTGGAGAAAGCTTTCAGAAAACGTTTGACCAGAGATTTGTTTTCAGATGCGTTTTTGGCGGAAGTTGTAACCGTAGTTACCTGATAATCCGGCGCATAATCATTGATCCAGCCGATGATTTTTACCTTTTTGCCTTTGGCAAGCGCCTTGGCAATATGGGGAACAATGGCCCATGCGTCCACCTGCCCTGATTTCAGCGCCCCGATGATCGCGCCAACCTTGTGCAAGGGCACCAGCTTGATGGTTTTCATATCAATGCCTTCCTTTTTGGCAATCTGGGCTGCCATATAATGGAAAGATGAACCGGCCTGGGTGATGGCAAATGAATGACCGCCAAGTTTGGCCGGGCTGTCAAGACCGGCACCATAGGCTTTCATTGATACTACAATGGCAGAACCATCAACGCCCTTTTCTTCATGCAGGGCGCCGCCAACAACCTTTACTGCATTCTTGCCGGCAAGGTTCATCAGGCCGCCAGTAATGGCAGTGACACC
>JALXCV010000091.1 GCA_026990765.1 Hyphomicrobiales bacterium | reverse complement strand
GGCTTTCACCATGCTGACCTTGATCTTGCCATCACCGGTTTCATATGATCTGGCAACAGAGAGCTGGGCTTCAACATCACCGGCCCTTGCAAGTTTGAAACGTTTCCAGAATGGCAGGCTGGAAAGAGTTGATTGCGCCAGTACTGGCCCTAATCCAACAAATAAAGAAACTGAAATGGCAATAAGAGCTGTAGTCAGTGTCCGCATTTTAACCTTCTCTCAACAATCATAACAAGCAATTATCACAGGACTATAACTGCTTTTTGAATTAATTGTGGCAGTATTTGCATAGTATCTGATTTTGATAATGGGGCGATTCATGCTTCAATAGAACCTGACAGATAAAAGGGAGCGAATCATGACTAAAAAGTCAAACTCCAAAAACAAAAAAGCCATAATGCCATGGCTGGATGCCTATCCAGACGGTATCAGTTGGGGAGACAGTTTCAAAGACACAAGTATGGTCAGTGTTTTTGATGAGATTGTAAAAAAATATCCGGACAATCCATGCACAGATTTTCTGGGCGCCATAATAAGCTATGGTGAAATGGGTGAAATGACCAACCGGTTTGCTGCTGGTCTTAAGGCTAAAGGCTATGGCAAGGGTGACCGGATAGGTATTTACCTGCCCAATATTCCCTATTATGTGGCAGCTTATTTCGCCATTTTGAAAATCGGGGCAACGGTGGTCAATTTCAACCCGCTTTATACTGTTGACGAGGTAAGGTTTCAGGCTGGTGATGCCTCAATCAGCGCCATGATAACCCTTGATATAAAGCGTCTTTACGACAAGATCAGCGAACTGGTGGATGATGATACTATTGAAACAATCATAGTCTGTCCGTTTGCCGACATGCTTACCGGTTTCAAGAGCATCATGTACAAGATGTTCAAATCATCAGGGATTGCCTCAGTCACCAGCAGTGACAGGGTTTTGTTGTGGGATGATCTTTGTAACAATGATGGCTCGTTTACTCCCGCATCTATTGACCTTAACAATGATATTGCCCTGTTGCAATATACTGGTGGCACCACCGGCACGCCCAAGGGATCGATGCTTACCCATGCCAATATAGCCATTTCGGTCAGGCAGACTTTACGCTGGTGCCCGCAGTTGGATGAAGGCAATGAGCGCATTATGGGTATCTTGCCGTTTTTCCACGTCTTTGCCATGACAACGGTGCTTAATTTTGGCATTGCAACTGGATCACTGATGATCCTTTTGCCCAAATTCGAACAGCCACTGGCTGCAAAAACCTTCAGTCGCACCGGGGCAACGATCATGCCGGGGGTGCCGACACTATATAAAGCCCTGATGGATTATGAGGATATGGATGCTGACAGTCTGTCCGAACTGAAATTCTGCATTTCAGGGGGCGCACCATTGCCACTGGAAGTACGTCTGGAATTTGAAAAATTTTCCGGCTGCACCCTGGTTGAAGGCTATGGCCTGTCAGAAACTGCGGCAATAGTATCCTGCAATCCGTTTATCGGGGAGCCCAAAGAAAATTCTGTTGGTCAGCCGGTTCCCGGAACCATTGTCTCGATCAGATCACTGGATGACCCGGCAGAGGAACTGCCAGTTGGAGAATCTGGTGAAATCTGTGTGAAAGGGCCTCAGGTCATGAAGGGATACTGGAACCGGCCCAATGCTACTGAGCGAACCTTTAGCGGTGATTATTTCCGTACCGGTGATGTCGGTTATTTCGATGATGACGGTTTCATCTACATAATTGACCGGATCAAGGACATGATCATCTGTTCTGGCTACAAGGTATATCCGCGCCGGATTGAAGATGCACTTTACGAGCATCCAGCCATTGCCGAAACCACGGTTATTGGCATAAAGGATGAATATCGCGGAGAAGCTCCCAAAGCCTTTATCGTGCTGAAAAAGGGACACAGCGCTTCACAGGAAGAAATCATGCAGCATCTGGAACAGCGGATTTCAAAAATCGAATTACCGGAAGAAATCGAATTTCGGGATCAGCTGCCAAAAACCATTATCGGCAAATTATCAAAGAAGGACTTGCGCGAGCAACAGGATCAGGCCTGACAGGCAGGCAGTTCCAGTATTTCCCGTGCCTGTGCTGGAGTTGCCACCGGGCGTTGATATTTTTCACACAGATCAGCGCAAAGCTCGACCAGAGCCGCATTGGACGGGGCCAGGGTTTCACGGTTCAGGCGGACATTATCCTCAAGCCCGGTGCGGGTGTGGCCCCCTGCCCTTATGCACCATTCATTGACTTCAAGCTGATGGCGACCAATACCGGCAGCGCACCATTCAGCCTCAGGTGCCAGTCGCTGCATGGTTTTGACATAATAATCAAACACATCCCTATCAACCGGCATGGCATTCTTGACCCCCATGACGAATTGCACATAGAGCTTGCCGGGAATGCGGCCATCCTTGTTCATTGCCACTGCCTGATGAATATGTGACAGGTCAAATGCTTCAATTTCCGGCTTGATGCAATATTTGCGCATTTCTTCAGCCAGCCAGTCAACAAGGTCTGGTGAATTTTCATAGACCCTGGTCGGGAAGTTATTGGAGCCGACCGATAAGGATGCCATATCTGGCCTTAGAGGCAGCATGCCGCCGCGTTCGTGCCCGGCTCCGGTTCGCCCGCCAGTTGACAGCTGAATGATCATGCCGGGACAGTGTTTTTGTATTCCCTGCATTAAAAGGGCAAATTTGTCTTTATCCGCACTTGGCGTCTCATCATCATTGCGAACATGGCAATGGGCAATACTGGCACCGGCCTCAAAAGCGGCATGAGTGGATTCAATCTGTTGCGATATGGTGACCGGTACAGCTGGATTGTCAGCGCTGGTTGGAACCGATCCGGTTATGGCAACGCATATGATGCAAGGTTTGTTCATAGATCAGTTTTAAGCAGAAGCTGCATGGTGCGGCAAGTCTGCCAAGCAAAAAATCAAAAAAATTGCATCCAAGGCTTGCAAAGCTGGCACATATCATTAGAAGAGTATCGCGCAACGACTGATTAGCAGTTGCCTTTCGCGGAGGGGTGGCAGAGTGGTCGAATGCGGCGGTCTTGAAAACCGTTGGGGCTTCGCGGCTCCCGGGGGTTCGAATCCCTCCCCCTCCGCCATTTGCAAACGGCCCATTCTCAACGCCATATTTTTATATCACCATAGTGAGTATCTGCAATTACACCGCTGTTTCATTCATACATCCACAAGCCCGCCAAAATCTCCGACCGGAATGGTATGGGTTACCAATGGCTGGTTGTCTCTTTTATAATGGATCTGGAAAGATGGGGGTTCTTTTATTATTTGCGGGGTGGTTTCAACTCCCAGTATTAACGGGATTTGCGGTGAGGTTGCAGGGCAGATATTTGCCATGGTTCCAGCCCATATGGTCTGGACGGAGCGGTGTTGATGGCCGCTGGTGGTGATAATTACATGCTGGTATTTTGACACTATTTCTGCCATCTCATCACCATTTAGGCAGCTTATGGCATCCATTGATTTCATGCCCGAGCTGAATGGCGGGTGGTGGATTGCTATAAGGGTCTGGCGATCGGTTTCAGCAAGTCTGGCATCCAGCCAATTTAGCGTTTCCCCCGACACCATACCGTAGGGTTTATCATCAACCAGGCTGTCCAGCCCTATCAGGCGCAGCGGATAATTATCCACTACCCAGTTCAGCGGTCCATGTTGTGGCAGATAGCCATGATCGGCAAATACCTGCCGCATTGCGTCTCGTTTATCATGATTGCCGGGCAGCAGCAGGTAAGGTATGGCAAGTTGCTCAATTATCTGACGAAAGACTTCGTATTCGGATACCTTGCCACTATCAGCAATGTCACCGGTAACCAGCAAGATATCAGGCTTTTGAGCCATTTCTGCAATGGTTTTTACAGTTTCAGCAAAACTGGCAGTATTATCAAACCGTCCAGCCACAAGATCGCTTTTGGCCCGAATATGTATATCTGTTATTTGCGCTATCAACATGTATGCCTCCCTGCCCTCAATCCGAGTTTGCATTGGCTGGAATGGATGAGCTTAGCTTATTTTTCCCCGGTAAAATATAAAAAACACTCGACTCTTGGGCTGTAAATGAATTACATCTGTTTTCAAGCGAAAATAATAATGTTCATATGAACAATAATATAGCCCTGACAGGTATTGTCCTGAACAGGGTTAAACAGGGAAACAAAATGGCAATGGAATTGTCAGGCAGGCAGGCACGCATAGCAGAAATGGTTCGCGATCTCGGATTTGTGGCTGTCGACATGCTGGCGGACAAGTTTGAGGTTACCAGCCAGACCATAAGGCGCGATATCAACACCCTTAGTGAACGCGGACTGGCAAGGCGCCGGCATGGTGGCATTGAAAGACTTCCTGATCACTCCAACCTTTCATTCAGCACCAGAAAGATACTGAATCTGCAGGCCAAGCGGGCTATCGCCAGTGAAGTGGCAAAACATGTGCAAGATGGAGCTTCCATCGCAATTTCCATCGGCACTACCCCGGCGGTGGTTACCGAAGCCCTGCTACAGCATGACCGGCTTTCAATTTTTACCAATAATATGAATGTGGCAATGGTGGGCAGTCGCAATCCTAATTTTCAGGTTCATATTGCCGGTGGCCAGTTGCGCAATCATGATCTTGATGTGCTTGGGTCGGGAATGGAAAGTTTTTTCTCCAGCTACAAGGTTGATATTGGCCTTTACGGGGTTGGCGGGGTGGATGATGATGGTACGCTGCTGGATTTCTCTAAAGAAGAAGTGCGGGCCAGACAGCTTATTCAGCAAAACTGCCGCAGTTCCTATCTGGTACTGGATGCCAGCAAGTTCGGACGATCGGCCCATGTGCGCGGCGGTAATATCTGTGATGCAACCAGGGTTTTTTGTGACCGCAAACCACCAGCAGATATTAAAAAGGCAATGAAATTGGCAGGAACGGAATTTATACGATGCAAGCTGGAGGCTGTGGCATGAGCGGGATAAGGGTTGAAAACCTGTTTAAGAGCTGGGGTGACAATGTTGCTGTCAACAATATCAGCTTTGAAGTGGAACAGGCCAGTCTGACAGTGCTTCTTGGGCCATCAGGCTGTGGCAAATCAACCACCTTGCGGCTGATTGCCGGGCTTGAACAAGCCAGCGGTGGCCGGGTTATCATCGGGGATAAAGATGTTACCGACATGCCATCGGCAAATCGTAATATTTCCATGGTTTTCCAGTCTTACGCCCTGTTTCCTCATCTGACGATTGAAGAAAATATCCTGTTTGGCCTGAAAGTTCGCAAAACCGGCAAGGCTGAATGCGCCAGACGTTTGAAGAAAACCGCAGAACTGCTCGGGCTGACTGATTTGCTGGCCCGCAGACCCAGTGAGATTTCAGGTGGCCAGCAGCAGCGTGTGGCGCTTGGCCGGGCGATTATTGCAGAAAAGCCGGTTTGTCTGATGGATGAACCTTTATCAAATCTTGATGCCAAATTGCGCCATGAAATGCGGATTGAACTGCGTTCACTGCAGCAAAAACTTGGAATTACCATGGTCTATGTCACCCATGATCAGGCAGAAGCCATATCAATGGCAGACCAGATCGTGCTGATCAACAAGGGCCAGATTGAGCAGATTGCTACACCGGAAACCATTTACCGACACCCGGAAACAGCTTTCACCGCCCGGTTTATCGGCACACCGCCCATGAATATTATCAAACTTGACAATATTGCCGGCAAGCTGGTGATTTCAGGGAGCGAAATTGAAGTTGCAAAGGCCATGGATGACAAGCCGGTTCTGTTTGGTGTCAGACCTGAAGAAATTCTGGTTGTGGATACTGATGGCTTTGATGCAACCGTAATATCAGGGGAATATCTGGGAGCAGATACATTGCTGGACTGCAAGCTTGGTGACAATACAGTCACTGTCAGGGCCAGTGGTTTGAATGTTCCGGCAAGCGGTTCGACAGTACAAATAAAATGGCAACCCCAGGCACAGCATTTCTTTGATGCAAATTCTGGCAGACGCCGGGAAGATCTTGGAGGTGGAACATGAGCGGTTTCACGTCAAAGGAGCCGTGTTCAGCTGTTCTGGGCACAAATTTCGTGATGGTTCACATGTCGAAAGAGGAGAAAACCGATGAATAAGATGTTTAGAAAGACCAGCCTGGCTTTTGCAACGGCGGCATCATGCCTTGCCATAACTGCTAGTGCTTTTGCTGTTGATCTGCAATTCTACTTTCCAGTAGCAGTTGGCGGCAAGGCAGCAAACACTATTGAAGCCCTGACCAATGATTACGTCAAAGCCCATCCTGATGTAAAGATTGATGCGGTTTATTCAGGTGGTTATCAAGATACAGTGACCAAGGCCCTGACAGCCGCACGTGGTGGCAAACCACCGCAATTATCCGTGATCCTGTCAGTCGACATGTTTACCCTGATTGATGAAGATGTGATCATTCCGTTTGATGATATTGCAACATCTGAAGATGACAAGAAATGGCTAAAGGCTTTTTATCCGGCTTTCATGGAAAACAGCACCACAGGCGGCAAGACCTATGGCATTCCTTTCCAGCGTTCAACTCCGGTACTGTACTGGAACAAGGATGCTTTCAAGGCCGCCGGTCTTGACCCGGAAAAAGCTCCGGCAAACTGGGATGAAATGGTTTCCATGGGCAAGAAGCTGACCATCAAGGGCAGTGATGGAAATGTCAAACAATGGGGCGTTCGCATACCTTCATCCGGTTTCCCATATTGGCTGTTCCAGGGTTTGACCACGCCCAATGATGTAATTTTGGCCAATAGTGATGGCAACAAGACCAATTTTGATGATCCAAAGGTAGTGGAAGCCCTGCAGTTCCTGGTCGATCTGTCCCAAAAATACAAAATCATGGCACCTGGAATTATTGAATGGGGTGCAACACCCAAGGCATTCTTTGAAGGCCAGACCGCAATGATGTGGACATCTACCGGTAATCTGACCAATGTTCGCAAGAATGCACCATTCAAGTTTGGTGTTGCCATGTTGCCTGCCAAGGTGCATCGCGGTGCCCCTACCGGTGGTGGCAATTTCTATATCTTCAAAAAATCAACTGATGAGCAAAAGAAAGCCTCACTTGAATTTGTGAAATGGATTACCGCACCTGAACAGGCAGCTCGCTGGTCAATTGCTACCGGTTATGTGGCTCCACGCCCGGATGCCTGGGAAACACCGGCAATGAAAAAATATGTTGCGGATTTCCCGCCTGCCCTGGTAGCGCGTGATCAGCTGGCCCATGCAGTGGCTGAATTGTCAACGCATGAAAACCAGCGTGTAACCAGCATATTCAATGATGCGCTTGAAGCAGCCATTACCGGCAAGAAAGACCCGGCATCGGCACTGAAGGAAGCTCAGAAAAAAGCTGAACGCATCTTGAAGAACTATCGTTAAACCAACACTCCTTGCGGCCTGCCCTCGTGGCAGGTCGCGCTCCGGCTTTAAGACAACGCAAACAGGTAAACCTTAAAATGAAAGCTCGCATTGCATGGATACATGGATGGCTGTTGTTAAGCCCGGCGATAATTTTGCTGTTTGCCTTTACTCACTATCCAGCTGTAGTCACTATTATAAACAGTTTCTTTTCCACCCCGCGCGGCAAGCGGGCATCAGTTTTTGTCGGGCCGGATAATTATCTGCAATTACTTGATGATGATGTTTTCTGGAAGGTTTTGTGGAATAATTTTCTTTATGCAATTGGAACGGTTCCAATATCCATTGTCATTGCCATAATCATGGCGCTGTGGGTCAATTCCAAAATCTCCGGGCGCAGCTTTGCCCGTATGGCCTATTTCACCCCGACAGTTCTGCCACTGATAGCAGTTGCCAATATATGGATGTTTTTCTACACGCCCGGATTTGGACTGTTTGACCAGATTGGCGAATTATTCGGGCTTTCACATCACAATCTGCTTGGCAATCCAGATACGGTTTTATGGGCAATGATGGTGGTGACTATCTGGAAGGAATCCGGCTTCTTCATGATATTCTACCTGGCGGCCCTGCAAACCATCCCGCCTGTACTGCGCGAGGCTGGCGCTATTGAAGGGGCCAGTGGCTGGTATTTCTTCAGGCGGATTACTTTCCCGCTTTTGATGCCGACAACCCTGTTTGTCATGGTCAATGCCACTATCAATTCATTCCGCCTTATCGACCATATTTTTGTAATGACTGAAGGCGGGCCGGATAATTCTTCCTCGCTGTTACTATACTACATCTATGAGACCGCCTTTAAATATTGGGATACGGCCTATGGGGCCACACTCACCGTGGTCATGCTGGCCCTGTTGTGTGTATTGGCAATCGGGCAATTCTTCTTTCTTGACAGAAAGGTGCATTATCAATGAGCAGGAAATTTGATTTTGACCGCTGGCTGTCATCATCAGGGGCATTTGTGCTGGCTCTGATCTGGTTTTTACCGCTGGCCTATGCCATCTGGACTGCCTTTCACCCGGCAGCATATGAAGCCAATTTCTCACTGACAGCTCCATTGACTCTGGAAAATTTTGTCAAGGCATGGAGTGCAGCACCATTTGCCAGATATTTTTTCAACACCTTCATTCTGGTTACAACCATTTTGGCGGCCCAGTTTATCCTGTGTACTCTGGCAGCTTATGCCTTTGCGCGTTATGAATTTCCAGGTCGCGGAATATTGTTTACCCTGGTATTGCTGCAATTACTGGTAATGCCTGATATTTTGATCGTTGAGAACTACAAGACCATGCGGATGCTGGGGCTGGTGGACACGATCTTGGCCATTGGCCTGCCCTATATGGCGTCAGGTTTTGGTATTTTCCTGTTGCGCCAGACATTCCTGACCATCCCCAAAGAACTTGATGAGGCGGCGCGAATGGAAGGTGCCGGTCCGCTGACTGTTCTGTGGAAGGTGTATGTACCACTGGCCAAACCGGTATATCTTGCATATGGGCTGGTTTCGGTAAGTTTTCACTGGAACAATTTCTTATGGCCGCTGATCATTACCAATTCGGTTGAGACCAGACCGGTAACTGTCGGGCTTAGCGTGTTTGCAGCAATTGATTCTGGCATTGAATGGTCAGTAATCAATGCAGCCACCCTGCTTACATCAGGGCCATTGCTGATAGCCTTTTTGTTATTCCAGCGTCAGTTTGTGCAAAGCTTCATGCGGGCAGGTATCAAGTAAACATCTTTCAAATAACCTTGTTTTGCCATCACATTGTAGTTGTTGCATTAAATTGATGTTTCCATCATCATGCTAATTACGGTACGTTCAAAATACAAAACGTATATCGGGAGACCACCAGCATGCAACATCCAGTCAAAATAGTTACGATCAGCATTTTTGCCATTGCTGTATCAGCCAGCAGTGCTGTGGCTGGATGCAGAGATTCTTTCGGGGTTAAAATGGACTGGTCCGGCTGTTTCAAGGAGCGGCTGATGCTGATTGAACGCGATATGCAAAAATCCAGATTTGAAAAAGCCTATCTGGCAGGAACCAGTTTTGCCAAATCCAACCTGCAACATGCCTCTTTTGCCGATTCAGAAATAACCCGCACCAGTTTTGCCGGGGCCGATCTTACCGGGGCCAATTTCAAAAAATCCTATGGAAGCCGTATAGACTTTAGCAAAGCCAATCTTACTGATGTGCATATGCACAAGGCAGAATTGCAGCGTTCTGATTTTTCTGGCGCAATTTTGAAAAACACCAGAATGACCAAGGCCGACTTTTTTCGGGCAAATTTTGACAATGCAGACATGAACGGCACTGATTTGCGATCAAGCAACCTTTCAAGGGCCAGTTTCATCAATACAAAGTTCAATGATACCAGGCTGGATTATGCCTTTTTATACAAGGCACGCATGGAAGGTACTGACCTGCGCAAGGTTACAGGCATGAAACAGGAGCAACTGGCCCTTACTTGCGGCAATGACAAAACCCAGTTGCCTGAAGGATTGACAAAGCCAAAATCATGGCCCTGCCCTGCCAGCGAATGATTAAATTCGTTGCGATAACAGATCACTTATCAGACTGGCAGCAATCATCCACATTACCAGACCTATAAGCACATCCAGCACCCGCCAGCTTTTGGGGTGACTGAAAATCGGGGCCAGCAGGCGGGCGGCATAGCCAAGGGTGAAGAACCAGACAAAGGAAGCACTTATTGCTCCGGCCGCATAGGCCAGCTTGGCTTGCGGCTCCAGTCGGGCAGACAAGCCTCCAATCAATAATACCGTATCAAGATATACATGCGGATTAAGGAAAGTCAGGGCCAGCACTGTCAGCAATGCTGATTTCAATGTTCCAGATTCTTGCGGGCCTGTATTCATCTGCCCAGGATTAAAGGCCCGCATAAAGGCCATAAGACCATAGATAAACAAAAAACCCGAGCCAACAATAGTCACGATCATTATCAGGCCGGGGGATTTTGCCATGAATGTACCTACCCCGGCAACTCCAGCTGCAATCAGCAAGGCATCAGACAGTGAGCAGACAAGCGCAACAGCAAATATATGAGACCGGATTATACCAAGTCGCAATACAAAGGCATTTTGAGCACCAATCGCAATGATCAGACTGGCACCCAAAGCAAAGCCGCTTATGGCAGCCTGCAGCAAATCAGCGCTCCCTGCCAACCCGGTTGATCTGGTCGAGTAACGGCTTGATCAGATAGTTCATTGGTGAGCGGGATTTGGTCTGGATAAAGGCTTCTGCCGGCATTCCCGGAATGAGCTTGTTTTTTTTGCCAAGTCTGGCCAGTTCCTTTTTATTCATTCGTATCTTGATCGAGTAAAATGGTGGCTGATTATTGTCTGGCCGGGTCAGGTCAGGTGACACATTATAGACAACGGCATTGATTTCCGGTGTAATGCGTGAGCTGAATGAGGGAAAGCGAATTCGGGCTTTCTGTCCGGTCTTGACCTGATCAATATCTTTGGGATTGACCCTTGCTTCAACCACCAGATTATCCAGTTCGGGAACAATCAGCATCACTGTCTGGCCAGGTGTTATAACCCCGCCAATTGTATGGATAGCCAGTTGATGAACAAAACCGGATTTGGGTGCGCGGATAACCATGCGCTTCAATCTTGAAGATGTGGCTATGGCGCGCTCGCGCAATTCGGCTATCTTGGCTTCGGTGTCGCGCAGCTCGCTCAGGATTTTACTTCTGTCATCATCATCCAGCTGGATAATCTGCAATCTGGTTTCCCCGATACGGCTTTTGGCCTGGGCTATGCGGGATACCAGCTCGCCTTCCTGTCCCTGCAGGTTGGATTTCTCACGGCGCAGGGCAAGTAGTCGGCTGACAGGCACAAGCCCCTTTTTCAGCAGTTTGTCCAGACTGACTATTTCCTGGCTGATCAGCTTGACCTGATCCTTGCGGGCTTCAATCTCTGATTTTATACCGCCGATTTGTTCATCAAGCTGTTTTATGCGAGCCTCAAGCTGTTCAGTTCGCCCTTTTCTGGCAGCTCGCTGCGTTTCAAACAGATGTTTTTGACCTTCCATCATTTCCCTGATTTTCTTGTTGTCAGCCTTTGCCAGCAACTCATCGGGAAATGTTATTGTCTCACTATCATCGCGCTGGGCTTTCAGCCTTGCACTGCTGGCCAGAAGTGCGGCCAGGGAATCTTCAATAATTGCCAATTGGGATTGAATTTCGGTTTCATCAAGTTTTACAAGTACATCACCTGCCTCAACCCGGTCACCATCCTTGACAGCAATCTGGGAAATAATCCCGCCTTCGCGATGCTGCACGGCTTTGGAGTGAGATTCAACAGTAGTGACACCATTGGCAATAACAGCGCCCTGAATTGATGTGCTCACCGACCAGGCCCCTATTCCCCCAACCACAATTGCCAGTCCTATAAATCCGGCCAGAATATAATTGCGCATGGATTTTCGTGTGTTGATTGTTGCCATGTCAGTCACCATCTTCCGTGTCTTTTCCACCATCAGTGCCAACGGGCAAACTGCCAGGTTTTCCCTGATCATCTATAGGTTTTGACAATACTTTTTTGAGAACCTCTTCCTTTGGACCGGCAGCTACAACCTTGCCATCCTTGATCACCATCAGGCTGCTTAAAACTGAAATAGCGCTTGGGCGATGGGCAATAACGATAACGGTGCCGCCGCGTTTGCGGGTTTCAGCCATGGCTTTGACCAGTGCCTGTTCACCTTCTGCATCAAGATTGGCATTGGGTTCATCCATAACGATGATTTTCGGATCACCATATAGCGCACGTGCCAGCCCGATACGCTGGCGCTGCCCGGCAGAGATATTGGCACCATTTTCCCCGATCATGGTATTGTAGCCATCGGGAAAGCTCAGGACCAGCTCATGCACTATGGCAGCCTGTGCCGCCTTGACTATTTTTTCCGGGTCAGGTTCGGGATCAAAACGGGCAATATTCTGGCCAATAGAGCCTTCAAACAATTCCACATCCTGTGACAGATAGCCGATATGCTTGCCAAGCTCGTCCATATCCCACTGGTTTATGGTGGCACCATCAAATTTCACCTCACCGCGAATATTTGGCCACAGACCGATAATGGCGCGTGCAAGTGTGGATTTGCCGGCACCGGTTGGACCAATAATTCCCAGACCAGATCCAGGTGGCAGTTCAAAATCAACCCGTGACAATATCGGTTCATTCGTTCCTGGAGCAAACGCCATCAGACCTTCGACTTTCAAATGCCCTTTGGGTTGCGGCAATGGCATCTTGTCGCTTGGCTCAGGGGTAATTGCCAGAGTTTCATCAAGCCTTTTCCAGGCCCTTTTGAAATTTACATATGACTGCCACTGGGCCACAACCTGTTCAACCGGAGCCAAAGCCCTCGACATGATTATGGATGCGGCTATCATGGTGCCGGGGGTTATTTCCTGTTTTATGGCAAGATAGGCACCCAATCCAAGAATACCTGACTGGAAAACCAGACGCAGGGTTTTGGATGTAGCGGTAATCAGACCGCCGCGGTCAGAGGCACTGGTCTGGGCATCAAGAGCATCAAACTGGGAGTTTCTCCATCTGTCCCGCATACGCGAAGCCATGCCCATAACGGTGGTTACTTCAACATTGCGCCTGGTTTCTTCATTTATTCTTTGCGCCTTGAATGTTGCCTGCTGGCTTTCACGCAGATGTTTGCCAACCAGCAACGAATTTATTATCGCAAAAGTTGCCAATATCAATGCCGCAATGGTTGCTGCAACACCAAGCACAAAATGCAGCATAAAAACCACACCCAGATAGACTGGTGCCCAGGGCAGATCGAGAAATGCGAATGGACCGGGGCTGGAAAGGAATTGCCTGATCATGGTCAGGTCATTGGCCGGCTGGGTACGTATCTGGCTATTGTGATTAAGAGCGTGATAGGAAATTGAATAAGCAGCCTTGTCAGCCAGCCGCTCTTCCAGGGTACGGCCAACCCGCATAAGCACACGACCACGGATATATTCCAGAAACCCGTACAAGCCGTAAAGAATGATGACCAATATTGCCAGGGCTACAAGTGTCGGCACACTGTTTGATGTCAGCACCCGGTCATAAATCTGCAACATGAATAAAGGGCCGGTGAGCATCAAAATGTTCACAAACAATGAGAACACCACAATCATTACAATGGCGCCACGCACGCCATTCAGCTCTTGTCTAACCTTGCCCAATTGCGGTTTTTGTTGTCTGGCCATCTACCTCATCCCCTTTTACCCAAGGTTCGGTACAGTACATCACTCCAATTTTCAATAAAAATACGCTTTATAAGTTGTTCTCCGAACTGGGCATGTTCAAAAGCTCTGGCAAGATTATGTATTCCTTCAACCCCGCCAATACTGGATGGCACCAGACAACCATCAAAGTCAGAACCGATTGCAACCCCGCCTTCTCCCAGTTTTTCAACCAGATATGCAGCATGACGGACAAGCACTTCAAGGTCTGTATCAGCCACCGGCCTGCCATCTTCTCGCAGGAAGCCTACATGGAAATTAAGGCCCACAACACCCTTGCTCTCGGCAATCGCATCCAGTTGCCTGTCTGTCAGATTCCTTGGGTTGTTGCACAAGGAATAAACATTGGAATGAGTTGCCACCAAAGGAGCATCAGAGATTTTTTGTACATCCCAAAAACCCTTCTCATTCAGATGAGACAGGTCAATCATTACCCCCATTTGATTGCAGGCGCGGACCAGCTCCTTGCCGGCATCGCTTAGACCGGGACCAATGTCAGGTGATCCGGGAAAGCTCATGGGAACGCCCACGCCAAAATCATTGGGCCTGCTCCATACCAGTCCGATTGAACGCAGCCCGGCGGCATAAAGGGTTTCAAGTGCATACATGTTGGTATCAATGGCTTCTGCACCTTCTATATGGATCAGCATGGCCATTTTATCAGCATCAATGATGGTTTTAAGATCATCAGCCTTGCGGACAATCTGCATTTTTCCTTCAGAAGCCCTTTCAAGCCTCAAGGCACGTGCCATGAGGGATGAAGTAAAGCGCAAGGCCGGTTCCTGCTCCAGACGTGCAAATTTTACCGGATCAAGCCAGTTTTTTTCAAGGTGATCATCTTCAAGCTGTGAAGGGGTGTAAAGCGCAAAGAAACCACCGGCAAAACCGGAGTTTTTCCCGCGCGGATAATCAATATGGCAGAAATCATTGCCATTCAGAAATTCCAGAGAGTCGGGTGAGGCATGTTCCTGTTGCAGGCGCAAAAGGGTGTCATTGTGCCCGTCAAAATATTTATAGTCAGTCATCTTGGTATCCGGTTTTTGTTTTCGGAATTACCTTAGACCAGTTTTTGCCAGTCCTGAATGGTTTTCTGTTTGAATTTGGCAAATTCACCTTCTTCAATAGACTTGCGCATTCCTGCCATAAGCTCTTGATAATAAGCAATATTAGCCCATGACAGCAACATCATCCCAAGGATTTCACCTGAGCGGATCAAATGGTGGATATAGGCTCTGGAGTATTTATTAAGCGCCGGGTGCGAAGACGATTCGTCCAGCGGGCGCAAATCTTCTGCATGTTTGGCATTGCGCAGATTAAGCTTGCCTTTTGAGGTGAAAGCCTGACCGTGGCGACCGGAACGGGTTGGCATCACACAGTCAAACATGTCTATGCCGCGCTCCACCGATAATAACAGGTCAGCCGGTGTTCCCACCCCCATCAGATAGCGTGGTTTGCTGACTGGCATATGCGGTATGGTGGCGGATATTGTTGCAAGCATCAATTCCTGCCCCTCACCTACGGCCAATCCGCCAATGGCCAGACCGTCAAAATTCATGGCTTTCAGGGTGTTGGCTGATTCTTCTCGCAGTTTTTCATCAATACCGCCCTGGACAATGCCGAAACAGCCATGACCGGGCTGATCACCAAAGGCCTTCAATGAGCGTTCGGCCCAGCGTAGTGACAATTGCATTGCCCGTTCAGCTTCATTGTGTGTATGGGGATAGGCCACACATTCATCAAGCTGCATCTGGATGGTCGAGCCTAACATGCGCTGGATTTCCATGGAGCGTTCCGGCGTCAACTCATGGGTTGAACCATCAATATGTGATTGAAAAATAACACCTTTTTCGGTCATTTTGCGCAATTTGGCCAATGACATAACCTGGAAGCCGCCGGAATCAGTCAGGATCGGACCGTCCCATTTGATCAGATCGTGCAATCCGCCAAGTCTTTCCACCCGTTCAGCGCCGGGGCGCAGCATCAAATGGTAGGTATTGCCAAGAATTATGTCAGCCCCGGCTTCACGTACCTGATCCATATAGAGCGCCTTGACAGTCCCTCCGGTTCCGACCGGCATGAAAGCCGGGGTCTGGATGTTGCCGCGCGGGGTTTTGATGACACCACGTCGGGCCTCACCGTCAGTTTTCATCAGGGAAAAGGAAAATTCAGGCATCATTTCGCTCCAGCAGGCTTGAATCACCATAAGAATAGAAACGATAGCCCGATTCTATTGCGTGTTTATAAGCTGCCTGCATGGTATCAAGACCGCAAAATGCCGATACCAGCATGAACAGGGTTGAACGCGGCAGGTGGAAGTTTGTCATCAGGGCATCGACATATCTGAAGCTGTAGCCCGGTGTGATGAAAATGTCGGTAGAGCCTGAAAATGCTGCTATTTTGTCTGTTTCGATTGCCGCACTTTCCAAAAGGCGCAAAGATGTGGTTCCAACTGCAACTATGCGGCGTCCGGCAGCTTTGGCCAGGTTCAACCGTTCCGCTGTTGCAGCAGATATATGGCCGGTTTCGCTGTGCATTTTGTGATCATCAGTATTGTCGACCTTGACCGGAAGAAAAGTCCCTGCCCCCACATGCAAGGTCAGATATTCGATTTCTATATCTGCCTTTTGCAAGGCAGCGGTTAGGTCAGGTGTAAAATGCAGACCGGCAGTCGGGGCAGCAACAGCACCATCCTCACAGGCATACATGGTCTGATAATCACTTAGATCCTGTGCATCTACCTGGCGTTTGGAAGCAATATAAGGGGGTAATGGCATTTCACCGGTTGCGGCAATGGCCATATCAAGATCAGGACCGGACAAGTTGAATTGCAATTCAATCTCGCCGCCATCATTCTTGGCTATTACATTGCAGTTCAAATGATCAGAAAAGCTGATTGTATCACCAATTTTCAGCTTGCGCCCCGGCTTGGCAAAGGCTTTCCACTTATCAGGCGCTGTCCTTTGATGCAGGGTGGCTTCGATTTTGGGAGTAGTTTCTCCCCTGCCGGTTCTGATCCCGTGCAGGCGGGCCGGTATTACCCTGGTATCATTGCAAACCAGAATATCACCCGGATGCAGCAATTTTGGCAGGTCGTAAACATGATGGTCCGACAATTTACTACCAACCAAAAGCAATCGCGCCGCATCTCGCGGATTAGCGGGACGCAGCGCTATACTCTTTGATGGAAGTTCGAAGTCGAACTCATCTACGTGCATGGTCTTGATT
>JALXCV010000090.1 GCA_026990765.1 Hyphomicrobiales bacterium | reverse complement strand
GTGCCATATATGCCACAGAGCGATCAGTGAGTGATATTGCAGCCATTTTATACACTTCCGGTACCACCGGGCGCTCCAAGGGGGCCATGCTTACGCATGATAATCTGCTGAGCAATGCTGAAAGCCTGAAAACGGCATGGCGGTTCACATCTGATGATGTCCTGTTGCACACATTGCCGATCTATCATGCGCATGGTCTGTTTGTGGCAACCCATACTGCCATGCTGGCTGGAGCATCGATTATATTTGAGCCAAAATTTTCAACTGCTGCGGTTGTTTCACAAATTGGCAAGGCAAGCGTGCTCATGGGAGTGCCGACACATTATACAAGATTGCTTGATGATGACAGGTTCACCAAAGAAAAAACCGCCAATATGCGGCTTTTCACTTCCGGGTCAGCGCCGCTTCTGGCCAGTACCCACAAGGCATTCAGCCAACGCACCGGGCATATGATTGTGGAGCGCTACGGCTTGACTGAAACCACGATGAACAGCTCCAACCCGTATGATAAGGAACGCCGCCCGGGAACTGTTGGTTTTGCCCTTCCAGATGTGGAAATAAGGCTCGGGAGTGATGGTGAAATTCTGGTGCGCGGCCCCAATGTGTTTGCCGGTTACTGGCGTAAACCAGAAAAGACATATGCAGAATTTGACGAAGACGGGTTTTTCAAGACTGGTGATCTGGGTTCATTTGATGAAGATGGGTATCTGACCATTATCGGACGCAAGAAGGATCTGGTGATAAGTGGCGGGTTGAATGTTTATCCCAAAGAGGTTGAAGAGGCGATCGATGCCATTGAGGGGGTAATGGAATCAGCGGTAATCGGCCTGCCACATGTTGATTTTGGTGAAGCAGTAACAGCAATTGTTGTGCTGGATGACGGGGTGAGGGATGTTGATATAATCGGGCAGTTGAAACACCGCCTGGCAAGCTTCAAGTGCCCCAAAAAGATTATCATTGTTGATGAAATCCGTCGCAACAGCATGGGCAAGGTGCAAAAAAACCTGCTCAGGGATGAATATCACGAACTATATTCACAAGGCGGGTGACGGGGCCATATAACCCCGCCATATCAGCAATTATTCGACTATGTCGGCTCTGGTAGAATCGATAAAGGCAATTACATCGCCGGTTTCTGCTTCGGGAACAGAAAAATGGGCAAGAGTGTCTTTCAGATGTCCCATGAACACTTCCCAGTCGCTGGCGGTAACGCCCATTCCCTTGTGGCTGGTGGCATTGTCACGACCGGTATAGACCATCGGGCCACCGGCATTGGCGCAAAGGAAATCTATCAGCAATTGTCTTTCGCGGGCAATTCCATCAGCGCCGCGATTTTCCCAAAAGCGAGCCAGTTGCTTGTCTGCCTCAAGACGGTCAACCAGATTATGGGCCACAGCCTGAATGGCATCATAACCGCCAAGTCGTTCATAAAGGGTCTTTTCACTCATCAATCAATCTCCGAATAATATGTTGGATACGGGGCCAAAGCATATTGATCGAGATGCTTTCAGTTGTGAGATTTGAGTTCTTTAATGGTGATAATATTGTGACAAAACTGGTCACAGCTTTAATAGATAACCAACACCGGATACGGTTTTGACGGGCAGACCGGGAAGCTTCTGCCGCAAGCGGCGAACCAAAGCCCTGATTGATGCTTCCCCGACAAGTACATCAGGCCAGACATGATCAAGGATATTTGCATGTTCAACTGGCAGATTGCGATTATTGATCAGCAATTCCAGCAGGCTCATTTCCTTTCTGGTAAGCAGTATTGGCTGGCCATTTTGCAGGATTGTCCGGCTTGTCAGATCATATTCATATACACCCAGATGGCAGGTGCTGGACAATTCGCTCAAGCGTTGCTGATAATCCTTTAATTGCGTTGCCATATTGAGATGCTGAACATTATTGCGATAGGCTTCGATAAGTGATCCGCAGGCCGTAAGAAATGGTTGCAGACTGTCAGCCAGCTCTATCTGGTAGCCGGATTGACGATTGGCAATACCGACCATGCCCAGCATTTTGCCCTGACCATAAAATGGCAGGCCCAAAAAGCTGTTAAGCGGCGGGTGGCCAAGTGGCAGGCCGCAGGAACGGCTGTCAAGCTTTGGCTGATTGGAAATAACTGCCTGACCAGATTTGAGTACCGCACCATAAAGCGAATCCAGCCGCGAAAAGATCATGCCCCTGGAGCGGTTCGCCTCATAAAGTTTCTGGGTTTCCTCACTCCAGGCAATATTGGTGGTGGCATAAGACCTGACATAGGGCGCCCCGGTTTTCTCATCACGCAAAACCTCACCAATAAAACCATATTCACTTTGAGTTACCTCCAGCAGCGTATCAAGCAGACCATTAAACAATATATAGGGGTCGGTCTCGGAAATATATTGAGAAAGCATCGAGGCAATGGCCTGCAATAACTGTTTTTCCGATATTGGAGTATTGGTAGATGACATTACGGTTGGCTGGCTGATGGTAAGTGCTGATTTACTCTCCAGAGCAGTATCAGAAACCGGCAGGGCTGTAAAATCCATTGCTGGAATGATGAATGATTTAACAGCTGACTGAATTGTTATTTGTTATACAACCGGCAATACCAGTTCGAATCTTGCGCCGCCTTCATATGTAATGGCTCTTATCTCTCCCTTGTGGGCTGCCACAATTGATGCGGCTATGCCGAGGCCAAGGCCGGTGCCGCCGGTTTGGCGGCGGGTGGTGAAGAAGGGGGTGAAGATTTTTTTCAGGTTGGCTTTTGAGATGCCGCTGCCATTATCTGTCAGGGTCAAGATAAGTTTGTCCTGACTGGTTGTGGCGCTTATGTCGAAGCATGTGGCATTGTGGATTTTGGAGTTTTCGGCAAGATTGGACAATATGGTCTCGAAATTCTCATACGAGATGGGGATGGTGATGTTGGTTGGGGCGGGCAGGTTGATGGTAAAATCCTTGCCTTGATATTTGTCCCTTATCTGGGCAAGCGCATCATCAAGGCTGATTGCATCGCTGGACGGGGTGATGGAATCGGCTCTGGCCAGTTCAAGCAATCTGGTAACCAGTTGCCGCAAGCGGTTTGCATCACTGTTGATATTGGAGATGAATTTTTGTCGCTCATCGGCGGACATGGTATCGAAATGCTCTTCCAGCAATTCTGCTGCGCCCTGAATTGAAGTTAACGGGGTTTTGAATTCATGGCTGACATGGGAGGCAAAATTTCGGATATATTCTGAGCGCTCATGCAAGCTTGTCGACATGTCGGAAAAGCTTTTCGACAATTGCGCCATTTCCACAGTACCTGGCCTTGGCATTGGCCCAAGTTTTGAAGTATCACCTCTGGAAATGGCTCTGGCCCGCTCAATCAGCCGTCTGATCGGGCGCGATATGGTGGCAGATGTCAACAGGGCAAGGGCAAAGGTGATTACCAGAATGGATAATCCGGCAAACATAACCTTGCGTTTCTGGGTGTATAATTGTTTGAGAATATTGCTGGGAGTGCGCGACAGATAGGCAACGCCCCACAAGCGGTCCTTGTATAATATCGGATAGGCAACAAATACCCTGATGCCGGTGCCGCGCGACAAGGAGGCAACGCCAGGCAAGGGTTCATTGGGAATGCGCGAGCGGATAACGGCTGTGTAATGGCCTTTGAGCGCTGAGGCAATTTCTGTCAAATGGGAAAATGAATCACCCACCTCAAACCGACCGGCTACTACTACGCCGTGATATTCCAGAAGTTTCAGATCTGCCAGTGTGTTTTTTTGGGCTTCGGTAATAATTCTGGTAACTCTTTCACCGGCTTTTATCGCCAGTTCATCGGGGGGAATATCCGGTTTGCGGCCTGCCGGGCGATCAGGAAGCAATATGTCCTTTGACAGATCAAGGCCTGGATCAATCGGGGCATAATAATCATTGATGGTTGGCTGGCGAACATTAACCGCCTTGATGCCGTAACCGGCAAAGTTTTGATCGCGGGAGATGATTTCCTCGCGGTAAGTGGCGGCAATCACCGCGGCCTGGGCTATCAGATCACTTTCTGTCTGGCGCACCAGCTGGTTTTCATAGATACGAAAAAACAGCAGTGACCCAAGTGGCAGAACCAGCACCGTCAGATTGACGATAAGCAAAATTGTCCTAAGACGCAGGCGAAAGAATTCAAGCACTATTGGCAGTCTCCAAGCCGATAGCCGACACCATGAACAGTCTCGATTGAACTGTCACAGCCAAGGGAATTAAATTTTGACCTTATATGACGAATATGGCTGTCTATTGTCCGGTCGGAAACATGGATGTTGCCCTTGTAAGCATATTTGACAATGCGTTCGCGATCCATCACCCGGTGCGAATTGCGCACGAAACCGGTGAGAATGGCATATTCAGTGGCGGTAAGCTCCAGCGGTTGGTCATTCCAGATGGCTGAATGCTTGTGCGGTTCCATGGTCAAAAGCCCGTGGGTGAGGGTGACTTCATCTTCCTCAATCATGGCTGCCGGACTGGTTCGTTTGAGGATGGTATTGACCCTTGCCACCAGTTCGCGCGGGCTGAAGGGCTTGGTTACATAATCATCACCGCCAATTTCCAGCCCGATAATCCGGTCCAGTTCCTCATCACGCGAAGACAGGAACAGAATAGGGATCTGTGAGGTCTTGCGGATTTCGCGACACACTTCCAGCCCGTCAAGTTCTGGAAGGTTGATGTCGAGCACGATCAGCGCCGGTTTTTCAGTGGCAAAGACTTCAAGTGCTTCAGCCCCGTCTTTGGCGGTGACAGTTGCCATTCCGGCCTTGTCGAGCGCAAATTGCGTAACCTCCAATATATGGGGGTCATCATCTACTATCAGTATTTTCCTGCCCATTGGTCTATTCCTTGTTCTGTTGTTGTTTTTGCAACTTTGAGAGCTGGTCTGCAAGCTTGTTGAGGAAAATTGCTGATCTTTCATTGGTCGTGGATTGTTGTCCATCGCCAGCAATTTGCTTAGATCAGCTAATTTGATTGTCATGGTGAGGCCTTGAATATGGTGCCGGATCAAAGCGGCAGGGGCAGACTGAAAGCGGGGACATTATCAGTCTATCCACCAGGCATCGCGTTTGATCCGGCTGGGGAGGGTTTCTGGTTCAATTTCAAAAACCGGATGCACAAGCCATGTGACTTGCGAAATGTCTGAGCCGTTTTGGTTTGCAGGGGATGGCTCATTGGGGGTGGAGAGTTGGTTTGTTGTTTTCATGAGAATGAATATAGAGGCGGCAAATCTTCAGATGATGGACGAAACCTTGAGTTGTTGCACAAGCTTTGTGCAGATTTTGCGCATGGGCTGGCTATTGACTGTTATGGTGTTTGTTGTGTTTATCTGTTTTTGAAAAATCGGCTCAAACAGAAAGAACCAAATCCGTGCTGCATATACCCAAAAACCGCAAGATCAATATCATTCCCGACCTTGATGACCTGCCTGACATGATCAAGCTGCCGCGCCATCGGCGTATGCCGCTTATCCTGTTGATCGTGTCAGCGGCAATATTGTCGTGTAGTACGGTGGGCGGGGTTTATCTGCCGGAATCCTTTATGGGGGCCAATTTCATTACCTTGCTGGTTATGGTGTTTTTTGGACTATTGATTGCCTCGCTGGTCGGAATCATAGCCTTGCGCCGCTGGGCTACGCAGGATGAAGTCACCATTTCTGAAGATGGGGTGAAATTGCGCAAATATCGCTGGATTGCCCTGAAAGATCAGTTTTTTCCATGGTCAGACTTTGCCAGTATCCGGCAAACACCGATTGAAGGTTATGAAGTTCTCACACTGGTGCCGAAAGACCAGAAAATTCAGGAGATTCCGGTTGCGGTTTCACAAAATTATGGTGGTGTCTCCAGTGCCAGACTGCAACTGAGCGAGCTGATGAAATCGGGCAAGTAACAGGTCAAATACCATTAAATGTCGTTTTCTTATGGTTTACTCACTTTAAAACGGTTACAATCAACAAATAACCACAAGGGAGGTACCATAAAATGAAACTAATACATAAACTGGTTATTGCTGCTGTTGCAGCTACCGGGATAGCAATTACCCCGGTTCAGGCAAAGATGGATCAGGTGGTTGATTCCATCCATTTCCTGATACCAGGTGGTGCAGGCGGTGGCTGGGATGGCACAGCGCGCGGCACGGGTGAAGCCTTGACCAAATCCGGTCTGATTGGCTCGGCATCATATGAAAACATGTCGGGCGGCGGCGGCGGCAAGGCCATTGGCTATCTGATAGAGAACGCTTCTTCCAATTATGGAACCTTGATGGTCAACTCAACCCCGATCGTAATTCGTTCGCTGGTTGGCCGTTTCCCGCAAAACTTCCGTGATCTAACTATGATTGCTGGAACTATTGGCGATTATGCTGCATTTGTTGTTCACAAAGACAGCCCGCTCAAGTCGTTCAAGGATCTGGTGGCTGCATATAAGGCCAATCCCAAAAAGGTAGCTATTGGTGGTGGTTCGGTCCCGGGCGGCATGGATCATCTGGTTGTGGCCATGGCCATGCAGGCAGCAGGACAAGACCCGACCAAGGTAAAATATATTCCTTATGATGCTGGTGGCAAGGCAATGGCTGCCTTGTTGTCTGGAGAAATCAAGGCTTTATCAACCGGCTTTTCTGAAGCTGTTGGCATGGCTAAAGCCGGTGAAGTCAGGATTATTGGTATAACTGCGCCTGAACGGGTTAAAGCTGCGCCTGATGCCATGACACTGAAAGAGCAGGGCATTGATGCTGAATTCGTCAACTGGCGCGGGTTTTTTGCGGCTCCTGGCCTGCCAAAAGAAAAAGCTGATGCTTATATAAAAGCCCTGACACTCATGTACAAAACGCCTGAGTGGGAAGCTGTTCGCGCCCGCAATGGCTGGGTTAATATCTTCAATCCTGGTGATAAATTCACAGCATTTCTGGTGAAGCAGGAAACCATCATCAAGGATCTGATGAAGAAACTCGGGTTCCTTTAGAACTGACTATGCCGGGGTGAAATATCATCCCGGCAATTTCTTGTAGGAACTGATGAAATGACTCTCGACAAGGCCATTGCGGTCCTTTTCCTGCTGATAGCGCTTATTTACGGCTATGCTTCGTTTACCTATCACTTGCTGCCGTTTGAACGAAACATGTCGTTCCTGCCCAATACATTCCCCAAGGCATTATCTGTTCTGGCGATTATTCTGTCGCTGATTATCATTGTGACACCCAAACCGGCTGGCGACAGTGATGAGCCAGGCGATATGGATATCAAAAAGCTTGGCCGATATAATATCATGCAGGCCTCGGGCATGATTATTGCCATGGTTTTATATGCGTTACTGCTGCGCCCCATCGGCTTTATTCCGGCAACCATCGGCTTTCTGGTGGGAACGGGCTGGATATTGGGGGAACGCAAGCTGCACTACATGATAGCAATTGCCGCTATTGGAACTGTCAGTATCTGGTATCTGGTGCAGGAAACACTTGGAATATACCTTAAACCGCTGCCATGGTTCATGTAATGACAGAAAGGCTTTACAATGCTTGATGGTGTACTGCTTGGCTTGTCAACAGCCCTTTCAATGCAAAATATCATATTGGTGATCGCCGGGTGCCTGATCGGTACTCTTATCGGCATGCTGCCCGGTCTGGGGCCGATGTCGATTATTGCCATAATGATACCTATTGCCATCAAGATCGGTGATCCATCCTCAGCCCTGATATTGCTGGCCGGGGTCTATTATGGTGCAATTTTTGGCGGTTCCACATCTTCCATCCTGATCAATGCGCCGGGGGTAGCTGGTACTGTTGCCACTTCGTTTGACGGCTATCCAATGGCAAGAAAGGGTGAAGCGGGAAAAGCGTTGACCATTGCGGCCATTGCATCATTCTCTGGCGGTACAGTGGGGGCGGTTTTACTGATGGGATTTGCACCGGCCCTGTCTTCTGTGGCCCTGCTGTTTCATTCAGCCGAGTATTTTGCCCTGATGGTGGTAGGCCTGTCAGCCATTGCCGCCTTTGCCGGTACTGGCAGGGTGGTAAAGGCCATGATGATGACGGTTATCGGACTGATCATGGCAACGGTGGGAGAATCGGCATTGTTCAATGCACCGCGCTTCACCATGGGTTTGCAGGACTTGCAATCCGGGCTTAATTTCATAACCATTGCCATGGCGCTTTTTGCCTTGCCTGAAGCCTTGTTTCTGGTCCTTAACCCGAAACGGGGCAAGATTGAAGGAACCAGCGGGAAAATTGACAATTTGCGTATATCGCGCAAGGAGGCCAGACAGATTGCACCGGTTATCGCGCGTCAGTCAATTCAGGGATTTCTGATTGGTGTCATGCCGGGAGCCGGGGCAACCATTGCTTCGTTTCTTGGCTATGCGGTTGAACGCAATATAGCCAAGGGTGAAGATCAGGATGAATTCGGAAAAGGCTCGGTCAAAGGTCTGGCAGCACCCGAGACGGCCAATAATGCGGCATGTACCGGTTCATTTGTACCTTTGTTGACACTGGGGATACCAGGTTCTGGAACCACTGCCATTTTGCTGGGGGCGCTGATAGCTCTTAATATTGATCCAGGTCCCCGGTTGATGATTGATCATCCAGATACTTTCTGGTCGGTAATAATCTCGATGTATTTCGGCAATGTAATCTTGCTGATGTTAAATCTTCCAATGATACCCTATATCGCCAAATTGCTGACTATTCCACGCAATTACCTGATACCGTTCATCCTGTTTTTTACCATGATCGGCTCCTATATCGGCCAGAATAACGCCACCGAGTTGCTGATTCTTGCCGGTCTTGGAGTATTTGCCACCATATTGCGGTTTGCCGACTACCCGCTGCCACCATTGCTGATCGGTTTTATTCTTGGCGGGATGCTGGAAGATAATTTTGCCCGCGCGATAAATCTGACTGATGGTGCCAGTTTCATGTATGAACGGCCAATGACGCTTGGCCTGCTGATTATCGGGGTTGGTCTGATCGCACTGCCAGCCTATCGCCGCCGCCGGGCAAGGGCATTGGCAAAGGGCGTGGCGCCGGGGGATTGATAGTTAGCGGCACATATTGGTTATGTCGATGGATGATGTATGCAGTTTGGTGCAGCCTGAACCGGTGTAGAGTTTTTCAAACAGGGCAATCATCGAATTGTCGAATGAAACCTGAATATTATCCAGCTGGCAGGTGCGGTGATTATTATAGATGGGTATCACCCGGCCATTATCACATCTGGCTGTTGCGTCAATTCTGATTGGCTTTGATACCGGGTCATCCTGATCTTGAACCTTGAATATAACCTGACCGCCATTGATATTGCGGATGATGGTTTCAACCGGGCCTTCTTGCGGGCCTTCATCCTGGGGTTCATCAGGTTCATATGCCGGTGAGGGCTGTTGATACTGACCACCAGCTTTTCTGATATAGGAGAATACCAGACGCGAATTGCCTGAATTGTTAGTATAACCGATCACCCGGCAACCGGAACGTTTGGGGGCAGCACCTCTTAGCACGATGCGGGTTTCTGATCTCAGGCGTCCTGAAACCTTGTAAGGGGCAGGGCGACAGCCTGAGCGGAATGTATAGGCAGTACCGCGATAGGTATTTCCAACGCGCCTGCCTTCAAACAGAACCTGACCGGGCCGGGCCGAGATGCCCGGGCGGGGATTATGATAGGTTATTATGCGCGAATTGCCACTGGATTGCAGCAGCATTTGTGAACCATTATGGTTCCATATGCTGGAGCCGGCCATGGCTGGCAGGCTGGTGCAGGCGAGTAAAAGGGCTGATAAATATAGATGTTTTCTGGTCATGTTTCCTCAAGCTTTTCTGATATTGTTTTTTTCTTGACTAGCAAAGCCTGCATGAACAGTGACTGAACGTAAAAAAAAGCCGGAGCATTGCTGCCCCGGCTTTTGAATAATTGTCAGTGTCTGAAATAATCAGACAGAGTAATACATGTCGAACTCAACCGGGTGCGGTGTGTGTTCATAACGAATTACTTCTTCCATCTTCAGTTCAATATAGGCTGCAATCTGGTCTTCGGTGAATACACCGCCCTTGAGCAGGAAGTCTTTGTCAGCTTCAACAGCTTCCAGAGCTTCACGCAGTGAACCACATACAGTCGGGATTTCAGCCAGTTCCTGTGGAGGCAGATCATAAAGATCCTTGTCCATTGGATCACCTGGATGGATCTTGTTGAGAATGCCGTCCATGCCAGCCATAGCCATGGCAGAAAATGCCAGATACGGGTTGGCGGTTGGATCAGGGAAGCGAACTTCAAGACGCTTGCCAGCCGGTGATGGTGAGAAAGGAATACGGCAGGAAGCTGAACGGTTGCGAGCCGAATAAGCCAGAAGAACCGGTGCTTCAAACCCTGGAACCAGACGCTTGTAGGAGTTGGTTGAAGGGTTGGTGAAAGCGTTCAGTGCCTTGGCGTGTTTGATGATGCCACCAATATAGAACAGGCAGTTTTCTGACAGGTCAGCATACTGGTTGCCGGCAAATGTTGGTTTGCCATCTTTCCAGATTGACTGGTGCACGTGCATGCCGGTGCCGTTATCACCATAGACCGGCTTTGGCATGAAGGTAACGGTTTTGCCATAGGCCTGGGCTACATTGTGAACCACATATTTGTAGATCTGCAGATTGTCGGCAGCAGCGGTGAGGGTATCGTATTTCATGCCAAGCTCATGCTGGGCAGATGCAACCTCATGGTGATGCTTTTCAACAGTCACGCCCATTTCAGCCATGACAGACAGCATTTCTGAACGAATATCCTGAGCTGAATCAACCGGGTTTACCGGGAAATAACCGCCTTTGGTGCGGGGGCGATGGCCCATATTGCCAAGTTCGTATTCAGTGTCAGAATTGGTTGGCAGCTCGATAGAATCCAGTTTGAAACCGGTATTGTATGGAGTTGAAGAGAAGCGCACATCATCAAACATGAAGAATTCAGCTTCTGAACCCATGGTGATGGTGTCACCAACGCCAGTCTGTTTGACATAGGCTTCGGCCTTCTTGGCAGTCATGCGCGGATCGCGTGCATAGGCCTCGCCAGATGATGGCTCGAGAATGTCACAGAAAATTGCAAGGGTTTTTTGCGCATAAAACGGATCGATATGAGCTGATGTCGGATCAGGCATCAAGGTCATGTCTGATTCATTGATAGCTCTCCAGCCTTCAATTGATGAGCCGTCAAACATCAGGCCGTCAGCGAAAGCATCTTCATTAATGGTGGTTACGTCCTGGGTCAGATGGTGCATCTTGCCGCGTGGATCAGTAAAGCGAACGTCAACAAATCTGACGTCCTCATCCTTGAGCATTTTCATTACATCATCGGCTGTATTTTCTTTAGCCATGGTAAATTCCTTTGTTTATTGAGTTATATGGATTTCAGTTTACAGACATTCATCGCCGGTTTCACCGGTACGGATACGAACTGCATGTTCAATGTTGGTAATGAAGATTTTTCCATCACCGATACGCCCGGTGCGAGCCGCATCCTGAATAGCCTCGACAGCCGCATCTACACGGTCATCGGGAAGTACTACCTCGATTTTTACCTTTGGCAGAAAATCAACCACATATTCAGCTCCGCGATAAAGCTCTGTGTGGCCTTTTTGCCTGCCAAATCCCTTGGCTTCGGTAACGGTTATACCCTGCAGTCCCACTTCCTGCAAAGCTTCTTTAACCTCATCAAGCTTGAAGGGTTTTATGATTGCTTCGATTTTTTTCATGAAGAACCTGGTCGTTAAAGTCATCAATAATATTTTGGCATGAACAGCAGTTTTCAGGTGCTGCTAACTCATTCCTTATTGCATTGATCATGCCAGTTTAAGCAAAAGAATGAAAACCTTAATGAATCAACATGTTAAGGCAGATATAACAAATCATGCGGCATCAAGTCTGCTTAAAAATTATGCTACATGGTGAAAATTCAGGCAATGTTTATGAGTGCGATCATGTAATTGATTACGGTTTCTTAAAATAAATAGGTCAAATTTTAATTATCAGGGTAATTATCGGGTCTTTTGGAAATGTCTATTCCTTCATATCGCCAGTTGGAAATCGAAATTGAAAATATGAACAGGCGATTGCAAGTTGCTACCAGCCAGAGCGATGTCTGGTTCTGGGAGACAGACACCACTCATCGCTTTGTATATTTTTCTGATAACCTTACCCAGCTTAGCGGAATGACCAAACAGGACCTGATCGGCACATCCAGGCTGGATATAGCAATTAACAGCAATGAAGACCATTTCAAGCAACATATACGGGATATAACAAATCATCGCCCGTTCAGTGAATTCAGATATGCAAGGGAAAACCATGATGGCAAACTGAGAAATCTGGTTGTCACAGGTGAACCGTTCTTTGATGCGGATGGTAAATTTGCCGGGTATCACGGAACAGCATATGATGAAACAGATATTTTAAATGAGCAAACTGCGCAGAGAAACCGGGAGCAATATCTGGTCAGTGAGGTCAAGAAGCAACGCAATGACCTGAACACAGTGCTTGAAAATCTTTCCCAGTCCTTGATGTGGTATGACAGAGACGGGATTATACTGCTGAATAATCGCAAGACCATTGAGCTTTTGGGATTTGACAAGAAGCAATATGCCAAGGTGTTCACCCTCAAGGATCATTTGCAGATGATGGCCACACGTGGTGATTTTGGGGTTGTTGATATTGATCTGGAAGTCAGTAAACGACTTGAACGGCTTTTGAACCAGCAGACTGCTACATCCTATCCGGTGTATATACCTTCAGTTGGCCGGCATCTTCTGGTAACGGTCAACCGGCTTGATGATGGCAGTCATATTCTGACCCATACTGATATTACCGATGAAAAACATGCCCGTATTCAATCCAGTGAGCGCCAGGTGTTGCTGGATGCGCTGCTTGATACAATCGATTATGGCATAATGGTTTTGAACAAGGATGCAAAAGTGGAACTGGTCAACAAGGCCTTTTGCAATCTGATGAGTATCAATCCGAAATTTTTTGATGCCAAGCCTACCATGAAAATGGTGTTTGAGCGCATGTATGAAAACAAGTGCACAGGTTATCTTGGCGGTGATGAGCGCGGCTGGATTGAATATCGCGACAGTGTGATGAAGCACATAATGGAAGGTGATGATCCTGCGGCTGAAAGAGTGCGTCAGGATGGCAAGACCATTCTGCATTCGTGCATTGCGCTTCCAGATGGCAAAAGGCTGCTTACATATTTTGACGTAACCAAGATGAAGGATATGGAAAAAGCTCTGCTTATGGCCAATGAAGAGCTGGAAGACCGTATTGCCGAGCGGACACAGGATTTGCGCAATGCTCAGGCTTCACTGGTCAAGCGGGAACGCCAGGCTTTGCTGGGTGATCTGGTATCCAGCCTGTGCCATGAATTGCGAAATCCGTTAAATGCGCTGAAAACCTCGCTGTTTGTGGTCAGGAAGAAGATCAAGGGCGATTATCCAAATCTGGAAAAAACTTTTGAGCGTTCTGAAAGAACAATTGACCGTTGTTCAAATATTTTGACCGATCTTTATGATTTTGCCCTGACACCGGATTTGAACCGGGTGCCAATCAGACTGGACCGATGGGTTCGGCAACAGGCAGATATGGTGGAAGTGCCTGAAAATGTGGAGGTCACTTTCAAGATAGACGATAATATGCCCGAAGTATTTGCTGATGAAGTCCAGTTGAGCCGGTCATTCCAGAAAATACTGAAAAATGCGGTTTATGCTGTTTGTGAAGTAGAGCATGAACGCCAGCCTGAAATCATTATCGAAGTGCTGAATGTTGCTGATCGTATGGAAATCATGATTGTGGATAATGGTATCGGCATGCGTGAAGATGTCAATGAACGGGCGTTTGAGCCATTATTCTCAACCCGTGGATTTGGTGTTGGGCTGGGCCTGCCGATTGCTCTGCAAACGCTGAAACGCCATGGTGGTGGTGTTGATCTGATATCCAATGAAGGGGTAGGGACCATGGTAACTTTATGGCTGCCCACCATGGATTCAGAGAACCGGAAAGCTGCGTAGAATTTACCGGTTTGGTTTGCGCCGCTTGAAGAATACCGGGATAAAATACAATGCAAAAACTGCAAACCCCAGCGCCCATAAAATGCCTGATGTGGCATAGACATGATTGAAGTAATCACTTGACAGATTGGCCAATATGCGCATCAGGGCACCGATAAAGACCAGTATATAGCTTGTAGTGATAATGGCATCTGCATGCAGTCCGCGACCTGAGTGGCCAAGTGATGCCCTTGACATGACAGCAAGGGTCATTGTGCCAAGCACTCCAGCGGTAAGCGCATGCAGGGCGCTGATGGTGTTGATGATTGAGCCATCAGAAAAGATTGCCAGTGCCATCAGAGCGAACCAGACAGGCATCCATGAAAATCCAACATGCAAAACTGCAACCAGCGGTTCTGAAAATGTCTGCCAGCCGCGCCATCTGGATATACGAAACACCGTCAAGGCAGCTGCAATTGCAAACAGGATGCCGGTGAGTATTGAGAGTGGCAGGAAAACCCATGAGGTGACCGCCAGAGCAGATGCCAGCATGGCCAGCTTGTCAACCATGCCCATTGGTGCAGGCATTTTGGCAAATCCGCGTTTGGACATCCAGTTGCGGGTAAAGCTTGGAGTGACACGGCCACCAATTACGGTGAGCAGCATTGCAATGCCAGCCAGTCCCATACGATAAAACAGGTCAAAATTCATGTCGTAAAGGGCGGTATATTGAAACCCGACTTCAGCGACAGCAATAATGGTAATCAAGACGCAGATTGGCAGATTGCGTTTATTGCCACCGGCCAGAATTTCGCGCCATACCAGAGCTGAAAAAACTACCGGAAACAAAACTGCAACCATGGCTGCCATGGTGGGGGCAGCGGCTGAAAAGAACATGGCTATGCGGCCAAGTACCCATAATGAATAAAGACCTGCCAGACCTTTGCCGGTAACTGGCAGCCTTCCGGTCCAGTTGGGAATGGCAGTCAGGGCAAAACCGGCAATAACGGCTGGAACAAAACCAAATATCATCTCATGAATATGCCAGACCCTGATGCCCAGATGCGACCATGATTCAAAGCCAAATACCAGAGCAAAAGCCCAGATCGGTAATGCAATTCCGGCAAAAGCCGATGCAGAAAAGAAAAACGGTCTGAAACCGCGTTCAAAGAATACAGACCCCTTGTGAGCGCGAATTTTTTCAGATGAAGTTGGCATTGTTCCTAAGCTCTATTCACATATGGCAGACGAGAAGTTATTCCTTTTCTGCCTTTTTTGCCGCTTTTTTAGCAGCTTTTTTCTTGGCTGGTTTTTTGGCAGCCTTTTTTGCAGCTTTCTTCTTGGCTGGCTTTTTGTCAGCATCATCATCTGCTTCAAAGATTTTGGTGAATTCTTCTGCTGTTACAGTCTTTTCAGGAATATCAAGATCCTTGAGGATATAATCGATAACTTTCTGCTCGAATATCGGGCCGCGCAGTTCCATCATGGCGTCTGGATTCTTGGTATAGAATTCATATACCTGCTGTTCCTGACCGGGGAATTCGCGAACCCTGGAAATCAGGGCATCCTGCAATTCCTGTTCTTCGATTGAGACCTTGGCCTTTTCGCCAATTTTGCCAAGTACCAGACCAAGACGAACCCGGCGTGAGGCAATGTCGCGGTAATTCTTTGATTCTTCTTCTTCCGTGGTTCCTTCATCTTCAAAGGAACGGCCTTCCTGGGTCATTTCACGGGCAAGGGCTGACCAGATCTGGTTATATTCCTCATCAACCAGTCTTTCGGGCAAATCGAAATCATACATCTTGTGCAACTTGTCAAGCACATCACGCTTGAGCTTGGCATTGGTCATCTGTTCAAATTCAGCAGCAATTGAGGTGCGGATATTCTCATCCAGCTTTTCCATGTTCTCAACGCCAAGACCTTCAGCAAATGCGTCATTGATCTCTACTTCTTTAGGTGATGAAACCTTGAGGACAGTGGTTTCAAATTCAGCAGGTTTGCCAGCCAGCTCCTTTTGCTGATAGTCTTCAGGGAAAGTAACCTTGACGGTTACCACATCACCGGCAGAGGCTCCTGTCAGCTGTTCTTCAAAACCTGGAATGAAACCGCCGGAACCAAGCACCAGCGGCACTTCTTCGGCTGAGCCACCGTCAAATTTTTCACCATTGATACGGCCAACAAAGGAAATGGTCAGCTGATCGCCTTCTTCTGACTTGGAGCCTTTTTCCTCGCCATAATAATCCTTGTGCTGTTCAGCAAGTTTCTGGATTGATTCTTCAACCTGCTTGTCTTCAACCTGAATGACCAGCTTTTCCATGCCGGTCACATCAAAATCCTTGATTTCAAAATCGGGGATAATCTCGAATTTGACATCATAGGCAAGATCAGCCTTGCCTGCAATAATGGCGTTCACTTCTTCCTGATCATCGCTGAGGACAATGTCCGGCTGATAGGCAGGGCGCAATTCGCGTTCGGAAATGGCAGCACTTGTGGTGTCTTCAATGGTTTTTTGAATTACTTCAGCCATTGCAGCTTGACCATGAACCTTTTTCAGATGTGAAACCGGAACCTTGCCGGGTCTGAAACCGGGGATGGATGCAGTTGCAGCCAGCTCTCCAAGCTTGTTCATCAGGTTTTCTTCAAGCACTGTCGCTGGTACAATGATCTTGAATTCGCGTTTCAGGCCCTCATTCAGGGTTTCGGTGACTTCCATCTATCAAAATTCCTTAAAAATACTTAGAAACCGGCTATTTTCGCTTGTAACGTCTGGTGCGGGTGGAGGGACTTGAACCCCCACGGCTATTAACCACCAGAACCTAAATCTGGCGTGTCTACCAATTCCACCACACCCGCCATGACGCCAAAACGGGCAATAGCTTATTAGTGAATCGTGGCGCTATATAGCAAAGCGATGCTGACTTTACCAGTGGCGTTTTAGCTGTTCTTGAGGTTTTTCCGCACCACAG
>JALXCV010000089.1 GCA_026990765.1 Hyphomicrobiales bacterium | reverse complement strand
TCATCAAGAGCGGTTCCATCCGGCAGATATTCCAGTTGCCGGTTGAGCAGTCCATCAGCCTCCATCGACTGCATCAGGCGCTTGGTATAACCAAATTCCGAGGCCCCGCGCATCTGGCAAATGGACAAGCACAAGGTTTGCAGATAATTGTTGCGCAGAACGATTTTGGCCACATCACCGGTCATTGAAGCCAGTAATTTGTTGCGCTGTTCACGTTTCAGCTTGCCGGCCTTTTCAGCCGCCCCAAGCCCGATCTTGAAATTCACTTCAACATCAGATGAATTAACCCCGGCTGAATTGTCTATGGCATCAGTATTGATCCTGCCGCCATTAAGAGCAAATTCAATTCTGGCTCTTTGGGTGATGCCAAGATTTGCCCCTTCTGCCACTACTTTAACCTTCAGATCGGCCGCAGTAATCCTTATCTGGTCATTGGCCCGGTCCCCTGCATCAGCATTGGTTTCACTGCTGGCGCGTATATAGGTGCCAATACCGCCAAACCATAACAGATCAGCCCTAGCCTTCAATATGGCCTGTATAAGCTGGTTGGGAGTTGCAGTCTTGCCGGAAAGACCAAAGGTCTTGCGCATCTGGGCGCTAAGCGGAATAGCTTTCAGCGTTCGCGAGAACACCCCGCCGCCCTTGGAAATCAGCTTGCTGTCAAAATCCTTCCAGCTGGAACGTGGCAAATCATATAGACGCTGGCGTTCTTTTAAGCTCTTGGCATGATCAGGTTTTGGATCAATAAAAATATCACGATGATCAAAAGCTGCAATCAGTTCGATTTTTTCAGACAATAACATGCCATTACCAAACACATCACCCGACATATCACCAATTCCGATAACTGTTATCGGCTCACTTTGGGTATCAATATTCATTTCCCGGAAATGCCGCTTGACTGCTTCCCAGCCACCCCGGGCAGTTATTCCCATCTTCTTGTGGTCATAACCGGCTGACCCGCCAGAGGCAAAAGCATCATCCAGCCAGAAACCATGTTCCTGTGAAATCCTGTTGGCAGTATCAGAAAAACTTGCCGTTCCCTTGTCAGCAGCAACCACCAGATATGGGTCATCATCATCATTGCGCACAACATTTTTTGGCGGGATGACCTTTTCACCTTCCAGATTGTCAGTCAGTTCGATCAGGGAGTTTATATAGCGTTTGTAGACCCGCTTGCCTTCAGCATAAATCTCATCACGCGTGCCGCCAACAGGCAGGAATTTTGGCACAAATCCGCCCTTGGAACCAACTGGCACAATCACCGCATTTTTGACATTTTGCGCCTTGGCCAGCCCCAGAACCTCAGTGCGAAAATCTTCTGGCCGGTCCGACCAGCGAATACCACCGCGGGCAATCGGCCCACCGCGCAGATGCACACCTTCAAAATCAGGCGCATAGACAAAGATTTCAGCAAATGGCCTAGGTTCCGGCATTTCTTCAACGTCGGATGATTCAATCTTGAATGAGATAATATCGCTGAAATTGCAATCACCATCACACATGAAGAAATTGGTCCGGTTGATTGACCTGACAAGATTGAGATAGCGCCGGACAATCAGGTCTTCATCAATGCCTGGAACATCCTGCAATAATTCAGAAATCTTGCGCGCCATTTTTGTCACCATTGGCCGCCTTTTGGCCTTGGACAGGGGTTTGCCATTCTTGCCCTTTAGACCAATATCAAACCGCTGATAAAACAGTTGCACCAGAACCTTGGTAATCTGCGGATTGGCCACCAGGGCATCAGCCATATAGTCAGATGAATAGGCAATGCCCAGCTGGCGCAGATATTTGCCACAGGCCCGCATCAGTGCCGCATCACGCCAGTTCATGTCAGCTTTCAGCACCAACCCGTTAAACCGGTCATTTTCCGCCCGGCCCTGCCACACAGCCAGAAAACATTCTTCCAGCAGTCCGGCACTTTGCCTCATATCCATATCGCTACCATCTGCAGATCGCAAAATTACTTCATGGATGAAAACCGTTCGCGGACCATCCCCGACAATTGGTGAGGCGGTAAAGGAGTTTTCCTCAATTGCCTTTAGGCCCATATTCTCCAAAATCGGCAGGCGGGCAGAAAGCGGCAAGGCCTCATCGAAATGATAAAGCTTGAGACGACAATTTTCTGCCGGTTCTTTTTGTATATCAAAGAAATGCACACCCATATCATCGCCATGCTGCAATTCTTCAATTTCAGCTATGTCATAGAGCGATGCCTGCGGTGAAAAAGCTTCTTCATAGCCAGCTGAAAAAGCCCCGGCATATTTCTTCAGCAATCTGGCAGCTTCACGCCTGCCAAAATTCTTGCCAATGGTTTCACCCAGCCGGTCATCCCAGGTGCGCACAACATCTGATATATCAGCTTCAAGCTTGTCCATACTGACATCAGGAGCCTGACCCTTGTTGCGCGAGATGATAAAATGCACCCTTACCATCCGGCCTTCACTGAAAAACGGTGAAAATCTGGTAACCTTTCCTTCAAAACTGCTGGCCAGCAAATCCCCGACTTTTGAGCGGATTTCAGAATTGAATCTTTCACGCGGAATAAACACATAGGCTGAAACAAACCGGTCAAACCGGTCATGGCGGACAAACAGTCTGGTTCGGGGCCGCTCTTCCAGCCGCAATATGCCCTGCGCCATTGCGTGCAATTCATCAACTTCAATCTGAAACAGTTCATCACGGGGGAAAGTTTCCAGAATATTCAGCAGGGCCTTGCCGGAATGGCTATGCAGGTCGAACCCGGATTTATTCAGAACCGAGTTGATTTTACGCCTCAATAACGGGATTTTTCTTGCTGCACGCGTATAGACAGTTGAGGTAAACAATCCGACCACACGAATTTCGCCTGTCAACTCACCCTCATTGTCAAATTGCTTGATGCCAATATAATCCATCAATATGCGCCGGTGCACCCGGCTGGTTGAATCTGACTTGTTGATAATCAGGGCCGCAGGCTGGCGCAGATAATTCCTGATTTCAGGAGTAATCGCCTCACTGGTTGCATGTCTGGTCAACACCTTCAATTCACGATTGCGCAACACCCCAAGACCGGTATCTTCAATAACTGAAAGTGATCCATTTTCAGCCCCGCCGGTAAAGGCATATTCACGAATACCCAGAATGGTCAGATGATCATCCAGCAGCCATTGCAGAAAATCCATGGATTCGGTCAGTTCTTCAACCGGAACCGGGGGAGGGTTGCGCTGGTAATCACTAATCGCCTGCTTGATCCGCTGCCGCATTGCCTGCCAGTCAAGCACACTGGCACGAACATCGCGCAAGGTCCGTTCAATTTCATCAACCAGCACATCACGCGCATTCTGGTCGCTCAGCTCTTCAATGTGAAAATATGACAGACTTTCTCCAGTTAAGTTCCCCGAAGCTGTTGCATCCGCCGCAACTTTCAAAAGCTTGCCCTTTATATCGCGCTCAACGCTGATCAGCGGATGCGCCACCAGTGAAACCGTGTGGCCCAGTTCGGTCAGCAGATTGATGGTTGAATCAATCAGGAAAGGCATATTGTCATTGACAACCGATATTATGGTAATATTGGCTGCATCATCATTATCGCTTTCCCGGTTACATATTTTCACCGAGGCGCGCCCTGGCTTGCGGAATTTGAAATGCTCAAAAAGCTGCATCGTCATATCCACAATTTCAGCATCACTGAAAACTGCAATATCTTCATCTGCCACAATTGACCATAAATGTGTCGCCAAAAGCTGACAGTTCTGCTCGGCTCCTTTTTCATCAAGGAGCCTGGAGATTGAATTCAAACGGGTTTTACTGGGGGTCTGAGCAGACATTGGATTGTCCTGATCATGAAAGTTTTGCTGAAAGGTTGGGTGAGGATGCGCAAAGGTGCCTGACTTGTGTGATGGATAGGATTTGGTTTATGTTCAAAATGTCCATGTCCCTGACAGACACTGAAAAGGGTGCGACAATCCTACATACGACGAAAGTAGCGATCATTCCATAGCGAAATTGGACATTTGACAAAGATTTTATCAATCGGCAGGTATTTAGATGACAGACATAAAAAACCGGGCAATCGCCCTTGATCTTGAGCAGGAACAACCATTGACAAAGGCCCAGCTAGAGTATCTGGAACTATGCAAAGACAAGCTTGGACTGATACCCAATGTGCTCAAGGCCTACAGCTTCAATCCGGTCAAGTTTCAGGCTTTCAGCGACATGTATAATGATCTGATGCTTGGCCCGTCGGGCTTGTCAAAGCTGGAACGCGAAATGATTGCGGTAGCTGCATCATCGGTAAATCACTGTTTTTATTGCCTCACAGCTCACGGTGCTGCCATTCGCCAATTGTCAGGTGACCCAATACTTGGGGAAGAAATAGTCATGAATTATCGCAGCGCCGATCTGTCTTCACGTCACCGGGCCATGCTGGAATTTGCTACTGTTTTGACCAAAGATCCCGCATCAATTGAAGAAAGCGACCGGCAGGCCTTGCGCGATGCCGGCTTCAGTGATCGTGATATCTGGGACATTGCAGCAATAACCGGGTTTTTCAATATGACCAACCGGGTTTCAACCGCTGTCGACATGCGCCCCAATGATGAATATCACTCAATGGCAAGAACACCGGCAGACAGCAGCCAGACCATGCAAGAATAATTATTTCCAGATATAGGTGGTGGCCAGATGGTACAACAGCAACATGGCTATTATATAGCCGATAGAGCGGCCAATACGTTTGCCCAGCACATCAATCCTGTCACCATCCTCAGGCTCGCCAGTATAATCCGTACCAGTCAGTTTTTCTGACTGTTGCAAGACGCTTTTCAACTCGCGTTTGGCCTGCTTGGCCCGTTCCCTGTATCTTTGTTCTGTTGACTTGTTCATTGTACAAAAGCCCCGACCTCACGGCGCGCCTCATCTTCGGTCTGGCTGGTTACCAGATCAAGATCATCTTCGCTCATCCCGAACTGGCGGCCAATTTCCTGCACCAGAACATAGGTGACAATTGACCCGAGCGTTTCTCTGGTTTCAGCCCAGTAGTCAAGAATTGCCCGGCGATACAGCACCACCACATTTGCACTGTCTTCATCATCAACCGGCAAACCGGCCATCTCATCACCCTGCTGGAACAGACCAAGCAGGTCAAATTGTGATGACCCGCCAAGTTCACTGATCAGTTCAGGATCGGCAAGCTCCTCCACCCGCAACACCAGATTACCACACATGGCACGAAATTCCGGCGGCAGGGAGCGATAGGCAACTTCTGCCAGTTTGCCAATATCTTCATTATCAGGTGATTGGGCATCTGCCCATGGTGATGCAATATATCTTGAAGCCATATCCAGTCTATAGAGCATTTCCGGCTCAAACAGAACCATTTATTCTGGCGAACCGTCCGCAAAGGCAGCTTGAAAGCTTCTATCTTCCTGATATCACCAAATTCCCCAAAACCAGCCTTGCCGGCATCTCAATAAACTGACCGACAAGCAAACCTGCAACCATTGCCCGCAACATGACCCTAACTTATGCAGCCTTTCTTTGCTCGCGATCTTCCATATTGAGCGTATCACGCACCGCATTTAGAGCCTTCAAAGTCATGATATTGAGGTGGAATATCTCCTTGCGGCTCACCCATGCACTCCATGCTTCTGCATCCTGCACCCCGCCTGGCACCGACCAGACTACCGAATTGGGATCGGTGTGCATAAACCCGCAGCGGGCCGCCAGGCCGCGATTTGCATTGCGAGACATGATATAGGCAAAGAAATAATCAGCATGAAACCTGGTCACACTCACCGCCATTGCCAGCCGGCTTAACAGCGCGACCAGACCGGTAAATGAAGACTGCACATTACCGGTACTCAGCCACAACTCGCCATGATAGCAGACCGTACCGCAAATCTTTTCAGATTCCGGTGATGGATAATAGCCGGTTTTTTCCTCATCAATTTCATAAGGGAAAAAATCCACCAGATGCTTGTCCATGAAATGGGTAAAGTTCTTGCCTTCAAGATCAAGAGTACGCACGGCCTGAGTATGTACCAGCTCACCCTTATTGTCTCTCCCGACAATCCAGAAAGCTGTTGCTTCACAAAGATAATCATTATCTGCACTGAAGAACGGGCCAACTGCATGTCGCCGGGGCTGACTTTTGACATGGGCTTCATATAAGGAAAAATCCGATCCTATTTCCAGAGAGATACCCTGAGCACCAACATAGTCAATAATGCTGGTAATTACTGGTGAATACAAAAAGTCATTATATAGATTCATTGCTTTTTCCTGAGTGAAGTTTGTATTTTGGGAGCAAAAACGCAATGCTACGAACAAATCATGCCCAGGAACCGGGCAGGTAAAATCAGTCTAAATCCATGCGCTCCTCAAATTCTTTAACAATCTCTTTGGACATGGCTGGATAGACATCCTTATCCATCCATGGAATATCGATATTATTCGTCAGATTGGCCAGAATGGCTACAGCAGGATCCCCATTGGGAAACACGCAACCCATCAAAAGCCGCTGAAAACTGAAAGGTTGAAATTCGCCTCCCGGCTTACGCGGCCCGACCCGGTAAAGATGGTCCAGCCGAATCCCGCCTTCCTGCAAGGGTTTTTCATATGAGCTGGAAATAAATTCAGCATGCTCACGCCCTGACGGCGTATCCTTGACCATATTGCCAACACTGCTTTTGGCCCATTCCCAGCCAAACCACACTGCATAGGCCGAATCATCGCCTATTTCCACACATTGCCAGCCATTGGGACGCAACCGGTATATTGTCCAGTATTTCCGTACAGGCTGCATCTCGGCAGTTTCAATCCGGGTTTTTGCTTTGCTCCAGCATTCAAACCCCTTTTGCAGCAAATCAGTTCCATCCTTCCACAAACGGTCAAGCCGGTGCTGCTGGGAAAAATAGATTTTTCCATCATCACCAACAGTGCGAATTTCTTCAAGCCCGTTTTTGGTTTTGGTAACCCCTTTCAGCCAGGCATCACCGCGCAACAGCAGCATTTCTGCGTCCCACAGCGATTGTGCACCTTCTTCTGTCAACCGGTATTTGCGATCAACCACCTCAAACAGCTTGACACCTTTTTTGGCTTCCAGATAGTCAATATGGCGCCTGATGGTTTGCCTTGTACTGTCAATATGAGTCACTGCCTGCGACAGGTTCTCGGTTCTGGCCAGTGCCGTAAATGACCGCAGCATCTCAAATAACAGGTTCTGATTACTTTTCTTGGGCACGCACCCCCCCTGACTTAAGGGCCTCTTGATTATTCTTGTTCATGGAACAGCAATAATATACTGATTGCACATTTATCATCAAGTCCGATTTATATATTTACACTTACTACTACCGGTTATTAAAAACAACACCGCTCACCTGCATATCTTTCAGGAAATGCAAATTATAAACGAATGCCCAGATAATTTAGCAATTAAATAGCCGGTTAATTCAACCAGCAAATCAAAGACCATAGGCAATAAACAATGCCAATCCTTGCCAGAACCATAGCAAAGCTGCGGTTAACAACATTATCACCGCAAACGGCCATGCACCTCTTGCAACCTCTTCCAGCCGGGCCTTGCCCACGGCCTGAATAATAAACAGATTGAGCCCGACCGGTGGGGTAATCAGTGCCGTTTCGATAAGCACCACAAAGAAAATTCCAAACCATACCGGATCAATATTCATTGACGAAAGGGCGGGAAACAGCACCGGAACCATGATCAGCAACATGGAAAGCGATTCAAGGAAGAAACCGATCAGCAGCAACACCGCACCCACAGCCAGCATGAACAGTCCAGGATCAGAAATATTGCCGGTAAGGGCTGCTGATATATCCTGTGGAATACGATATAGCGTAATTGCATAGGAAAACACCTTGGCGCCAGCCACAATCAGAAAGATCATGGTTGTGGTCTTCATTGCATCATAGGTTGCCGCCTTGATTTTCTGCCAGTTCATCCGGCCCATGGCTATGGTAATGACCATGGCCAGAATAAACCCGACACCGGCACTTTCTGATGGCGTGGCAATCCCCATATAGATCGACCCGATAATAGCTGAGGCCAGAGCAACTGTTGGCAATGCCAGCAATGAGGCTTTTTTCCGGGTTGCCCAGTCTGCCCGCTCCAGCATGATCTGGTCACTGTTAAAGCGCGAATAGACAATTGAATAAATTATAAAGACTGTTGCCAGAAACAATCCGGGGCCAACCCCTGCCAGAAACAGGGTGGGGATCGAGGTTTCAGTTATGATACCATATATGATCAATGGTATTGATGGCGGTATCAAAATCCCCAAAGTACCGCCAGCAGCCAGCAGCCCAAAAACAAATGAACGCTGATAACCGCGCCTTGTCATTTCTGGAATGGCCACTGTACCAATAGTAGCAGCTGTTGCCACAGAAGAACCTGAAACAGCCGAAAACAGCCCGCATGACAAGATGGTGGCCACCCCCAGACCTCCCGGCCAGTGCCCGACCCAGCTTTGAACAGCCGCAAACAGGTCACGCCCGACATTGGCCTTTAACAACACATTCGACATTAACAGAAACATTGGAACCGCCAGCAGTTCAAATGAATCCATGGTGCCATACAGCCGCTGTGGCACCGCATTCAGCGGCAGCGGGAAATACCACAGCAAGAACACCCCGAGCGCCCCCATGGCAAATGCGACGGGAACCCTTAACAGTAACAGCGCCAGCAGGGCTGCTATAATCAAAACCGCCGACATCTCAGACAGCATCCTCCAATATATCCCTTTTGGGAATGCCAATGGTCCACACTTTTACAATTTCAGCTATCGCCTGCAATCCAAGCAGCCCGAAACCAACCCAGATTGAAGCATCACTCAACCATTTGGGAGTGCCCAGATAAGAATCAGTCGTATGGCCTCTAAGGGTGGCGCGCAACCACAATTCAAACCCGTACCACACCGCAACACAGCAAAAAATCACAATTACAATCAGGGAAAAACATTCAACAATTTTTCTGGCAGTTGATTCAGTATCGCGAAATGCCATATCGATAACGATCATCTCGCGATGTTTGAGCGCAAAGGCGCCAGCCAGATATGCAGCCCATATCTGCATGATTCGTGCAACTTCATCCACCCAGATAGTCGGGGCAATGAACACATGACGCATGAACACCTCATAACAGATGAACAGGCCAACAGCAAAAAACATCCAGGCTGACAACCGCCCGGCATATTCAGATAGAATGTCGATAATTCTGATCATTACAAAACCCGCCGGCCCCCTATCCTGAACAACAGGATAAGAGGCCAGATATCAAGTTGGAAATTTAATGATTACAGGCCTTTAGCTGCGTTGATAGCTTCAACCGCCACTTTGCCGCGTTCACTGGCAAATTTATCAATCACTGATTTGGTAGCCTCTTTCCACTTGGCTCTTTCAGCATCAGTCAGCCTGACCACATTGATCTTGTCGGCCACTTCCTTGACCATGGCTTCTTCACCACCATAAACCTGATCACGCAACTGCTTTTCAACCACACCGGCAGCCTTCATGATGATTTTCTGGTTTTTCGGAGACAGTGAGTTAAAGAAATCATTGTTCATGACTGCAACAAACTCAATGGCACTGTCATAGGAAAGGGTCATATTGTCCATTACTTCATAAAGCTTGCGGCTTTTGACAGCAGAAGCCCCGGTCATTCCCACATCAACAGCACCCTGCTGATAGGCCAGGAACTGTTTGGAACCTGACATCAAGGTTGGCGCACCTCCAAGTGCTTCAACCGTCCAGCCCAGCACCTTGCCATAGGTTCTGACCTTTTTACCCTTCAGATCAGCCGGCACCCGGATCGGCTTTCCCTTGTTGAGATAAACATTGCGGCCAAATGCCTGCCACCACAAAACCTTGGCACCGGTTTCTTTCACTACTGCATCATCCAGCACCTTGCGCATCGCCGAGCCATTGGCAGCAGCGGCGCGAAGATGGGCCTCATCACGGAAAAAGAACGGCAGATTGACAATTTCCACCGCCGGCACCGAACCGGCAAACCGGCCAAGGAAAGCAGAACCAGCTTCCACTGCCCCGGAGCCAACAGCTTCAGGCACCTGCTTGTCCTTGTAAAGCTGGGCGGAAGGAAACAGCTGCAACTTCAGATCACCACCTGATTCCTTTTCAATTATCTTTTTGAAAGCCAGCCAGTTCTGGCCAAGCGAATGTGATTCAGGCAACTGCAAGGTTACCCTGATGGTTGTTTCAGCCTGCACAGCAATGCTCATACCCATCAACATGGCACCTGCCAGCACTGATTTGAAAATAGTCTTCATCTGAAGTTTCTCCCTGTTTTTTAATCTTTGCAGAATGTATCTGCTGTTTGTCATTACCAGTTACGACCAACCCGCATCCACCCTGAACCAGCCTTTCAGACCCCGATCCAGCTTCCTCCGGTTTTTCGCAAATTACGAATTTGTATGACATTTGCCATTTTTGCAAGGGTAATAATTACACACGGTCACACATTGAGCGCAATTACAAAATCTTACTTTACGCACAGTAATAAAATAAATATACTGACGACCTTATTATTCGTTATGTATCACAACAATGGAAACACCCAAGGTTGACAAGTCTGATTTGTTACTGCAACAAGCCACATATAAACGAGCAGACCATGGTCCATACAACAAATGGCTTCCAACATTCGCCTGCCACCTTCAAAGGCTTGTAACTCATTGAATTAACCGGGATTTTCATGAAGAAACAAAGCGAAATAATTTACCCATTCATCCTGTCTGGCGGCTCAGGGACAAGACTGTGGCCACTCTCGCGAAGCGCTTATCCAAAGCAGTTTTTATCTCTATTTGGCAAAAAAAGCCTGCTTCAGGAAAGCTGCCTACGGCTCAACAGCCCGATATTCAAACCACCATCAATCCTGTGCAACAATGATCACAGATTTCTGGTTGCCGAGCAATTACAGCAGATTAACCTGTCTCAGTCATCCATCATCCTGGAACCAGTTGCAAGAAATACAGCACCAGCAGCCCTTATCGCTGCCCTGCAAACTGCAAAACATGATGAAAACTCCCTGATCTTGCTCATGCCATCAGACCATGTGATTAATGATCAGGCCGGTTTTCAGCAGACCATCAAACAAGGTATGCAAGCTGCCCAAAACAACCACATCGTAACTTTCGGGATAAAGCCTGCCTCACCTGAAACCGGGTATGGCTATATTGAAACTGGCGGCAATACCGGGGAAGTTCTTGATGTCATCAGGTTTGTCGAGAAACCGTCACTTGCCAAGGCCCGGGACTATATTGATGCTGGTAATTTTTACTGGAATGCTGGAATATTCCTTTTTTCAGCTTCCACCATGATCGCAGCATTTGCATCACACGCCCCTGAAATCCTACAATATTGCCGCGAGGCAATCGCCAATGCCTGCACTGATCTGGATTTCCTGCGTCTCGATAAATCCGCCTATAGCCAATGTGAAAGCATCTCGCTTGACTATGCAATCATGGAAAAGGTTGCAAAGGTAAAATGCGTACCTCTTGCCAGTGACTGGAGTGACCTTGGAGCCTGGTCATCCTTGTGGGAAGCTGATAAAAAAGATCGGGACGGCAATGTTACTTATGGCGATGTAACTCTGCTTGACACTACAAATTCCTATGTTCACAGTACAGATGGCGCCTGCCTGTCATTAATCGGAATGCAGGATGTAGTTGCTGTTGCAACCAGTGATGCAGTGCTTGTCACCCCCAAGGAACGCTCTCAGGATGTCAAGCAGATGGTTGACAAATTAAAAGCCAATCGCCGCGACCAGACAATCTCTCATTCACGTGTCTACCGGCCCTGGGGCTGGTATGAAGGACTGAGCGCCGGCAATCGGTTTCAGGTCAAATGCCTGATGGTCAAACCGGGAGCCAAACTATCCCTGCAAAGCCATCATCATCGCGCTGAACACTGGGTTGTTGTATCTGGAACCGCAGAAGTAACCGTGGATGACAAGACTTTCCTCATGACCGAAAATGAATCAACCTTCATCCCCGTTGGCACCATCCATCGCCTGGGAAATCCCGGCAAACTGCCCACTCTGCTGATTGAAGTCCAGTCAGGTTCTTATCTGGGAGAAGACGACATTGTCCGCTATGAAGACGAGTTCAACAGACTTCAGGAAGACTGAACCAGCCTGCAACATGCTTTATTTTGCCACAGCCATGCACATTTATCCCAAACCGGCCTGATTCACCACTATCAGGCTGTTGTGCTGCATTACTTAAGGTAGTATCCATTGCATCAATTCAGATTTGCTTACAAAAACCACTTGATTCAAAAAGCTTATTCATCGGGGAGTTATCAGGAATGTCGATAATTGTGACCTGCGGGCACGAAAACTCGGGTTTTGCGCAAACACACGCAATACTTGAGCAGTCCGGACTGGCAGCAGCAAAAACCTCAGACAAGGAACAATTCTCCATCAGCAATATGGGGCGGGCAATATGTGATGCCAACAAAATCAACACACAAGACCCGGCCAGCATTCACCAGATAAAACCGGCAAGGGTCTGGCAGGCACTGTCAGACAGTGTAATGCTTGCCAATATGGATCAGAACAATTGGGGATGGGCCGACCCTGACAGCATATACCTGCTTGATTACTGGCTTGATTATGATCCCCGCTTCAGATTTGTTCTCACCTACACAAGCCCTGCCAGAACAATTATTAATCTTTTCATGGATAAGCCGGTATCTGAAGAAAAGATCGCACCTGTTATGGCATTATGGAATGCTGTAAATTCTGAAATATTGCGTTTTTATAACAGCAATAAAGACCGCGCCATTCTGGTCAACACCGCATCGGTCAATACCGATCCTGATCAGTTTTTGACACTGTCAGGCAAACGTCTTGAACTGCCAACAGGCATTAACGGAAATATTGCAACAGATACAAACAATAATTCTGCCATCCCGGAACTTTTGACATCCATGTTGCTTGCAAATGAAACTGAATCACAATCACTGTTTCAGGAGCTTGAAAGCACCGCGGACATGCCCGGTGATACACCTGGGCAACCACAATCAGTCATATCAGGGGCCTGGGATCATTTCAATGATCTGAATAGCCGACTTGATCAGGCTTCAAAGCTGGTGGAACAATCACAAAACAGCCTTGCAGATAACCAGCGGCAATTGCAAAACCTGAACACACTTAAACAACAGCTTGATCTGGAAAACGCTCAGCTAAAAGAAAAACTTGCCGATCAAAAAACCAAAAATGAACAGCTTTTGCAACGATTACACCAGACACAGGAAGAATTTGAAACTGAATGGCTAAAGTCTCGCAAAACCATTTTTGGTTTGCAGGAAGAAAGAAAAACCGCTGCAGATTCAAACTCAACTCAAAGCAAGCTTGAATCCCTGTACAAGCAACAGGCACAAAAAATCATTGAACTTGAAAAAGCCAACCGGGAGCTGCAGAATTCAACCTCAAATGAAGAACCTAAAATATTACAGGCCAAAAACAATAATCTTGCCCGTGAAAACAAACTGCTGGTTCGTCAGCTACATCAGGTACAAGAAGAGCTTGAGCTGTATTTTTTGAAATATCGCGAGGCAACCTCAAGCAACAAAAATGCAGCCGGCACCCCGGAATCAGCCAAAAAGACAGTCACCATTGTCGATATGCGCCGTTTGATAGAAGGCAGCAATTGGTTTTCTGCCGAGCATGATGGTCGCTGGGCCGGACCTGGAAAGAAAAGCACGGTTCAGTTACCAGCCATAGAAAGCGGAACCTATCAGATAGAATTCAATATTGTCGGTGCCATGTCTCCTGCAATTGTCCGCAACATGAAAGTCCTGGTTAATGGCAGGCAAGTAGCTTTACAGAATAAAAAGGAAAACACCGGGTTTCTTGCTCCACTGGTTGGCAGAAAACAAAAATACCCTCTATTGCTCACCGGAACTGTCAAGATAGGCAAGGATGATGCCTATAAAAAGATATCTGTGGAATTTGATTTCCCTGAAGTAATCTCACCATCCAAACGAGGCGGCAATGATTTACGCTCCCTGGCGATAAGGCTGGAACAGATAAGACTTGTCAGAATATAGCCATAAAGGATAATTCTGCACTACAAATCAGGTCTGCAACCGGTTAAATTGCAGACCACAGAAAAGCTGGAGTGAAAATGTCTTCTATTCAAACATGGCTTGACCATTTGCAGGTTATCTACCCGGTAGAGGGACTTTTGCACGTCGGAATTGGTACCAATGCAGCAATCAGCAGTTATTCAGACTGGAACATCCCCACTTTTATAGGTGTTGATGCCAGTCACGAGCGGATAGAACGAATTGCCGAAACCATTCATGATAAACCCGGCTGGTCTGTCACAGGAAAACTGCTGGCAGCCAGAACCGGCAAACGCATTTTCTATCAGGCCAGCAATTTGAATGAAAGCGGTTTGCTATTACCAGAAACCCTCAAACCCTTATGGCAAAACCTTGAAACCACCGACAAACAAACCTTAGGCGCCACAACCATAAAGGCTGTTATTGAGGAAAAGCAGGCTGAAAACAAATCAATAAAAATCAATTGGGTATATATAGACTGCCTGCCAGGTCTGGCCATACTCAAGGGGGCCAATGAATATATTTCAGGCTTTGATGTGGTTATAGTCCGGGCCATTATTGATGAATCCATTCTTGACAATCATGAAGAACTGAACAAGTCCAGCCTTGACAGTTTCATGACCGAAAATGGTTTTGACTATCTGGCCCATGAAGCAGAACGTCATCCCGCCATTGCCAGAATCATCTATGTCAGAAACGCCAAAAAGGCCTTGAAGGAACAGTCACAACAATATGACCGGCAGATTGAAAAACTGACCAATCAGTTGCAACTAAGCCAAGGCGAGGCCGAAGCCCAAAAAACAATTGCTGAAGAATTGCAAAAAAGAATTGTACCGCTAACCCAGCAAAATACAAAACAATCTCATCTTGTTGAAAAACAGCAGGCCAAAATCAATCAAATGGAAGGCTGGCTCAAGGATCACATAATCAAGTCTGAAAAATACCAGAAAGACATCAATGAGATATCAAAAGAACGCTATATCCAGCAAAGGCTGGCAGAAACCCGCCTGGAAGAAATCAACCAGCTAAAGGCCGACATGGCCAGTGTCAAACAGCTAAATGCTGCAATAGCTCAACTGACAGCACAACGTGATGAACAATCACAATTGGCCGAAAAATATCAGGCAGAAGCCAAACGCCTGCAACAGGAAAAAGCCGACCAACAGGCTCACAGGGATGAAGCAGCTACAACCATTCAATCGTTAATCAAGGAACGAGACGAACTTAAGCTGCAGATTGAAAAACAGAGCAAAGAGCTGAAAAAGCTGCATCGTACAATTGTCACGCAATCAAGACAGCAAAGCCAGCTTGCTGACAAACTTGAAGCAGAACTGGCAGATTCCCGCAAGACATCACATATGGCTACCAGACTGCAACTGGCCAGAGAAGCAGACCTTAAAGCCCTGCAGCAAAAACATTCAGAACTGAGCGACAATTATGATATCCAGCACGAATTATTGCAAAAATTGCAATCCAAACTGGTCATAGCATCGCAATACTTCCACCAGCTTGAGAATAATCTGGCAAACCCGGAACCGGAGATTCTTGAAAAACCCAAAGCTGCACGCCCTGCAAAATCACGAAAAAAACAAAGGGGCAACAAGTGATGCAATCCAAAAGCATCAATCAACTGGCAAATGTGATTGACGAAGCACTGGAGTTGCTTGGTGATGATGAGCCCACAATATTAACTTATCTTGACAGCGACTTCAAATTTCCAAGCCTTCTGGAACAATGTGTTTCCCTTTGTGATGAAGCAGCTGAGAGAAGATCTGCTCCCATACGCACCATTCATCATTTGCCGGGAAGCGGTGGATCATTATTTTCCAATTGCCTGGCATCCATGCCAAATATTCTTTTTCTCAATGAAGTAAACCCTTTGGGCAGTCCGTGTAATCAGGGTGAAAATCGGCCAATTGCTCCATCTGATCTTATATCATTGCTGAAACAGGGTGATCCACAAACGCCTGATAAAACAATCATACAAATGTTTGCAGAAAACCTTGCCACCATACGCAAACAACAATCCGCCATTGGCCGCACTATAATCCTTCGCGACCATCCATGGCATAACCTTCTTCCCGAAACTGATTTGTCCGCCAGCAACTCCTTGAGAGAGATGGTTGAGTCTGAATTTCCAATCAGGTCAGTAATAACGATACGCGATCCGGTTGACACCTACCTGTCTTTGAACTCACAAGGCTGGCATAATGGCCAGACATCCCCGGATTTTGATGATTTCTGCAAAACCTATCTCGGCTTTCTGGATATTCATCATGGTATGGCAATCATCAAATATGAAGACATGATCAGCGAACCTGAACAGACAATGCAGAAACTATGCAAGATTTTGGAGCTGGATTATTCTGACATGTTCATTGATCTTCTGGATTTTGAGAATTTTGCAACCAGATCAGATCGCCCCGGTGAGAAAATCAGCAAACTCCCGAGACGGGCAATGAGCCAGGATTTCTTTGATGCAGTACGTCAGTCACAGCAATATAAACAACTGGCTGACAGGCTTGGCTATGAAAAACCCGATAAGGTTACCCATCTGGAAATTATTAGTAAAAGCGAATTTGAAAGTCAGGCCGCCCTTCCAAAAAGCACCATTAAGCCTGTTGTTCATGCACCAGCACCCATTAATACAACCGGTACAGACAATTCAGCAGTTCCAGCTTCAAATACTGATATCAACGAGCATATTGCCACAACAGTGAAAGCTGAACTTAGCTACAACAACCCCAATCCTTATGTGCATAATCGCATAATGAACCGGCAGTTAAATGCCGAAATAAGAAAATTTGCCGCTGAGTCTATGGGGCTGGATAATCTGAAAACCACCTATATCGACTATCTGGCCGCAAAAGCTGTACAGATTGAAGTCAATTGTTCCGGTAGACTGGCAACCACGGTTGAAGATGCCGTAATCCGACAGCTGGTTGCCGAAACTATTACTTCAGATCACCTGCATATTCTGGAGATTGGCGCACTATATGGTGTAAATCTGGCTATTTTGTACAATCACGCAGCAACCAGATTTGAGGATGTTAAACTGATTTGCCTTGATCCGTTTGACGGGTTTTATGGCGCAGCTGTTGATCTGGTGCTAAATGCCTCGGTTAATGACCTAACATTCAAACGCAATATGAAGCTTGGCAATGTGCCTGAAACAGACTTCAGGATCATAAAGAAATACAGCACCGACAAGTCCGCAATCAAGGATGCTGCCAGGCAATCATTCAACCTGCTGGTCATTGATGGCGATCATTCCTATGCAGGAGTAAAATTTGATTATGACAATTACCTGCCTCTGCTTGAGCCGGGGGGTTATGTAATAATTGATGACTATAATGCTGATGAATGGCCCGATGTGAAAAAATTCATTGATGATGAAGTTATCGGCTCGGACAATATTGAATTCATCGGCGCTTTTTCCCGAACAGCAATAATCCGTAAAAACAAAAAAAACAGTGAGTGATTTGCCGGAATATGCCTACCAGATTGCAATTATTAAAAGATCGCCATGCTGGTGAACGCTGTGTAATCGTTGCCAACGGCCCTTCTCTCAACAAGATGGATTTAAGCTTTCTTCCTGACGAAACCAGCATAGCCATGAACAAGATATTTCTTGGTTTTGAAAGTCTGGGTTTTTATCCAAATTATTATGTTGCTGTGAACCGTAAGGTTATTGAACAGTCAGTTGACCAGATCAACGCCATAAACTGCGTCAAGTTCATCAGTAATTTTAACGGTCAGAGTTACCTTACGGAAAGTGGCTTGACCTATTTTGTTAACACTGCTAATCCACCAGCGCGTTTCTGTACCGATCTGAGCCAGGGTATGCATGAAGGCTGGACAGTAACACATGCGGCATTGCAGATTGCCTATTATCTTGGATTTGTTGAGGTTATTATAATAGGGATGGATCATCGGTTTGAATTTCACGGTCGACCCAATGAGGCACAAAAAATGATTGGCAGTGATCCAAACCATTTTCACCCCGATTATTTTGCCGACGGCCAGCTATGGGACAATCCTGACCTTGAACACTCCGAAGAATCTTATCGCGCAGCCCGCAAGGCTTATGAAGCCGATGGCCGCCGGATAATTGATGCAACTGTAAATGGCGCCTGCGAAATATTTGAAAAAGCCGACTACCGGCAGATTTTCGGGGTCTGAGCATGACAAGCCAGTTAAGGATACCGGTAAAATTACTTGGTCAGTCCGGCTGCATTCTTACCTTTGGGCGAACAAGGATCATTATTGACCCCTATTTGTCAAATTCAGTACAGGAACTGGCAGATAAATCTCTGGATCGCCTGCTCCCAATCCCCATGGCACCAGAAAGCCTTACCGACATTGATCAGGTTCTGATAACCCATGATCATATTGATCATTGCGACCCTCACACATTGCCAAAGCTTGCCAGCGCATCACCAAATGCCAAATTTATCGGACCTCATCCGGTTCTGCAAAAGCTGAAACAATGGGGCATAGATCAAAGTCGGCTGCAACTTGCCAAAGAAGACTGGATGCAGCTTGGTGATGATTTGCATGTCCATGCAATCCCGGCAGCTCACCCGGAAATAACCCGTGATGAGAATGGCAATCTGGCCTGTGTCGGATTTATTATCAAATATAACGACAGAAACATCTACATTGCCGGTGACACATTTGCCCGCCAGGAAATAATAGACGCCATAAGTCAGCTTGGCCCGGTGCACACTGCTTTCCTTCCGGTAAATGAACATAATTTTTTCCGCCAGCGCAATGATATAATTGGCAATATGAGTGTACGCGAAGCTTTTCTGCTTGCTGAAGAAATAGGCGCCAGACAGGTAATTGCCGTTCATTGGGACATGTTTGCCGTCAATTCGGTTGAACCAGAAGAAATCCAGCTGGTTTATCAGGCCATGCGTCCACAATTTGCCCTGTTACTGAAACCGGAAATCATCAACCTGTCTGATGCACGAATAAGCGTGGTTATTCGTACCCTTAATGAGGCAGAACATCTCGAAACCCTGCTGGATGGCATAGAAAACCAGATTACCGATGAGTTGCCATTTGAGGTCGTGTTGATTGATTCTGGTTCCACAGATGCAACTTTGGAAATTGCCGAACGTCATGGTTGCAACATCCATCATATCACACGCGAGGAATTTTCCTTTGGGCGTTCTCTTAATATGGGCTGTGAACTGGCAAGTGGTGATATTCTGGTAATCACCAGCGGTCATTGTGTGCCGTGCGATGAAAACTGGCTGCAAAAGCTCAGCCAGCCAATATTGGACGGCAAGGCACAATATACCTATGGGCGCCAGTTTGGCGGTCCAGACAGTTATTATAGTGAATGCCGGATTTTTGCCAAATACTACCCAGAAAATGACAGTATTCCCCAGGAGGGTTTTTTCTGCAACAACGCCAATTCAGCCATTTCCCGTAGCGCCTGGGAAAAATACAGGTTCGATGAAGAACTGACCGGACTTGAAGACATGGAAACCGCCAAACGGCTGGTAGCTGATGGTGGCAAGGTAGCCTATATCGCTGATGCTGCAGTTTTCCATTATCACAATGAGGACTGGGCCCAGGTAAAACGTCGATTTGAGCGTGAAGCTATCGCCCTGAAACAGATTATGCCTCAGGTTCACATGCGTCACCAGGACATGGCACGCTATATTTTCAGCAGCATTTTAAAGGACTGGCGCAATGCCTGGTTAGAAGGTGTATGGCTCAAACACGCAATCAATATTGCGAAATACCGTTTTTACCAGTATTCAGGATCATTCAAGGGCAATCATGATCACCGCAAATTATCACATGCGGAAAAAGAAACTTATTTTTATCCCGATTAAACAAGGCACAATCAAATGACCCAGGAAAAACCACGCATCGTCGCGCTTTTGCCGATGAAAGCCAATAGTGAACGCGTCAAGGGCAAGAATTTTCGTGAATTTGTCAATAAACCACTATTTCGCTGGATGCTTGATACCCTGCTGGAAGTTGAAGAAATTGATGAGATTATCATTAACACTGATGCCCGCCAGATATTGGCAGATAATGGCCTGACTGACACCGACAGGGTACGTATTCGCGATCGCAAACCGGAAATCTGCGGTGATCTGGTATCGATGAATCTGGTACTGGAAGATGACGTGAAAAATGTTGAGGCAGACATCTACCTGATGACCCACACCACCAATCCGTTATTGAGCGTTGAAACCATTCGCGGAGCAATAAATGAATTTCAGACAGCAAAGGCTGAAGGAAAGGCTGACAGCCTGTTTACTGTCGACAAGATCCAGACCCGTTTCTATCGAGCCGATGGCAGCGCAGTAAACCATGACCCTGATAATCTGATCCGCACCCAGGATCTGGAACCATGGTTTGAAGAAAACTCCAACCTGTATATTTTTACCCGCGAAAGCTTCGCCAAAACCAGCGCCCGTATCGGCAAGCAGCCGATCATGTATGTCAGCCCACAGTTTGAATCTATCGATATCGACGAACCGGCTGACTGGGATCTGGCTGTAATTGCCGCCAGATATCTGCTTTCACAAAAAGGACAAACATCATGAAAGTACTTGTAACCTGCCCGCCAATGCTGGGAATGATAGACAGTTTTCGTCCTGTTTTTGAAAAACATAATGTCGAACTGAGCGCCCCCAATGTGGTCCAGATCATGACCGTTGAAGAACTGGTGGAACTGGTACCACAACATGATGGCTGGATCATTGGTGATGACCCGGCAACCCGCGAAGTATTTACCGCTGGTCGTTCCGGAAACCTGAAAGCTGCGGTTAAATGGGGCATTGGCGTTGACAATGTCGACTTTGCCGCCTGCAAGGAACTGGATATTCCAATCACCAACACCCCCAACATGTTCGGAGCAGAAGTTGCCGATATTGCCATGGGCTACGTCACCGCCCTTGCCCGTGAAACCTATGAAATTGATCGCGGAGTACGCGAAGGCGGCTGGCCAAAACCACGCGGCATTTCCCTGTCAGGCAAAACCGTAGCCCTGATCGGCTTTGGTGATATTGGCCAAAATACTGCCAAACGCATGCTGGCAGCCGACATGAAAGTAATAGCCTATGATCCAGGCATCAGCGATACTGGCGATCTTCCAGATGTCGAACTGGCCAGCTGGCCACAACGGGTTGAAGAAGCTGATTTCCTTGTAGTTACCTGCTCCCTGACAAAAACCAGCCACCATATGGTCGATGAGAATATTTTTGCCAGATTGAAAAAAGGCATACGGGTAGTCAATGCCGGTCGTGGCCCTGTTATCAAGGAATCGGCCCTTGAACAGGCATTAAAAGATGAAACCGTTTATTCTGCAGCACTTGATGTATTTGAAGTCGAACCGCTACCAATGGATTCATATCTGCGCACGCATCCTCATTGCATATTCGGTTCACACAATGCGTCAAACACAGCCGATGCGGTTGAGCGTACCAGCGTGATCGCTATCGACAAGCTTTTCGGCTTTCTCAATATAAAATGACTTAACAATCACTGAAACTGAAAAAGGCGGCAAAATATGGCACAACCTTGCATTATCATAACCGGTGCCAATGGTGGTATCGGTCAGGCTCTTGTCACCGCCTTTACTCATGCCGGTTATGCTGTGATGGCCACCAGCGGTTCACCAAAGGCTGACGGGCTTGATTGTGAATATTTCATTCAGGCCGATCTTGACCGCACAGTTAGAGATGCAGACTATGGTGAAAAGATTTTTGCTGAAATCAGAAAAGCCATAAAGAAACGCCCGTTAAAGGGGCTGATCAATAATGCAGCTGTGCAAATACTGGCAAAGGTTGAAGAACTTGACCGTGCAGCATGGCAAAAAACCTTAAATGTCAATCTTCTGGCGCCGTTTTTCTGGACGCAGGCCTTTATCTCAGAACTTGAAGCTGCCAGGGGATGTGTAATCAATATCGGTTCTATCCACTCCCGCCTGACCAAACGCCGCTTCACCGCCTATGCTACCAGCAAGGCTGCCCTTAATGGCATGACCCGATCAATAGCATTGGAGCTTGGAACACGAGTGCGGATCAATGCCATAGAACCTGCTGCCATCAGCACTGAAATGCTGAGAAGCGGTTTTGCCGGCAATGAACGCGGGCTGGCACAGCTGGAAGAATTTCATCCTACCGGGAAGATCGGCCAGCCGGAAGAAATAGGCCGCCTGGCCCTGCAGATGATAGATGACGGGCTTGATTTCATGAACGGTTCGATAATTACCCTGGATGGTGGCATATCAGGCTGTTTGTCAGACCCGGCCTGAGCCATTAACATCATTGCCAAAACGGGAAACAAACTGAATAGAAAACCATGACAGAATTTGCCAGACCTCTCGCCATTCCCGAAATCATCCTGATTACTCCAAAAAAATTTATCGATGAACGCGGGTTTTTCTCCGAAACCTATAATCGCAACTCACTGGCAGATGCCGGGATTAATGCCGAATTTGTCCAGGATAATCACTCCCTGTCAATTCCAAAAGCTGTAATCAGGGGCTTGCATTACCAAAAACCACCCTTTGCCCAGGACAAGCTGGTTCGGGTGATCCGGGGTTCAATCATTGATGTTGCTGTCGACATCAGAAAAAATTCGCCAACTTTCGGCCAGCATGTATCAGCCATTTTGAGTGCTGAAAACTGGCAGCAATTATGGGTTCCAAAAGGCTTTGCCCACGGGTTTTGCACTCTGGAGCCAAATACCGAAGTTGCTTACAAGGTGACCAGCTTTTATTCAGCTGATTGTGATACTGGCATCGCCTGGAATGATCCTGATCTGGCAATTGACTGGCAGATTGACGAAAGTGAAGTGCTGGTATCTGAAAAGGATGCCCGGCTGGCGCGATTGATTGACTCACCATCAAGCTTTACCTATGAACAACTATAACTGGTCATCAAAAATATCAGCAAGTCAACTGTTGGATTCAACCAGCAGTTGGCCGGATAAAACAACGGGGAATTCAGATGAAAATCATTGTAACAGGCGGGGCAGGTTTCATCGGTTCGGCCCTGTGCCGTTATCTGGTCAATGAAGAAAATGTGCAAGTTCTTAACATCGACAAGCTGACATATGCAGCCAATCTTCATTCTCTGGATTCAATTGCCGACAAACCCAATTATCATTTCCTCAAGGCCGATATTTGTGATCGTGCTGCAATGTATCAGGCATTTGCAGATTTTCAGCCAGATGCAATCATGCACCTGGCAGCTGAAAGCCATGTTGATCGCTCGATCACCGGTTCTGACGAGTTCATCCACACTAATATTAACGGCACCCAGATCCTGCTGGAGGCGGCACGCACCTACTGGAACGGGCTTGAGGGCAAGGCCCATGAAGACTTCCGCTTCCTTCAGGTCTCAACCGATGAGGTTTACGGATCACTTGGCAAAGATGGCCTGTTTCATGAAACAACAGCCTATGACCCAAGTTCACCCTATTCAGCCAGCAAGGCGGCGGCCGATCATCTGGTTATGGCATGGAACCGGACCTATGGATTGCCTGTGGTAATTTCCAACTGCTCCAATAATTACGGGCCATACCAGTTCCCGGAAAAACTGATCCCGCTGATGTTCCACAATACGCTTAAAGGCAAACCCCTGCCAGTTTATGGTACCGGTGCCAATGTGCGCGACTGGCTATATGTTGATGATCATGCCCGCGCCCTGTTCCTGATCATGCAAAAAGGCCGGCCTGGCGAGAAATACAATGTAGGTGGCCATAATGAGAAAACCAATCTGGAAGTGGTAAACGAGATTTGCCGCATCATGGACCGGCTGCATCCTGAAGGTGCCCCGCATGAACGTCTGATAAGCTTTGTTGCTGATCGCCCCGGCCATGATCAGCGCTATGCAATTGATGCAACCCGGCTGGAACAGGAGCTTGGATGGCAGGCCAGAGAAAACTTTTCCACCGGCCTTGAAAAAACCATTCGCTGGTATCTGGACAATGAACAATGGTGGGGACCACTAATCAGTGACGTCTATGAGGGAGAACGGCTGGGACTGCTTGTTGATGAGGAAACAGACAAAAAGTGAGAAATATCAGACTACTGGTTTTCGGTTCATCCGGTCAACTTGCCCGCTCACTGGCTGAACTGCAAATCCCTGACAATTACACCATGGTCATCAAGGGCCGAAATGCTTGTGACCTGACCCGGCCTGAAACGGCCATGCTGGCAATCAGTAAATACAAGCCTGACCTGGTAATCAACGCTGCCGCCTATACTGCGGTTGATATGGCAGAAACCGAAAAAGATGCAGCTTTTCTGCTTAATTCCACAGCCGTCAAATGGATTGGCAAAGCCTGTGATCAGTCCAATATACCGATAATTCACATCTCGACCGACTATGTTTTTAGTGGCACCCTTGAGCGCCCATATCGTGAAACTGATCCGGTTGAACCAATGGGGGTATATGGACAATCAAAACTCTCCGGCGAACAGAAACTGATCGATTCCTGCACTCACCACATCATCCTTAGAACCGCCTGGGTTCACAGCCCGTTTGCTCATAATTTTGTAAAAACCATGCTTAAACTGGCCACTGACAATGATGAGTTGAACATAGTCGGCGATCAATACGGTTGTCCAACCTATGCCCCACATCTGGCAAAGGCAATATTTTCACTTGCCCAAATAATTCTTGACCCCGCAAAAAAGCAAATACCATGGGGCATCTATCATGCCACCTCAACCGGTGAGACAACATGGGCTGAATTTGCCAGGGAAATTTTTGCCTGTTCTGAAAAGCTTGGCGGGCCTACAGCAACTGTCAATGCAATCACCACCGATCAATATCCCACCCCTGCAGCCAGACCTGGAAATTCACGACTCGAGTGCACCCGGCTGGCTGATAATTTTAATATTTCACTGCCAGACTGGCAGGCAGGGGTTAATGCCTGTGTTAAAAGGCTGGCTGACGCAGGTGCCTTTCAGCTACTGCCAGAACACAAGCACAATTAATCAGGAGAAAATCAATGAAGGGAATAATACTGGCGGGCGGTACAGGTTCACGATTACACCCGATGACACTGGTTACCTCCAAACAGATGCTGGCTGTTTATGACAAGCCGATGATCTATTATCCGCTGACAACCTTGATGCTGGCTGGTATCCGCGATATTCTCATCATCTCCACCCCGCATGATCTTGGTGGCTATCAGCGCCTGTTTGGCGATGGCAACAAATGGGGTATCAATATTTCCTATGCAGAACAGCCAGAACCGGGAGGCCTTGCCCAGGCCTATACAATTGGTGCCCGATTCGTTGATGGGGATAAATCAGCCCTGATCCTGGGCGACAATATATTCTACGGCCACGGCCTGTCAGACAAACTGGTTCAAACTGCTCAGCGCAAATCCGGCGCAACAGTTTTTGCCTATCTGGTAAAAGACCCTGAACGCTATGGTATCGTTGAGCTTGATGATAAAAACATGGCGCTGTCAATTGAAGAAAAACCGATAAAACCCAAATCAAAATGGGCCGTGACCGGTTTATATTTCTATGACGAACAGGTGGTTGATATTGCAGCCAACCTTGAACCGTCAGCCCGCGGAGAACTGGAAATCACCGACGTCAATGCAGCTTATCTTGAAAAGGGCCAGTTACATGTGGAGTTGCTGGGGCGTGGTTTTGCCTGGCTGGATACCGGAACTCCCGACTCGATGAGTGAAGCCACTGACTTTGTCAAAACCATCGAAAAACGCCAGGGCTTCAGAATTGCCTGTCCAGAAGAAGTCGCTTACCGGATGAACTTCATCGACCTGGCACAATTGACAGCTTTGGGCCGCACTCTGGAAAAATCGGATTATGGGAAATACTTGCTGCAGATAGCTGAATCATTTCATATTTAGAAATTATCTGATAAGTATCGGCCAGACTGTCAAAATGATGTTTGCAGACCTTTGGCGCTCAAACATCAGCCATCATCATTTTCCTGATTTTTTATGGATTTAGGCAACGATGCGTGGCACACAAGCTGCAAACTTGGCGTAACGCCACTTATTCCATATCATTTGCAAATATTATTTCCATTTACCGGCAATTAAAGCTAAAAACCTTAAAAACCTATTCTCAACCTAACGAAGGCATACAAATACTGTGTTCGATTTCATTAAAAAGTCAGACCTTTGGACCGCGCTTGATGCCGGATTACTAAATGACATTCAAGGCAAGCTGTCTTTCCAGCTTAAAACCATTCAGGATTTATGGGTGTATTCTGTTGTCAAGGATCTGCATAATCAGAACATAGCAGAAATTGGCGGGGGAGAATCACGCATTCTCCCAAAACTGGCGCAAAACAACAATTGCTATAATATTGAAAAATTTGAAGGGGCTGATCACGGCCCGACATCTGAAATACATGTATCGGGTGTAAAAAATATCCACACCTTTGTTGGTGATTTCTCTCCTCAACTGACAGAGAACAGTTTTGATGTCCTGTTTTCTGTTTCGGTAGTCGAGCATGTTGCAGATTCAGATTTCGAAGATTTTTTTAATGATTGTATCAGGATTTTGAAACCTGGCGGATATATGGTGCATGCTATTGACATGTATGTTTCAGATAACCCGACACCTTTCTGGCTTAACCGGTTTGAAATGTATAAAAATGCTGTTGCAAACAACCCGCTGGCCCAGCCTCTGGGAGAAGTAAGAAGCGAACCTTTCATGTTTACCTGCGACATTGCAACCAATCCCGACAATATAATGTATGGCTGGAAAGCTCTTTCACCTGACCTTGACCAGATAAGACAGACTTCCCAGAGCGTTTCACTTAAATTTGGCGTTCGCAAGCTTTGATGCCTAAATAAATCAACAGGAGTTAACAGATTTTATGAGTATCAGGAAATTTGCCGAAAGTAATTGCCCAGTCTGTGATTCGCAGTTTACAGTCTATCTTCGCGATGTTCGTGCAAATGTGCTTAACCGGGATATTCCCTTATATTACTGTATGGATTGCGGTTCACTCAACAATTCAGTCGGATATATGGAAGATGATGACAAGCAGCGCCGCGATGCCAATTGGCATCTTGATGTACGCGAACGCAATGAAGGTTGGGCACGCAATTTCCTGGCAGCTGTAAAACACAAATTCCCTGATATAAAATCAATTCTGGAAATCGGTTGTGGAACCGGTACTTTACTGAATATTGCCCAAAAAGAATATGGGATGAAGGTCCTTGGCTATGACACCAACAAACATGCGATTGAATTAGGTAAACAAACCTATCCTGACATTCCTATGGTTTGCGATATGTGGGATCAGGATACCAATAGCAAAAAATATGACTTGATTATTTCCATATCCACATTTGAACACCTGGCCAAACCTCGACAATTATTCGGCGAGATAGCAGATTATTGTTCGCGTCACGGGTCAGCTGTATATATTTCAGTACCATATTTTGAAAGAGAATCATGGCCGGAATTACTACAAGAGGATACGGCCAGCGAACCCGGTACATTCCTGTATCTGGCAGATGTACACGTAACTCACTTCACCAAACGTGGTTTGGTTACCATGGCCGGTCAGTTTGGAGCAAAATCGGTTTCCTTTTTCCCCAGAGGATGGCGAGGTCACTGGATAGAATTCAAAGATCGCGATATGGCATGATAGATATTATAAAGTTTAAGGAAAATGATTAATGATCAACAACAGCAACAATAATACTGATAAAATTAACTCCTTGCTATCCTATCTGCCTGACATGGATACAATTCTGCCTTATGAAATATTGGCGCAATTCGAACCGGGGCTGTTTCTTGATGTTGGTGCAGCTGCTGGTTTTGCTACCAGGTTGATGTTACTGGCCAATCCCGGAGGCGAAGTAATTGCCTTCGAACCTTTTGCTGGCAACATACCGCATTTAAAAGACATTTTACAAGATTTACCCAACTGGAAGCTTGTACCAAAGGCTGTTGCTGATTTTTCAGGCTAGGGTGCATTTTTTGTTTCTTCAACTGTAAAAGGCACCGAAGACAAATGGCAAAAAAGAGCCGGCTATTCCTCTGTTGGTTTTCTGGTTCCGGCTGAAAAAATCGACAATTACGATCCGGCAAAAACCGATACTGTTCCGGTTTGCAAAATTGACGACTATGTCAACGAACATGTGCAATTTATGAAAATTGACGTTCAGGGAACAGAGTTCAATGTTTTGCAAGGTGCCAAATCAACCATCGAAAACCATGGTATAAGTGTAATTCATACAGAATTTACTGGTGATATCAGGCTATTGAATTTCATGAGCGAGATGGGATACGCCATATTTGATACTGATTATATGATGATCCCTTTAAGAAATGAACCCACTGCTGAAAAACTTGGCATGATCAGACATAAATTTGCTGATCTTTCCACCGGCCAGAGAGCCATTGAGGGTCCGATCGTCAACAGGCCATCAGACTTTGAAGGATATTGCAGGTTCATGGCTGATACCATTGAAAAATACGGTTTCTTTCACACTGATCTTTACTGTGTTCACCATAGTTTTCTGACCACTTTTCTAAATGCTATTTCAGAGGCCTATTTAAAAAGGAAATAAGGCTCATGCAGGTTTCAAACCTGTTTAGCAATGGGCTTTGATACAAAGACTGAGCACAACACCGGGTATAAAATGGATATCAGTCATGCACAGGAAAAATCAGGTCAGATCAACAGCCTGTTATCCTTCCTGCCTGATATAGATGAAATAATACCCTATAAAATTCTGTCACAGATAAATCCCGGCCTGTCTTTGGATATTGGAGCCGCAGCCGGTGTCATGACCCAAAAGATGCTGCAGGCCAACCCTTATGGCAGAGTATTGGCGTTTGAGCCATTTGCGGGAAACCATCCCTTTTTCAGGCAGGCATTGCAGAATTATTCAAATTGGCAGCTCGTGCCAAAAGCAGCCGCAGATTTTTCCGGTGATGGAGCTTTTCATGTATCATCAACTGTAAAGGGAACCGAAAAAAACTGGCTGGGCATGACCGGTTATTCATCAGTCGGATTTCTGGTTCAGGTAGAAAAACTGAGTAACTATAATCAGGAAAATATCGAAACAGTTCAGGTTTGTAAAATTGATGACCATGTAAGTGAACCTGTCCGGTTAATGAAGATTGATGTTCAGGGAACCGAATTCAATGTTCTTCGAGGTGCCAGCAATACAATCGACCAATATGGAATAGATCTGATTCATACCGAGTTTACCGGCGATATAAGACTTTTGAATTTTCTGGATGAAAGGGGGTATTGCATATTTGACACCGATTATATGATGATCCCCTTGCGCAATGACCCTACCCCGCAAAAACTTGGCATGACAAGGCATGAAATCCGCAATCTTTCCATAGGCCGCCAGGCATTTAGCGGACCGGTCATCAACAGACCATCAGATTTTGCAGGATATTGTTCTTTCATGGCAGAAACAATCGAGAAATATGGCTTTTGGCACACTGATCTGTTTTGTGTTCATCAAAATTTTCTTCCCCAGTTCCTAAGTGCTTTATCTGAAATATACATGCAATAAACCGGTATAATATTATTTTTTATCAAATATTTCATTTATAAAACTGGTTCCACTCCCATCCATTCAAGCTTGCCCATCCAACCCTTGCATTAAAAAGTTACATGAAAAAACACTTACACGCAAATAACGAAAACATCATTTTTTCAACATATAAATTCCCTTGCGGAAATGTGGTAAATCATGGATAACATTTCAGCAGAAAATACAAAAACCAGTGAATATAAGAACAACAGCAAATGAACCAGCAGACCCCATTGCTCAGCATTGCAATTCCTTCATACAATCGACCCGATGAACTTGCTTATTCACTTCAAAGATTTGTTGAACAAATAGTCGGCAAATATGAGAATCTGATCGAGATCATCATAACCGATGACAAATCAACCGACAATACACCGCAAATAGCCAAAGACTTTGCCAACCGTTACAGCTTTATCCAGTTTGACCCCAATCGGGAAAATATCGGCCTGGAGCGCAATCTTATCAACTGCACCCGCAACTGCACCGGTAAATATCTGTGGATATTCGGTGATGATGACTTTCTTGAAGAAGATGATTCCCTGTCGACAATCATGTCATTTCTTCAGCAGGGAAAATACTCTTTTTTTGTTCTGAACCGCACCCGCAGAAACAAAAGCCTGGATACCATGCTGAGCGACAACTGGATGCGCACCCCGGCTGACAGGAATATTGAATATTCAGGCCTGCGTGAATTCTGCCTCAGATGGGGACTGATCAGCGTAATCGGCTTCATCACGGTAAATATTTTTGAACGCGAAAAGTTTCTGAACATTTCACCGGACAAATATATGGGGACCATGTATCCCCAACTGGGAATGATGGCACAGGGCTTTCATGACAGCCCCACCCTGCTGATTGGTCGCCCGCTGATCTGCCACCGCACCGCAACCATGGAAGAAAAGAAAGCCGAACTTGGCAACAAGGCAACAGAAATGAATTTCATGTCTGATGTCAAACAAAGGGACGCCACCTATTTTTCCCTGCCATTCATTACCCTGATGCAGGAGCTTTTAGACCATGGCTGTTTCAGCCCTGATGATATTGTAAAAATCCCTGAAAACACCGTAATCTCCGGTTATTTAATTGATTTCCTGATTAATACCGCCGGTTTGGCCCAGGAAATGAACATTGCCTTTACACAACAACAATGGAAAGAAGCAAAATCATTTTTTGACAGGTTGCCACTGACATCAGATCAGAATAACCGCCTGCAGAAAATCTGGAGCAAGCTTGAAGGAAACCATATGCCCAATTCGTCATCACTGTCATTTTCTGTGATTACTCCCAGCTTCAACCAGGCTGATTTTCTTGCTGAATGTCTAAATTCCGCCCAGCAGCAAACCCTGAAGCCGATTGAGCATTTTGTATTTGACCCCGGCTCCAGCGACAATAGTCGCGAGATTGCCAAAAGCTTTGCCGGTGTCACCCTGATTGCGGAAAAAGATGAGGGCCAGTCTGATGCCATCAACAAGGGGTTTCAACGGGTAAAAGGCGATATTATTGCCTGGCTGAATTCTGATGATTTTTATTTTGACAATACAGTTTTCGAAAAGGTGGCAAAAAGATTTGCCCAGCCAGACAAACCGGACATTGTTTACGGGCGGGGCATATTTGTTGATGAGCACGGCAAGAAGCTGCGTGATGTCTATATCAACAAGAACCCTGAAACCCTGCCCTGGCGTTTCCAGCAGGAAGACGGAATTTTGCAACCGGCCCTGTTTATGCGCCGTGAAGTGGTGGAAAAAGTTGGCCTGTTAACCCCGCACCGGCATTTCTGCATGGATTACGAATATTGGATCCGCTGCGTCAAACAGGGAATAAAATTTGCATTTCTGGATGAAAATCTGGCTCGCGCCAGTTTCCATACTTCCAACAAAACCTATGGCGAACGCGACAAAAGCTATCTTGATGTCTGTGACATGCTGATTGAACAATTCGGCTATGCCAACCATGTCTGGCTGCGCCGTTATGCAGAATATTTGGCTGAAGGGTTTGACGGGGTTCTGGCACATGCCCAAAACCAGCAAATATCCGATCCTGACAAAATCGAGCAACATTATAGTGAACTGCTAAGAGCTTATAATACCGGGGCTGAAACATATGCTTTGTTGCAGTCAAAAGCATCTGAAAAGGGTTATGGCGATACTTTGCGCGAGATGAAGCGTCTGGGTATCGGCCAGTCAACACCATGCAAAACCATTCCGCTTGATCAGGAATGGGAAAAGGGTCATGTCTCTTATACGGTGGGGTCAAAACGCTGGGCCTTTGATGTTGACTGGAAAAATGCCCAGATTGCCAAATCACATGACTTTCTGCGCCAGGCAATAGCCAAACGCAAATCCGATACTTGCATAATTGTCGGCAATGGCCCCAGCCTCAATAAAACCAATCTGGCGCTCCTGAAAGGTCAGGATGTTATTGTTTCAAATAATATTTTCCTGAGCAATGAAGTGCTTGAGCATGCCACCTATTACACGGTGGTCAATTATCTTGTGGCCGAGCAGTCAGCCCAGCACATAAACCGTCTTCAGGGTGTTGAAAAAATCCTGCCCTACTGGACAGCCTATTGTCTTAATGAAAGCGAAAACACCCATTTTGTCGACGCTGTTGGATATGCCGAGTTCTCGACCGACATGTTCAAGAACATGTCATGGCGGCACACAGTAACCTTCTTTAACATGCACCTGGCTTACGGCCTTGGATATCGAAAAGTAATCATGATCGGCTTTGATCACTCCTACCGGCAAAAAGAGGGCATAGAGGAAGGAAAGGTCGTCAATTCTAATGATGCCGATGACAATCATTTCAATGCCGATTACTTCCGCGGCAAGGACTGGCAGGCGGCCGATGTTGACATGATGGAAGCAATGTATAAACTGGCTGACAAGGCCTTCAAGGATGATGGCAGACAAATCATAAATGCTACTGTGGGTGGTGCTCTGGAATTATTCCCGAGACAGACATTGGAACAGGCTCTGGGCAAACCGGCAATTGAACAACCGGCCAACAAGATGACTGAAGCTTTATCGCTGGAAACATTCAGCCGTGAAGACCATGCAAATATCGATGAAACCGATATGGTCTTTCACCTTTTTGATAATCATGCAAACCGCATAATGGTGGATGTAGGCGCTCATTTTGGAGGCAGTGCCCGTCCATTTGCAAAAAAGAACTGGAAAGTCTGCTGCTACGAGCCTGACCCGGAAAATCGCAAAAAACTGGTCAACAGCTTCAAAAATGTTAAAAATGTCTCCATAGATCCAAGAGCCGTCGGTGAGCATGAAGAGACCGGCAAGGCCTTTTATTCCTCTGAAGAAAGCACCGGCATTTCCGGTATGCTGGCCTTCAGGGATACTCATAAACAGGTAGCCACAGTCGAAGTTACAACCGTTGCCAATATCATTCGTGACAAGCAAATTGATCATATTGATTTTCTGAAAATCGATGTTGAGGGTTACGATTTTGGCGTACTCAAGGGTGTTCCATGGGACACAATGAAGCCGGACATCATCGAATGTGAGTTTGAAGATGCCAAAACCAGACATCTGGGTCACAGCTGGCAGGACATATGCAAATATCTAACTGATCGCGGTTATGTGGTTTATGTCAGTGAATGGCATCCGATTATTCGTTATGGGATTACCCATGACTGGTATGGATTGAAAAAATATCCCTGCAAACTTGAAGATGAAAATGGCTGGGGCAATCTGCTGGCATTCAAAACTGATCCGGGAGAAGCTGCACTCAAGCAGGCAATCGCCAAAGTACTGAAAGTTAACAGGCAGACAACAGGCAAGACATCTGCCATGCCAACTGCCGCTGTGCCATCACAAAAAGCTGCAGCAGTTGGCATCAACAAGCCGGATTCAGACAAGATAACCATCGATCCCGGCAACCATTTTTCATCCATATCACATGGCCTGTGGCACTATACCCATAATGATGATCCCCAGAAATTATGGGCCGCAGCATTTGATGTCGGACCATTGATCCGCGAAAGTGAATTTCTTGCCGGTATCACCTTATGCGCCGATCGTGCCATGAGCATTAATGTCAGCCTTGGACGCTATGGAACCGACAAATATGAAGGTACATCACAGCTGATAAAATTGGCAAAAGATGAGAAAAAACCGATAAAACTGTTCAAAAAGTTCAAGGATGAACATGAAAAGCTCAAGATCCAGCTTGATGTAATGGACAATGAAGGTCCCAGCGCTCAATTACAGATTGAAGGCTTCCACATTATCGAAACTCCAGTGAGCATCCGCAACCGGCTGGCTGATTCAGAATTCAACATCGGAACCGCAAATCGACTATTTAGAAATGGCGATTATTCAACTGCCATGGGCATATATTTACATCTGTATGATCTGTACAAGCTTGACATGTATGCAGGCAACGCATTAATGGCAGCCAACAGGCTGAACATAACCAATATTGACACTATTGATCAATTGCAGAAATGGGTGGCAAAATAAGCCATATATTATCGGTAAACTGCCTGAGACAATGAATGGATGCAACCATCTGGTTTAATTTTTGCCGGCAGCGAACCGCATAAAGGGAATATGTATGAAAAAAGCACTGATCACAGGAACGACCGGGCAGGACGGCTCCTATCTTGTCGAGTTTCTGTTGGAAAAAGGCTATGAGGTTCATGGTATAAAACGCCGGGCATCATCACTCAACACTCAGCGTATAGATCATATTTATCAGGACCCGCATGTCGACCATCAGCGCTTCATCCTGCATTATGGCGATATGACTGACAGTTCGAATCTGACCCGGATAATCAAGGAGATTGAGCCGGATGAAGTCTATAATCTGGCCGCCCAGTCCCATGTTGCAGTAAGCTTTGAAGCTCCTGAATATACTGCCGATGTAGTTGGAATGGGTACTCTCAGGCTGCTGGAGGCAATCAGGCTGTTAGGTCTGGAAAACAAAACCCGGTTCTATCAGGCATCAACATCTGAACTGTTCGGCGAAGTACAAGAAACACCACAACGCGAAACCACCCCTTTCTATCCGCGCAGCCCCTATGCCGCAGCCAAGCTTTATGCCTACTGGATTACGATTAACTATCGCGAAGCCTATGGCATTTATGCCTGTAACGGTATCCTGTTCAACCATGAAAGCCCGCGCCGCGGTGAAACATTCGTCACCCGCAAAATCACCCGTGGTCTGAGCAACATTGCCCAGGGGTTGGAAAAATGTCTTTATATGGGCAATATGGATGCGTTGCGCGACTGGGGACATGCCCATGATTATGTCCGCATGCAATGGATGATGCTGCAACAGGACCAGCCGCAGGACTTTGTCATCGCCACTGGCAGGCAGATTTCAGTGCGTGAATTTTTCATCATGGCCGCAAGGGAACTTGGTCTGACAATCAGGTTTGAAGGCAAGGGGGTGGATGAAAAAGGTATCATTGAGTCAATTGAAGGCAACAAGGCACCTGCTTTGAAAGTCGGCGATGTTGTGGTAGCCGTTGACCCGCGTTATTTCCGACCCACAGAAGTTGAAACCCTGCTGGGTGATCCCGGCAAGGCCAAGCGGGAACTGGGCTGGGTTCCTGAAATCACTGTTGAGGAAATGTGCGCCGAAATGGTCAGCACCGACCTGCATGAAGCCCGCCGCCATGCCTTGTTGAAACAGCACGGTTATGAATTGCCGGTAGCTGTGGAAAACTGATATGACAGGTCAAGAACAGCAAACAATATTTGTTGCCGGTCATCGCGGTATGGTTGGTTCAGCAATTATTCGCCAGCTTCAGACCAGCAGTGATATTAAAATCATCACCCGTACCCGCAATGAACTAGACCTTCTTGACCAGAAAGCCGTTCACCAGTTCATGGCTGATGCTCAAATCGACCAGATATATCTGGCCGCCGCAAAGGTGGGAGGCATTCATGCCAATAATACCTACCCTGCTGAATTCATCTATCAAAATTTGATGATCCAGGCCAATATCATCCATTCAGCCCATCTGGCAAATATACAAAAACTGCTCTTTCTTGGATCATCATGCATATATCCCAAAGCAGTCGAACAGCCAATGCGTGAAGACGCCCTGCTCACCGGCGTGCTTGAGCAAACCAATGAACCATATGCCATAGCCAAAATTGCCGGCATCAAATTGTGCGAAAGCTATAACCGGCAATATGGACGTGACTACAGGTCGGTAATGCCCACAAACCTGTATGGACCGCAGGATAATTTCCATCCGCAAAACTCCCATGTCATCCCCGCCCTGCTTCGCCGTTTCCATGAAGCTGTACAAAATGGTGACAGTGAAGTGGTAATCTGGGGCAGCGGCAAGCCCATGCGTGAATTTTTACATGTTGATGACATGGCAGCTGCCAGTGTTTTCGTCATGGATCTGGATAATGTCACCTATAAAGCCAATACCCAACCAATGCTGTCACATATCAATGTTGGAACCGGAATTGACTGCACTATCCGCGAACTGGCTGAAACTCTTGCCAAAGTGACCGGTTTCACTGGTAATCTGAATTTTGACGCTTCCAAACCTGATGGCACCATGCGCAAGCTTATGGATGTATCACGACTTGCCGCACTTGGCTGGCAGGCATCGATTTCATTGGAAGACGGACTGACAAACGCTTATAGGTGGTATCTGGACAACCAGAACAATTACCGGAGCTAGAGCATGCCAGCCCCGCCCCTGGTCTCGATCATCATGCCTACACTCAATCAGGCAAGATTTATCAAGGCTGCAATTAACAGTGTCCTGCAACAGGACTATCAAAATATTGAACTGATTATCTGCGATGGCGGATCAAGTGATGCAACCTGCGACCTGGTGCAGAACCTGGCCGTCATGGACAACCGCTTAAGCTGGCACTCATCGCGCGATACTGGACCGGCTGAAGCCCTTAACACGGGGTTCAAAATGGCAAAGGGATCAATATTGGGGTGGCTCAATTCAGATGATCTGTATGCGCCCGGCGCTGTCACGCATGCTGTTGAGGATTTTGCCAGTAATGAAAATATTATCATGCTCTATGGCCATGGTGAGCACATTGATATTGACGGAAAAAGCATCGCACCTTACCCGACAAAACTGCCCGATACTCCGGTTGATCAATTGGCCGATGGATGTTTCATCTGCCAGCCAACTGTATTCTTCACAAGGGAAATGTATTCATCACTTGGTCAGCTTGATAATTCACTCAAAACCGCTTTTGACTATGATTACTGGATCAGGGCATTTCTTGCCTTTCCATCCCGTATAGGTTTCATTGACCGGTTACAGGCAAAATCACGACTGCATAATGAGTGCATTACCATGTCCATGCGTATTGATGTTGCCCGCGAGAGCATAAAAATTGTTGCTCGTCATTTTGGCAAGGCACCAGAAAAATGGCTACTGTTTCTGATCAGACAGGCAAGTCAACAACCAAACGATACCCGCAACGGCGCCCCGCTTGCAGATTATTTGCGCTCCCAGGCAAAATCAGTTGCTCAATATGTTGACCCGGAAGTTTTGCAATCTGTCTTGGCCAGAATTGAAGCTGATCCCGGTTTTGCTCTCAGGTCTGAAAAATCAGTTTCAGCAAGAATGAAAGCTGGACTGTCAGCCATTAGACACTATTTTCAAATTGGCTGACCGGTTGACCTCTGCAAGACAGGCATCTTTCCACCCTTTGCCATCAATCGGATCCAGCAAGGTTACATTATCAAGTTCAAGCTCATGATAGACCGGAAGATCAGAAGCAATCACCGGAACCCCAAGCTTTTGAGCTTCAATCAGCGGCAAACCCAGCCCTTCAGCAAATGAGGGAAACAGTAAGGCACAAGCTCCCTGCATCAGATGAAACAGATTATTGTCATCAAGGTCATTATGCTCGGTTATATATGGCTGGATCACCTTACATCGTTCTAACATGTCGATGATATTTTCATTCTCCCAGCCACGCTTGCCAACAATATGCAAATGCGGCATTGGCTCAAGATTACTCTGCGCAAGTTCTCGCCACAAATGCAACAGCAACAAGTGGTTCTTGCGAGGTTCAATCGTACCAAGCGTTACAAAATAAGGAACAGATGCAGCAATATCCTCCATCAATTGCAAATCACATTCTTCCCTAAAGGCTTCCTGGACCATCAATTGCGGACATACAATCTTCACCTCAGGCAACACCCAGCCTTGTGAATTTGCATATTGTTGAAGATTCTTGCAGCTATCTTGTGAATTACACACGAATCTGCCCCTGACCGAAACAATCTGTGCCAGATACGCCTTGAATATATCCATTTGCTGCGGGCGAAAATATTCAGGATATTGTATTGGCAAAATGTCATGAACAAAGGCAATAATTTCCATTGACAGCTTGCTTCGCATTCTGGCCAGAAATCCGGGAATTTTTGCCAGCCCCTGATACGAACACAATACGTAAGATGCCGATTTTCCCGCAAGTATCTTCTCCAGCCTATCAATCACAGGGGGATTAAGCAGTTGTTTGATTTTTCTTTGAGCACGCTGTCTGATTACCGCAAACCCGGAACCGGCTTGAGGTGAGCAAAGCAATCCAAGGTGTTTCAAATATCGAGATACCTTGTTGCTCAAACACCGTTCCTTGAGCAAATCTTCAACCAGAGCGGCAACCATGTCATTGTCAATCACGACCCCGTCCATACCAATTCTGGCAACAAATAAAACATTATGCCTGCAACTGGCAGTAAGTTCACGCGCAAAACACATATCAATCCTGTCAATACCCGAACCAATAGGCGTATGGCTGCGGTTTATCAGGCGCGAAACATCATAAACAATAAATTCTGTATCGATTACATCACAAAGAGAATCTAGGGTAATTGCAATTTCTCCTCTACGATATCAACGAATTTTCTGTTCTGCTGTTGCCACCCGGCAAGCTGTGGATTCAGCTTGACAACCGGCAGTTTGATATCTGATTGTGTAGCCCGTTCTATTGCCTTTTTCCATGATAAAGCATTGGTAGGGCTGATAAATATTCCACCATCTGCAACCAGTTCCTTAAACACCGGCAAGTCAGAGGCAATTACCGGAACCCCGGCCTGACTGGCCTCGATCAGCGGCAGCCCCAACCCTTCAGCAAAACTGGGAAATAGCAAAGCCCTGCAGGATTTAAGCTGGCGGCAGACGGCCTGATCATCAAGATCACTGAATTCCTTCACATAAGGTCTGATAGACGGGCATCGCTCCAGCATTGCAACTACATTTTCCACCTGCCAGCCACGCCTGCCAATAATATGCAAATGCGGCATGGGAATGAAATTTTCCCGCACCAGTTCCCGCCATATATGCAGGATCATCAAATGATTTTTGCGCGGCTCAATCGTTCCCAGCATGACAAATACAGCAGGCTTGTCATTTCCACCTGATAAAACCGGTTTTTCACAACTGTCATGTTCAACCTTGTCCACTCCTGGATAAACAATATGTGGAAACTCAATCGCTATTTCTGTTGTATCCCCAGATGCCGTTTTCGCAGAAAGAAAATCAAAAAGTGAATTTGCTGTAGCCTTGGAATTAACCACAAAATCTGGATGCAGCCTTAGTAATTCAAGCAGGAACATCTGCATCACCTCACCCTGATTATCCCTGCTGTATTCGGGCAGTTCAACAGGCATTATGTCATGGATATAACAAACCGCATCCAGTCGCGCTTTCCCGGCCATCCTGAAAAGTGCCTGATTATAGCGAATGACGCCTTGATGCGATGCGTTGACATATACAATATGCTTCGTTCTGATCGCATCTGGCTTTGATGCTGCCCGCAATATAATCTTCAGCTTTCTAACCAGCATCATGGCGGCAAGACGCAACCTTAACAACAGGTGCTGCGTAGCAGAAAGATGTTTCCTGCCAGCTTTTTCAACTTTCCTGGAACCGGTTCCATAATTTGAAGATATCCCAAGCCAGTCCAGCCGCTTAGCCAGTTTAACTGACAGTTTTCCATTGCCAAACCATACTGATTTAAGGTTATTGAGCAAATCTGTTATCACAGGCCTTTCAGCCTGCAACACCACGGTTTGACTGCCGCACTGCACCACCGGCAAACAACCTTCTCCAAACCGTTCAAAAACCGCACATGCCAGTTGCACATCAATCCGGTCAATGCCTGTCGGGATAGCAGCGCGCCTGCGATTAACCAGACGTGTAACATCATATAAAACTACTTGCTGGTTAATATTGCTGTCCATCGCAATCAACCTGACAGCTTATGAATGTTCTCTGATCATTACCACAATCAGGGAGATTACCAGATACAGCACCATGAAAATGATTGCTGCCGTCACTATAATATATGTCCGCCTGGGAAATTCTGATTCATCTGCCAGAGTCGGTGGTGATACAATCGTCAAGAATTTCAACCGGCGTGCAGCTTCCAGCTTGGCCTTTTCCAGCGCTTCCAGATTTGCCCGGTAGCGATTAGTCGCAAATTTGATCAGGAAAGTTATTTCGCGCATTTCTGCATCAAGCGTACTGAGAGATTTGCCGCTGGATCCTGATAATCTGCTGTTTTCAGCTCTTATCTGATGCTCAAGTGCTACAATCTCCTCTTTCAAACGGCGGATTTGAGGTGAGCTTTCCGACAATGAAGCCCGTCTTGCAGTTAGTGTTGATTTCTTTTGTGCCAGAATCTGTTCTAGCGATGAAATTGTTTTTGTTATTGACTGAGCAGCAATTTCCGTTGTCAGAATTTTATTATCCTGCTGAAATTTCAGTAGTTGTTGCTTCTTTTTTGACAACTCCTGCTCAGAAGCACGAACTTCTTTTTCAAAAAACTGCAATTGTGCAGTAGTAACATTCTCATTTAATTCATCAATGAAAGACTGACTGTATCGCAAAATGGTTTCGAGCACGGATTTGGAAAAATTCCGGTCATAACTCTGTATGGATATTCTAAGAATTTTAGCCTCATCGTCAAACTTGACTGCCAGCATGCTCAAATAATAATCCTGCAACTCTTCACGCGTCGGGTTATCTTTCAGCCTCGAAATAAAGTCGCGTTCCTTGCTGCCAAAATGATTTGTCAGACCCAGTTCCTTTTCCAGTCTCGCCACCATTTCAGGTGATTCAATAAATTCTTTCAAAACCAGAATATCATGTATTGATCCTGAATTTGTTATCCCCAGCAAGGAAAGATCAAGAGGTGATTGAGACTGGTTCTCCTTGGTGATGAACAGCGACGACTTGCTTTCATAACGATCACTGGCAATGAAAATCTCATACACCGTAATACTGACAAGCGGAATGATGAATAAAACAGCAAACAAAATACCGTTCAGACTTTTCTGGCGCTTAAGCATTCAGGCCCTTCCCCCATCACTTTGATGAACTGTCAAGAAGTTCAAGATAATCATTATAAGCATCAATTGCCATATTGATAGTCGGATAAAACTTGGCCTCACCCTTGTGCAATACCAGTCCGCAATTACATTCTGATCTAAGTTCAATCATAGAATGCGAAACCTTGATAAATGAAGAAGTTTCACGCTTTTCACGGAAAACCCTGGCGCTTTTTTCCTTGAAATGCTGATCACCAACTGCTGTCAGTTCATCGATAATGTAACAATCAAAATCAAACGCCATGGCTATGGCAAAATTCAGCCTGGCCCGCATTCCTGATGAATAGGTCCTGATCTGCATCTCGAAGTAATCTCCAATTTCAGAGAACTCGCGAATACCCTCAACTATATCATCTATCTCATGATATTGCTTGCCCTGAATATGGCATGCAAATCTGGCATTTTCCCGGCCAGTCATCGTCCCCTGCAACCCTGAAGCAAGCCCCATTGGCCATGAAATTGAACCGGTGCGGACTATTTTGCCCTCATTTGGCACATCTACCCCGGCCAGCAATCGCATCAGGGTGGATTTGCCGGCCCCATTCGGTCCCAGCACTCCCATCTGCACCATATCAGGAATTACCAGCGACACATTTTCCAGTACATAGTGCCTGCCAGTAGTGGTTGGATAATATTTTGATACATTCTCTAGACGGATCATGGTTGCGCCAGCTTGTATCTGTTGACAGAATAGGCAATACAACCAAATCCCAAAAGACAAATTCCTATCATGAACGGATAACCCAGATTATGCCCCTGAAACATTTTGGTTCCAAACAGGCCTGACCTGAATGCTTCGATGATATGCACTATAGGATTCCATGTCAGCACCTCTCTGGCACGTACTGGCAGGTCATTAACCGAATACATTACCGCTGAAACCAGCATTAATGGTGATGTTATAATATTCACCGCTTTGGTAAGTGATACATAAAAAGTCCCATATACTGACAATGGAAACGCTATGCCGGCAGAAAAAATCAATGCTGTTCCTATGGCTTCCAGTGACAATAGCGGATCTGCAAACTCCGGCAATACATCAAGCAGCCAGAAAATACCGAAAAACATCAAAAACATGGCTATTAACTGCAACCACATTTCAAGAATGAACCTTGCGATCAGTGTATCAATAGGTTTAACCTGCGGATAATTCAACAAGGCTGCATTTGCAATAATCGCCTGCGGTATAGAACTGATACTGTTTTTTATCATATTGAAAATGGCAAAGCCTGATCCGATAAACAGCATCACATGAACACCATCGATTTTTGCCCTGCCTATTACCAGCCATAACAGGGAAATTACCATCATGCCCACAACCGGTTCAGCCAGAATCCAGAACAGGCCAAGCCGCCCGATCCCCTGCTTGATTTTGAATTCCTTGAAAACCAGCCCGCGTATCGCCGAACGCTGTCGATACCATCCGGTTTTCATTTCATGCAAGTAACTGTCTGATTTTTCCATAAAATGTTACCTGCATGTCCAATATCTGCTGTGGAATATACAAACTACGATTTGATATCTGGCAAATATCAACCTGCCAATTCTTATTCTATGTTATTGACTCCAGAATTTCCAGCCATGCTATTACATATTATCACTGGAAATCCTGCTAAATATAATAATAATGAAACACCATCCAACTAACCCCATCCCTGTTCAGGGACACCCATATTACAATAATGAGGTAAAAACATGAAGGCCGCCTTTAATGCCCGGCAATTGGGACACAGACCCCCTGACATATATATGGATGGTCAAATGATAGCATATCCTGATTCCATCGAACGCACCAAAGCCCTGTTAAAGGGGGCACAATTATCCGGGCTAACCTTGTATGCAGCAAAATCTTCCAATGAGGACATTATCGGCAAGGTTCACCCGGCTCATTATCTCAACTTCATCAAGAGCGCTTTTGATGATTTTAGCCAGATAGTTGATGAGCCGGAAGTATTTCTTCCCGCTTTAAGATTACTGAAAGCCATCAAGACCTCAGATTATAACGTTATAACTAAAGCTTCAATGCACATGAATGGTATCTGCCCGATTGTCAAAGACACATGGCTTACAGCCAAGGCCTCGGCTGATACAGCACTGACAGCAGCCCGCTTCATTATTGATGGAGACAAATATTCCTATGCAATATGCCGCCCGCCCGGACATATGGCATATGCTGATATTGCCTTTCATTTTTGCTATCTCAACAATGCCGCCATAGCAGCCCAGCGCTTACTGGAAAAATTCAACAAAGTGGCAATTCTGGATATTGGTGTGCATCACGGTTCTGGAACCCAGGCAATTTTCTTCAACAGGGATGATGTATACACCGTTTCCATACATACTAACCCAGTAGGATTTTTTCCCTATTTTTCCGGGCATGAAACCGAAAAAGGCGAAGGTGAGGGTGCGGGGTTTAATTTGAACATACCCTTGCCCAGGCAAGGTGAGGATACTTTCTGGCTGGCTGCTGTCGAGCAGGCGCTGAACAATATCGGCAAAAAACAGTGTGATGTGATTGTCCTGTCACTCGGGCTTGATATCCATGAATCCGACCCGGTAAAAGGTGCTGCTGTATCTTCTGAAGGATTGATCCAGATCGCCCGGATGATCGCTGAATTTGGCACACCCGTATTGATAGTGCAGGAAGAAGCGAGCATGACACCTTTCTTGTCAGAAAACCTTGCTGATTTCCTGTATGAGTTTGTTGAATAGTCACTACCACAACAACTCAGGGTGATTTTGGACCAAAGGCACCTTGTTGTCCTGCGGGATTTGTTCGGGGTTTAGGTGATAGGCGTATATGTCGGCCCGCCCCAGCAGATCACAAAGATCGCTATAATAGGTATGCGCCCGGTTTCGGGTTGCACTCATTTCGTGAAATACTGTCAATCTTCCGGCATCAACACTGTCAAGAAAACTGCTTAAAACCCCGATATCACCCAGATCACCGGAATAAAAAACTGTTTGCCCGTCATGGGTGAATATATAGGAAAAGCTGGTCACATTTTCCGCATGCCTGCCGGTTGTCTCAATGGCTTCAACGCCCTTTATTTCAGCAAGCGGCACCAGGCGGTAATAATCCTGGCTTATCTGCATTGCGGCAAGCAGGGCCTCAATCTCCTGCCTGAACTTTTCAGTTGCACAGGCAATCCTCAGCACCCGGTTCAGATAATGTTTGAGGTAATAAACCATCTGGAAAACCGAACCGATATGATCACCATGCAAATGGGTAATCACCAGCAGGTCAATGGAATCCATAAGCCCTTTACGCATAAGCTGCGGGTAAATCGACGGTCCACAATCAACCAGAATTCGCTGTTCCAGATCAATGGTCATGGCTGAACTGCCATACTCATAATCAAAAGCCCCGCCAGTACCTAAAAACTTCACCTTCATATTATTTCTTCCCGCCAGACCAACCCATCCGGCAATCTCATGACAAAACTTGATATCACCCCGACAATAACCCAAAACCTGATGAATAACATCCGGTTTTACAAATTCCGACAAATGATAAAGTCTAACTTGCACCCCTCACAGATCATGAACGTCCACAAGCACGATGTAATTCATTTTTCAGAAAATAATCAGAAAGTGAGAAATGCGATGAATATCATCAGATTTATTGAAGCAATTGCGTTTTAATCTTGCCGTAAATAAAGCAAAACCTTCTTGTTTCACCCCGAAACCAGACAAAAAAAGCAACAATCATTCTATTTTAATTCGTATATTCGAATAGAGTGCTAATCCAATTGTAAACCCTGCAAAAAAACACTAGGATGTCAGGTTCCTGACCTGACATTTCTTCTATAGGTGAAACTGAGGTGTTCAGATCTGGAATAAAAATTCGTTTGAAAGCATATTTGCAAAAATTCTGGTTAATCATTACAGCCTGACAGTACGACCAATAACAATCAAACCTGGTCGACTATGGCTTAATTGCTTGACATAACTGCATATTTTTTGCTTATCATCATCGATAAAAATTTTTGGGGATCAGGGAGCAGAATGAACGCCAGCAGTTTCAATCAGGAACGTATTGTATTGATCGCAACGATACTGATCGCTGTGTCAGCATCGGTTTTCCTGTCCGGGTTTTTGAATGTACCCAACCTGATTTCAATTGTCCGGTCGATATCAGTGCTCGGCATTCTGGCCCTTGGCATGGCTATTGTCATAATTGGTCGCGGCATTGACTTGTCAATGGTTGCAATCATGGCAATGTCGGTTGCCTGGTATCTGCAAATGATCAATGACGGTTATAATGACTATCTGGCATTGATGCTGGTGATAACAGGGGTAATTGCCATTGGCGCCCTCAATGGTTTTCTGGTTGCCTATGCCGATGTTCCACCAATTTTCGTTACTCTGGCCACCGGTTTGTTCGTATTCGGCTATGTGCGTTCACAGCTCATACCCTCAGATGCCGTGGCGGTACCGCATGGTCACTGGCTTGAACTTATGGGTCAGTTCCGCCTGTTCAATATTCCGGTCGATGTTTTCATTTTTATCGCCTTGAGCTTTGCCGCCTTCATCTTTCTGCGCTTTACCAAATGGGGCCGCTATGTTTATTTTGCCGGTGACAATCCAGCCGCTGCCAGAAATATCGGCATCCCGGTTCGCCCGATGCAGGTTCTGCGCTATGTACTGGCAGCCCTGATCTCATTCATTGCCGGCCTTTTAACCGCTGCCAGCCTGCTTTCCATCCAGACCCGGGTAATCAATTCCAACCTGTTATATGACGTTATTCTGGTAACCGTAATCGGCGGAATCGGTTTGTCTGGCGGCAAGGGTGGTGTGCGCAATGTACTGATAGGTTCGGCCCTGATCGGCATATTGTTGAATGTAATGACTATTGCCGACATATCACTGCTATCCCAGAACCTGATAAAATCCACAATCTTGCTGGCAGCCATCATCCTTGATGGTGTACTGAACCCGCGCGATGAACAGACAGCCCAACAAGGAGACATCTAGCAGATTCATCTTCACTATGAATCACAAGCTCAACAGGCTGTCATAACTCAATAATAATTGTAACAAGACCAACACAACATGGAGGAAAACCCAATGAAACTTGTTAAAACTCTGATCAGCGCCATTGCGCTGGCCACAACCGCCTTGACTGTATTGCCCGCAGCAGCCCAGGACCCGGGCCCTGTAGCTTATAAAAAAGCCATGCAGGGCAAACGCATTGTAATGATCCCAATGGCCATGGGTTTTGACCTGGCACAGGGTTGGGCCGGTTTCCTTTCACGCGAAATACCCAATTTTGGTGGCACATTTGAAACCCGTGACCCCAACTGGAGCGTTGAAGCCGGTGCCCAGGCCATTACCGAAGCCATTGCTTCTGATCCAAAGCCTGACGTTTTGATCATCATGGCCCCTGACCTCAACTCATACAGCAAGCTGATGAAACGCGCCCAGAAAAAGGGCATTTACGTATTCCTCATCGACAATCCTGCCAACTTCAAGGCCGATGCCTTCTTTGGCGGTGACTGGACGGAAATGGGCCGCATTGAAGCCAGAGAAGCAGTCAGAGCCTGTGGTGAAGGTTCTTCCAAGGAAATCGGTCTGGTTCAGGGTGACCAGACAAACGCCACCAGCCTGTACCAATATGCCGGTATTGTCGAAGAAATGGCCAAGCACAAGGACTACAAGATCGTTGCCAAACCTGATTCAAACTGGGATGCCACAACTTCACGCAATGTTACAACCACCATGTTGCAACAGCATCCCAATATTTGCGCCATCATCGATTTCTGGGATGGTGATGCAACCGGTGCCGCTGCTGCCATTCGCGACGCTGGCAAGTCCGGCAAGGTTCACCTGATCGCCAATGGCGGTGGTGAAAAATCTGCCGATTGTGACATGATTGAAAGCGGTGGTTACGGGGCTGTAGTTTCAACCAGTGTTGAAAGGGAATCCTATGACATGCTGGCACTGATGAAGCACCTGCTGCAAAGTGGTCAGCCTGCTGGAACTTCATCCACTTACATTTACACTGAAACCCAGACCATCAACAAACTTACCATGAACGCCAATAGCTGCTGGGATCTCAAAGCCCTTAAAGCAGCGGCTAAAAAATAGGTAATCCAGTCCTTTGGACGGGAGGTTTGAAAAAACGGCAAACCTCCCGCCCGAACCAACAACCTGCCCTGGAAAATACAAAATGACTTTTCGTGAACGGCTGCAAGCCTGGCGCTACAATCTGGTGCCTGATCATATTATTGGCGAAATACTGGAAAAACGCTGGACGGATAATGCTATACCCTTTGTTGCCCTGATTGCCACTGTCGCTGCTTTCGGTTCACAAATACCGGGATTCTTCAGCCTTTATTCCTTGCAGGAATCAACCCGCCAGCTGGGCGAATTCTCACTGGTGGTTATCGGTTTGACAGTAGTCATGCTGGGCGGCGGTATCGATCTGGCGGTTGGAGCAATTTTCGCCCTGTCAGCTTTTGCTGCCATTGCCACATTTTTTATTTTCGCCTTGCCGGTCTGGGTTGCCTTTCTGGCAGCCATCACAACCGGGATAATTATCGGAGCCATAAATGGCTATCTGATCGGCTATATTCGCCTGCGTGCATTTTTGACCACTCTGGTCATCTTGATCATTGGCCGGGCAATTTTTGAAATTCTTATTGTTAATTATGGCTCCATTGCCCAGATGTCACAGGTTTCATCCGATATCTGGGACTATATTGGCGATGATATCATACTGGGGTTTTCTGTTCCCGTACTGACCACCATAATTGTTGCTTTCATAACCCATATTGCACTTACCAGATCCCGCCCCGGCTGGCATGTGCTGGCAGTTGGCGGCTCGCGCCGTTCAGCCCATAATGCCGGCATTAACGTCAGGCGCACTGTTTTCTTCACCTATGTCTTTTCCGGCTTCACCACCGGTCTTGCCGGTTTCCTGTTTGCCACCCGCCTGAGTGGCACCGGAATTGGCACCGGTCACGGTCTGGAAATTCTGGCCCTGACAGCCGCTGTTGTTGGTGGCAACTCGCTTGGTGGCGGGCGCGGCTCGGTAATCAAGGGACTGATGGGTGCTGTAATCGTGCTGGTAATGACCAATGGCCTGATCAGGCTTGGCTATGGCACCGGCACCAACCAGATGGTACTGGGCGTCCTTTTGGCTGTCGCCGTTACCATCGACATACGCTGGCTGAAGAACCGCCACAAGGTACTCAATGAAATGTATGTGGCCCCGGTTTACCTGAAAATGGACGATGCGCCATCAGCCGAGGCCGGTTCTGGCACCGCATTTGAACTCAACAACCGGCTGTCAAAAGCCCGATCAATCGGCCTTGGCGAGATTGAAGGCCCTGAAGATGTCATTCTTGACCGCAATGACCATCTTTACTGCGGCACCAGACATGGTGAAGTGGTCCGCTTCTTTGCCCCTGATTATACAGAATCAGAAGTCTTTGCCCATGTTGGCGGCTTCCCGCTTGGTCTTGCCTTTGATCGCGATGAAAATTTGATAAGCTGTGTTGGTGCCATGGGGCTTTATTCGATAACCCCTGATCGCAAGGTCACCAGACTGTCGGCTGAAACCCGGCGTTCATTTACCTCAATCGTCGATGATGCAGTTTTGCGCGACCCCAATGATCTGGACATAGCACCTGATGGACTGATCTACTTTACCGATTCCACCAAACGCTATGATGCCCATGACTGGACACTGGATTCAATCGAGAATCGCGGCACCGGTCGCCTGCTGGTCTATGATCCCAAAGACGGCAGTACCAAAACCCTGCTGGATGGCTATCGCTATACCAATGGGGTGTGCATGGCCCATGACAACAAGTCTTTATATTTCTGCGAAACCTGGGCCTGTTCCATACATCGCTACTGGCTGGAGGGTCCAAAAGCCGGCAAGGCAGAATGCGTATTGCGCAACATGCCCGGCTATCCCGACAACATCAACCGGGCATCAGATGGAGGCTACTGGATGGCATGGCTTGGCATGCGCACACCCAGCTTTGACTTGTCACTTCGCCACCCGGCCATGCGCAAACGCATGACCAGACGCCTGCCACAGGATGAATGGCTATTCCCCAATGTCAACACAGGCGGTGTTGTCAAATTTGACGATGACATGAACATTATCACCACCCTTGGCGATCTGACCGGACTGTCACATCCATCAGTAACCTCGATGCGCGAGCACAAGGGCCAGCTGTTCATTGGCGGCATTCTGAATAACCGCATCGGGCTTTATGACATTGAAAATGCAGACAAGAACTGGACAGCACCGGTTGCTTATTGGGGAGAAAAATCATGATTTTTGATCCCATCCTGGATATTTTCCGCGGCAAGACCATAACTATCCCGCCAATGGATGGCGCATTCAGGGCCAATACTGATCTTGATGATGCCCCATCTTTCGCCAATATTGACCATGCTGACAATCTGGCAATTCTGGATGACAGGCTGATCGCCTCCAGCGGCAATCTTGTCTATGAGTTTGATGATAAAGGCAAGGCCAGTCAACTGCACAAATTTGACAGTGAAATAACTGCCATTGCATTATCCCCGGATGGCAGGCTGACTGTCGCTCTGGACAATGGCGAATTGCTGATTGACGGGGAAAAAGCCAGTCTTCCCGCATCGCTCAACTGCATTACCGCCATTGCCTATTCCCTGGACGGCACCATGTGGCTGGCCAATGGTTCAACCAAAAATCCGGCTTCATCATGGGTTGTCGATCTGATGCAGAAAAACGCTTGCGGCTCGATATGGAAAAGCGAATCAGGCACCGGCACCTTTAACCAGATCACTGACGCACTGGCCTGGCCAAATGGCATTCTGGTCCATGATGATCATCTGGTAGTATCAGAAAGCTGGCGCCACCGGCTGATCAGGGTTGATTGTGCCACCGGTATCAAAGAAAATTTGCTATTACATATTCCCGGCTATCCAGCCAGACTCACCCCTACCCTTGATGGTGGTAGCTGGATGAGTGTTTTTGCCCCCCGCAACCGGTTGATCGAACTGGTATTGCAGGAAACCCATTATCGCTATGACATGATGGCAAGCGTGCCGCGCCAGTTCTGGATTGCCCCGGCACTGTCCTCGGGCAACAGCTTTCTGGAACCATTACAGTGCGGCGGCATGAAACTTATGGGCGTACATAAACCATGGGCACCAAGTCGCTCCTGCGGCATGGCGGTACATCTGGACAGTTCCATGAAACCCACCCACTCCCATCACAGCCGCGCCAATGGTCACCGGCATGGCACCTGCAGCGCTATTGAACATGATGGCAGGCTTTATGTTGCAGCCAAAGGCGGTAATTGCATCGTCACAATCAAAGCCGGTAAATCAGAGGCAGGCAAATGAACAACATCATCGAAATGGACAATGTCAGCAAGTTTTACCGCAAGGTTCCAGCTATCCGCAATGTTGATTTCAACCTGCGCAAAGGTGAAATACATGCTCTGCTTGGCGAGAATGGAGCTGGCAAATCAACCCTGACCAAAATCATGGCCGGGGTGGTTGAAGCCAATGAAGGCCGGATGTTGTATCATGGCAAACAGGTCAGTTACGCCTCCCCGCATGAAGCCCTGAAGGCCGGAATTGCCATGGTGTTCCAGGAAACCAGTCTGGTTCCGTCAATGAGCGTTGCCCAGAACCTGTATCTGGGTTCTGAAAATTTCCTCAACCGGCTGCGCGGCATAAATATCTCTGCCCAGCAGTTTCTGCAATCGCTCAATTTCCCGGTTGATCCCAAAGCCATGGTCGCCACTCTTGGTGCTGCCAGCCGACAAATGGTGGAGATCGCAAGGGCTGTGCATCACAATGCCGAAGTGATTATTTTTGATGAACCAACTGCCAGCCTGACCCCGGAAGAAAAGCGGCATTTCTTTGCCCTGCTGCGCCGGCTGCAAGCTGATGGCGTTTCTTTGATATTCATTTCACATGCACTGGAAGAAGCTCTGGAGATTTCAGACCGGATAACCATTTTGCGCGATGGCAAACATATCATGACCGGTGATACCAAAGATTTTGACCGGGAAAAAATAGTTGCCGCCATGGTGGGCCGCAACCTGTCAGAAGAACTCTACAGCAAACATGCCGGCAAACCCGCCCGCAAGGCTGGCAAAAAGGTACTGTCAGTAAATGACATTTCGATGGGAAGCGCGGTTCGCAACACCTCATTTTCGGTTTTCACCAGTCAGGTAACCGGTATATTCGGGCTTATCGGATCAGGACGCACCGAGACTTTCAAAATTGTATCCGGCATATACAAACGTGACTTTCTGCGTGGCGGATCAGTAGAGCTTGAAGACAAACCCATCCGCTACCTGACCCCGGCAGAAGCCATCAGGGACGGTATTGTCTATGTTACCGAGGACCGCAAGGGTGAAGGTATTTTTGAAACCATGGATATTGGTGAAAACCTGTTTGGCGGACTTTTAGCCTCTGGCAACAACAAGGGGCTGGTGGTACGCATGAAGGATGTCCGCAAACTTGCCAGCCAGTGGATCGGGCAATTGAATATCAAGACCATCAATGACAATGCCAGAGTGGTTGAGCTTTCCGGTGGCAATCAGCAAAAAGTGGTCATCGGCAAAGGCCTGACCCAGAATCCGCGCATCATTATTTTCGATGAACCAACCAGAGGTGTTGATGTTGGCGCCATCGCTGAAATTCACCAGTTGATCAATGATCTGGCTGACAAGGGAATTGCAGTTGTGGTTATATCATCCTATCTGCCAGAGATCCTCAACCTGTCAGACCGGATTCTGGTCTGCCGTCAGGGCCGCATAGTAGAAGAATTCTCACCCGATGAGGCCACCGAAGAAAAAATCATGTATGCTTCAGTGCACTGATATTTTTGAACAGGCCTGATCAGCAAGTCCCGACCCTATTGTTCAAGTGCGGCAAACACAATTTTACGGGCTTGATCAAAACTCAAATCTGAAGCCATCAGTCTGTCAGCACTCCAGTGCTGATTTTCAAGGAAGAACGCCACAAGCAGGCGAAAAGGAGCATAAACTCCATAGGTTTTCATCATCGGCAAATCAGCTTTTTTCTTGCCGATTTTCATAAACAGCTTGTCAGCGCTTTCATCAGGCATAGCCACATAATCTGCCATTCCTTCACGAATCCATTTTGGCAGCAACAGAAACCTTACCCATCCAAGTTTCTTTGACATCACAACATGTGTCAATTCATGAGCACCATAATAGCCAAGAGTGCGCGGTGGTTCTGGCCGATAGCCGGAGCGGGAAATCAGTCGGTCAGACAAGAAGTCGGCCCCGGAAAAAAAGGCGTGCCAATTGCTCACAGGTGTAACCACAAACCCGCCAGCCCTGTATGGCACTATCAGCCACAACAATCTTTGCCGCCATTTTTCATTGGCTATATAGATTTTCATCGGGTGATCAGTTTGAAGCGCTGGTATTTTGGTCAAACGCTGTTCAACATCCCTGATAAAGGCTTTTGCCTGTATCTCGGGAATCGGCTTGTCGGCGTAAACTGACAGCTTCCCATCTGTCACACCATATGCAAATAGTGGTCCGGGAAATGCCAGAGGCGAAGCAATAAATCCGGCAATAATCACCAGGATCAAGAAAAGTCGTTTAATCCATCTGGCCACTACAGGGTTTCCTCCATTTAGCATTTGAATTTGCATATGGAGCAATAAATTACCCGGGAAATACCAGAATTTGCCAGTTAACTATCGGTAATTGTCAACACCCAAGAAAATCACCCTTGATGCCTTCTCTGGCTATCACCTGTTGCACCGCCGGGCGCTGGAGCAGTAACCGGCAGATATTATTGATCTTTTGCATATCGCGCGGCGGTCTGGTCAGGAATCGCCCCCAGCGTGACAGCATCAGCAGATAAATATCCAGTACCGAATAATTCTCGCCCATGAAATATGGTCCCTCACCCAGAGCTGTTTCAATAATTTCAAACCATTCAACAAGCCGCTGATCAATTGCCTGGCGAATGAAAGGCCCGCCATCAGGATCACTGGTATAGCGATCATGATAATAAAACATCAATATATCCGGCTGAATGGTATTGGTCATGAATATCAGCCACTGGTAAAACCGCGCCCGTTCAGGCGTTGCAATATCAGGAGCCAGACCCGCTGCCGGATTACAGTCAACCAGATGCAGGCAGATGGCAGCCGTTTCAAATAATACGAAATCCCCATCAACCAGCGTCGGTATGCGCCCTGCCGGATTGATTTTCAGATATTCATCTGTTTTGTGGGCATTCTTGTCCCGGTCAACCAGTTCAAGCTCAAACTCAACCCCCAGTTCCTGCATCAAGACATGCGGGGCAAAACTGGCATTGCCGGGATAATAGTGAAGTTTATACAACGATATACTATCCCTATGGCATCAGCACGGTTGAGCCGGTCGTCTTGCGTGATTCAAGCGCAATATGGGCTTTGGCTGCATCTTCAAGCGCAAATTGCTGATTGACACTGATCTTCAATTCACCTTTTTCGATCATCGCAAACAATTCAGATGACGCCTGTTTGAGATATTCCCTGTCGGCTGTGAAATGAAACAATATTGGCCGGGTAACACTATATGAGCCAACAGCCAGATCTGACAGTTTGAAATCCAGTGCCGGACCTGATGACTGGCCAAAATTGACCAGAGTCCCAAAGGTTTTAAGACAGTTCAAAGAGCCGGGATAAGTATCCTTGCCAACACTGTCATAAACAGCATCCACCCCTTCACCACCGGTAATCTCTTTCACACGTTCGACAAAATCCTCACTCATATAGTCAATCATGTGAGCATAGCCATTTTTTGCCGCCAGCTCGCATTTTTCCTTGCCACCTGCAGTACCGATTGCCGTTACCCCCTTGGCCGCCAGCCACTGTCCAGCAATCAGGCCAACCCCGCCTGCCCCGGCATGAAACAATACGGTTTGGCCCTTTTCTACCTTGAAAGAACGATGCAGCAAATAATGGGCGGTCAGGCCTTTCAGCATTGATGCTGCGGCAACCTTTACATCAATCGCCTCAGGCAGGGGCACCAGATGCCGGGCTTCAATTATCCGCTCCTGACAATAGGCGCCATTGGGCACAGTATAGGCAATTTTGTCACCAATATTGAATTCACTTACCCCCTCACCCATTGCCACAATGGTTCCGGCAGCCTCACTGCCCAGTATCAGGTCTTTTTCAACCGGCCATGGATAAAGCCCGCTCCTGAAATAGACATCGATGAAATTAACCCCGATTGCACTATGGCGAACCAGAACTTCACCCTTACCGGGCTTTGCGGTCACGATTTCCTTTTTGTGCAAAACATCGGCACCACCAGGTTTTGCAGCTGCTATTGCCATTGACATGTTTACTGTCTCCTATTCATCAGTTACCTGAAATTCAGGATCAACCGGTATCTGCATGGCATTGCACAAATGATTGGTCTTGGCCGCCAGTGATACAATTTTCAGCACCTCGGCATATTGGGCCTGTGTCATGCCCTTGGCCCGGGCTGCTGCAGAATGAGAATGCACACAATATTCGCAATTATTGATAATCGAGACTGCCAGATAGATCAGTTCCTTGGTAAACGGGTCAAGATCAGATGGGGTAGCCATAACCTCCTTGACTTCACTCCATGTACGCTCCAGCAACGCCTCATCAATCGCCAGATAGTGCCAGACATTATTGATAAAGTCAGATTTTCTGGTGGCACGAATATCATCAAAAACCGCTTTCACCCGCGGGTTGTCTTCAGGATTTTCACAAGGCTTGACCACTACCATTTCACATCTCCAATGTTTTTGATTTTCAAAAAATTTTATTATCACGATATAAGTGGAC
>JALXCV010000088.1 GCA_026990765.1 Hyphomicrobiales bacterium | reverse complement strand
GTGGTTTTTCCGGCGGCGGCGGTGGTGGCGGCGGCGGTGGTGGCTGGTAGACCATGGCTGATTGCTGGCAAAAACTTGATGCTGAACTTGATCAGTGGCTGAAAAATGATCAGACAGCTACCATGTGGTGGCGCGATGATGATGCAGCCCGCCTGACACCGGCAGTGAAACAACTGGTTGAAATAGCAGAAAATGCAGAAATCCCCTTACATCTGGCCGTGGTTCCAGCAGCTCTGGAAGCTGAACTGACAGATTACCTTAATTCACAAGATCATACCCGTGTCCTCCAGCATGGATATGCCCACAAGAATTACGCACAAAAAGGTGAGGGCAAATGGGAGCTTGGCCTGCATCGACCGGTTGATATGTTGCTGGCCGAGTTGCAGGATGGCCTGAAAATCCTCAAACAGGCTTTTGGAAGTAAATTCCTGGCAGTTCAGGTGCCACCATGGACCAGAATTGATACGAACATTGTAAATCTTCTGCCTGAGCTGGGTTTTGTCGGCCTGTCCATGGAAAACCCGCGTGACAACATTTACGCCTGTTCAGGATTAAGGATTGTCAACACTCATTGTGACCCGATCAAATGGAAGAATGGTCCTTATTTCAAAGGTGATGACAGGGCAGTTGAATATCTGATCGATCATTTGCAATTACGCCGCACCGCCAAAACTGATGCAACTGAACCCACCGGAATCTGCACCCACCATCTTGATCATGACAAACAATTATGGAAGTTTCTGGAAAGGCTGGCTGCACAGACAAATCGCCATGCGGCGGTAAAATGGATCAGCCTGGGAACGGAACTGGATCACAATGACTGAAATTCGCTGGGCGCTACCGGGCGAAATTGATAAAGTACAGCAATATCTGCATGAGAAAATGGGAAAGCTGGACTTTGCCAAATGGCGAAATATTCTCGATTGTCGCTGGAATAAAACCGACGATAAATATGGTGTTGTAGTTGTCCGGGGTGGCGCAATCAATGGTTTTCTGGGCATCGTATTTGCCGATCGCCCGGTGGCGGGAAAATATTATCGCACCGGAAACATAACATCATGGTATCTTGAAAAGGATTTGCGCCGCACCGGTATCGGAATGGAAATGCTGCAATTCATAACTGGCGATGCAACCGTAACCTATACAGCCTTTAGCGCCAATTTCCGCTCAGGGGCCTTGCTTGGAAAAATCGGTTGGGAGCTTCTGGATGACAAGCGTCTTTACTGGCATCGCCGCCATGCAGCTGATGATGCAGGATTGCGCATCTATACAGGTGACAACATTCCCGCAAGTGAACTGACGCCAACTGACACAACCATCATCAGCCAGCATGCCGGGCTGGATGTTTTTGCCTGTCTGCTGAAAACCCCGGATCATGGCAATGTTTTCCTGATGCTGCATTTGCAGGAGCGCAGCCAGGACGATACCATGAATTACGAGATACTGCATAATAGCAATATTTCTGGATTAACAGCAAATATTCAAAGTCTGGCCGATATGATATTGCCTGAAAAGGAAGCGGTTCTGACCTGTGATTCCAGAATGGTCGGACCTGAAGTCAAGCCATCTGAATATGAGAAAATTGAGGTTTCACGCTACTATAAACCGGCATCACTGCCAGCTTCGCAAATCGATCTTCTATATTCTGAAGTCCCCCTGCTGGGCCTTAAATTATACTGATTTTCAAAGTTTTTATTCAACTGCAATGTTTACGTAACGAAACTGAACAGCAAACTTGTGTGGCACGACAGTAATTAACCAAGAATAGTTAGTGCTTAGCTTGCCAGTCTGTCTTATAAACACAGTTGTTTGAGCATTTTTGTAGTGTTTGAACTATTAAAATCACCTTGATTGATTCAAATTGAGACAATAATACAGGCAAAAAACAAGTAAAAACAGTTAAAAACCGGTATATAAAACCCTGTAAACAGTTAAAAACTGAATCAAGCAATAAATTATACACGGCATATTGAATTGTTCAGTTTGCTTTAATGACTCATTTACCATGTTAAAGAGTCTAAAACCTGCATGACATACTTAACAACTTATTAGTTTGCTCTGGATAGAATAAATCAAACAACTAATGGCCGAATTATGCGCAAAATTTGAAATTGTTGCAAATAATGAGGCAAGTTTGAGGAGTTCCGCTCATGAAGGGCGTCAAACCGGCAAATATCAGATCTGGTAAAAAAACCGACACTGAAAAAACAGCTGATCTGGCTGTTAATTCGCTCAGGCAAACCGGTCACATGCTGGCTCTGGAGCAACGTATCGCGCTTGATGCTGCAGCCGTTGCAACCGGTATTGAGGTAATTGATCAGGCCGCCAGTGATCATCCAGATAGTTCAGATCACGATTCTGCAAGCCAAACCATGGAGTTGGCGGATGCCGTGGCTGCATCGCCGGTTTCCCGGACCAGTGAAATTGTTTTTGTCGATGCTACTGTTGATGATCTGCAAACCATTTTGAGTGGTATCGGGTCTTCCGCAGAAGTTGTGGTGCTTGATACTGAAACAGATGGTGTTGAACAGATTGCGGCTACTTTGTCGGGCCGCGAAAACCTGTCTGCCATCCACATCATCTCACATGGTTCTGATGGTTCCTTGAGCCTTGGCAACGCCATTCTGGATGCTGATTCGATTAACGGTCAGTATGCTGATGAAATGTCGGTAATCGGCAAAGCCATGAACGAGGCTGGTGATATTCTGGTCTATGGCTGTAATTTTGGTCGTGGCGACGAGGGCAGGGCAGCTTCTGAAACTCTGGCCAGGGCAACCGGTGCCGATGTTGCCTCATCTGATGACCTGACCGGTGATATTGATCATGGTGGTGACTGGGTTCTTGAAGTCAATACTGGTGAAATCGCTACTTCCGACATGCTTGAGCGCATTTCCAGCCTTTCCTGGCATGGGGTTCTGGCCGATACGGTAATTTTCACCACCGACTGGGAGACCACCTCAGGTACTGGTCACCGAGCAGCTCCGATAGAGGGTTGGGGGTCAGACGATGATCAAATTGAAATATGGACAGATGGCACCAATGGCTGGACTACGCCTGATGGCACCCAGTATATCGAACTGAATGATGATCCATCCGGCACATATCCCGATTCCAGTGATATTAATCGTACCATTTCAACCATAGCCGGTGCTACCTATGAGATGAATTTCATCTATGCTGGCAGACCAGGATTTGATGCAACCGTCAACTCGATGTCATTCTCGGTTGATGGCGTTGTAGCCGGTTCCTGGACACAGGATGCTACCGGTCTTTCAGACCATAACTGGATAAATCAGACCGTAAGCTTTACCGGAACAGGCGGCAATGTCGAATTGTCATTTGATGCCACGGGTACACCGGTAAATTATGGCCGTGGCATGCGCATTGACGCCCTGACACTGACCCGGCTTAATCAGGCACCGGTTGCAGTTGCAGATACTGCCAGCGGTACTGAAGATACTACCATCAGCAACATAGATGTTCTGGCCAATGATTCAGACCCTGATGCTGGCGACACCATAAGTATAAAAGGTGTCCCAACCGCAACCAATGGCACGGTAACCGTTAATGTTGATGGCACCATAAATTACATTCCAGATGCCAATTTCAACGGCACTGATACAATTACCTACACTATTACTGACAGTAATGGCGCCACCGATACAGCCACCGTCACCGTCACAATAGCAGCTGTGGCCGATGCCCCGGTTGCTGTCAATGATACGGCTGCTACCAGCGAAGATACCACAGTATCGAATATTGATGTTTTAGGCAATGACAGTGACCCGGATGGTGATACAGTCACACTTGTTGGCACTCCAACCGCACCCAATGGTACAGTAAGCGTCAATGGCGATGGCACCATAAATTATACCCCCAATGCCGATTTTAATGGCACCGATACCATCACCTACACCATAACTGATGGCAATGGCGGTACAGATACAGCAACAGTTGAGGTCAAGGTCTCACCCGTGGTTGACTGGTCAATAACCGGCACCTCAACCGTCAATGAGGGTGCAACTGCCAGCTATACCATCTCGCTTGATCAGGCCATTGCCCCTGGCACTTCTGCATCTGTCGATCTGTCACTGATTGATGTAACCACTACAGCTGCCGATCATGCCAGTTTTGTTGATGCGGTCAATGCAGCAGTTGCTGGCAGATCGGATCTGACTTTTGATGGTACAACCTTAACCTATACCGCCCCTGCCAATTATTCCTATTCACATGATACCAGCACCTCAAATTTCAATGATATTTCAGCAACAGGCACAGCCATATCTTTGAGTGATGATTCATCCAGCGCGGAGAATATTGGATTCAATTTTGATTTTTATGGAACCACCTATACCAACCTTTATGTCGGCTCCAACGGTTTTGTAACCTTCACCGGTGGTTCAAATGAATATTCAAATCAGGATTTTACTGCCGGAGATACCATAGGCAATCTCCCGGCAATAGCCGTTTTGTGGGATGACTGGAACCCGGCAGATGCTGATTCTGACAGCGTATATATCCAGACAATCGGTAGCGGGCCAAACCGCCAGTTTATTATCCAGTGGAACCAGATCGCCGAATACTCAGGAAGTAATCCGGCAACTTTCCAACTGGTATTGAATGAGGCCGATAATTCAATCGAGTTCCGCTACAGCGATGTCCAGGCATCACATGCAAATGATGGTGCATCAGCAACAATCGGCGTATCAAACGGTGCAGCCCTTTATACCCAGTTCTCCTATAACAGTGCCTCCATAGGCGACAATGAATCAATGGTTTTCACCCCAGCCGGTGAAATTATGCCCGATCTTGTAATAAATCTGGCAACCACCGATGATGCCCTTGCAGAAGGTAACGAAAATTACCGCATAGATCTGACTAACGCTACCAATAGCCAGTTGAGCCTGGACAACACCCAGACAACAACCATAGACGATAACGAAAACAGCCCCCCAACCGCAGTTGCCGATACGGCCAGCACTACAGAAGACACCGCAGTAAATAATATCAATGTGCTGGGCAATGATAGCGACGTAGATGGTGACACCGTAAGCCTGTCCGGCATACCCACAGCCCCGCATGGCACAGTCACAGTAAATGTCGATGGCACCATCAACTATACGCCCGATGCCAACTTCAATGGCACCGACACCATTACTTACACCATCACAGATGGCAATGGTGGCACCGATACTGCTACAGTTACGGTTACTGTCACTGCGGTCAATGATGCCCCGGTTG